>DASUII010000373.1:0-3958 GCA_036279835.1 Pseudonocardiaceae bacterium
CGAGTACCCGCACCGGCCGGGGCGCGGCGGCGGCCAGCCGTCGGCCGACCTCCATGGTGTTCCCGGCATTCGGCACGCAGAACACCTCATCCGGACCGACCAGGTAGACGATGAGATCATCCACCACGCCGCCGTCCTCAGCGCAGCACAAGGTGTAGAGGGCCTGCCCTGGGGCGATTTTGGCGAGGTCGGCGGTGAGACAGGTGTTGACGAACTTCGCAGCGTCCGGCCCGACGACATTGATCTTGCCCAGGTGGGTGACGTCGAACACACCTACTGCCTCACGTACCACGGTGTGCTCGGCGACGACGCCTCCACCGGGGTAGCTGATCGGCATTTCCCATCCACCGAACGCTCCCATGGTGGCGCCGACCTCGACGTGCGAGGCGTGCAGGGGTCCGCGGTGCAGGTCGGTGGTCACGGCTATGGAACGCTACCTCTACTGGGATACCGCTCCACACCCGATGCGTTCAATCCTTTGAGGAGATCACCGTGACCACCCCGACGCTGCGCCTCACCGATGACTCGGTGACCACCGCGACCGTCGATGCCCTTGTGGTCGGAACCATGTCCGGCGAAGGGGGTCCCCGACTCCTACCGGGAAGCGATGAGGTCGATGCAGCGTTCGACGGGACGCTCACCGACCTGCTGGCCATGCTTGGTGCCAAAGGCAAGGCCGACGAGGTGATCAAGGTACCGACTCGCGGAGCCATCAGTGCTCCGTTGCTGATCGCCACTGGCCTCGGCGAGGTCGACGGCCAGCCCACCAGCGAGCAGGTGCGCCGAGCCGCTGGCGCGGCATCCCGGGCGCTGGCCGGCACCGCTCGGGCCGTCACCACGTTGTCCCGGATCGACCTGGCCGCCGCCGCGGAAGGCACTGCGCTGGGCAGCTACGCGTTCACCGCCTACCGGTCCCGCAACGGCGACGGGCCGCTAGGCCAGATGGACCTGTCGGTGCCGTCGGCGAGCAGCGCAGGGGCGAGAGCGGACCTCGCCCGAGCCGTCGCCATTGCCGAAGCGGTGACCGCTGCGCGGGACCTGGTCAATACCCCGCCCAACGACCTCTACCCGGCCTCGTTCGCCGATCGCGCGGTGACGATGGCACAGGCGGCCGGCCTGCGCACCGAGGTGCTTGACGAGAAGGCCCTGCGGCGCCACGGATACGGCGGCATCCTGGGCGTCGGCGGCGGCTCGTCTCGTCCGCCGCGGCTGGTCCGACTGCACTACGCGCCGGCCACGTCGAAAGCGAAGGTGGCCCTGGTCGGCAAGGGAGTCACCTTCGACACCGGCGGCATCTCGATCAAGCCGGCGGCGAAGATGGAAGAGATGACCATGGACATGGCGGGTGCGGCCGCCGTAGTCGTCACCACGGTGCTCGCCGCCCGGCTGGAGCTCCCGGTGGAAGTGATCGCCACCGTACCGATGGCTGAGAACATGCCCTCGGCCACCGCTTACCGGCCCGGAGACGTCCTCACGATGTACGGCGGCACCACCGTCGAAGTGCTCAACACCGACGCCGAGGGCCGGCTGATTCTCGCAGACGCACTGGTTCGAGCGGCGCAGGATGCCCCGGACTATCTCATCGACACCGCCACCCTCACCGGCGCTCAGATCGTCGCACTGGGCAACCGCACCCCGGGGATCATGGGTACTCCAGAGTTTCGCGACCGGATCACCGCGATCTCCCAGCAGGTCGGCGAGAACGGCTGGGCGATGCCGCTACCCGAACACCTGCGTTCCGATCTGGACTCCAAGCTCGCTGACATCGCCAACGTGGCGAGCCATCGCTGGGGCGGCATGCTCACCGCCGGGGTATTCCTGTCCGAGTTCGTCGCCGACGACATCCCCTGGGCACATCTCGACATCGCCGGCCCCGCCTACAACAGCGGCTCACCGTGGGGATACACCGGCAAAGGCGGCACCGGCGTACCGGTGCGCACCCTGGCCGCTGTCCTCGCCGATATCGCCGACAAAGGCTGATCGCCTTCCCGAGGCGCTTCAGATGCGCCTTTCGCGCCAATCCCGCCAGCTCAAAGCACCTAGCGAGGCCCATCACCGGTGATATCGCCCACGTCTGCGGCGGTCGAGCTGTGGTGACAAGATGGCCGTGGCGCGCAATACGACCTCACCGACGTCTGCCCCAGGAGTGTCTCAGTGACAGAGACTTCAGCACGCACCGCCGATCTGGTGATCCTTGGTGGCGGCTCGGGCGGCTACGCGTGCGCCTTGCGTGCTGCCCAGCTCGGTCTGTCGGTCGTGCTGGTGGAGAAGGACAAGCTGGGTGGCACCTGCCTGCACCGTGGCTGCATCCCCACCAAGGCGCTGCTGCAGGCTGCTGAGGTCGCCGACGCTACTCGCGACGGCCATAAGTTCGGGGTGAAGACCGCCCTGGAGGGCATCGACATGGGGGGCGTCAACAAGTACAAGGATGGCGTCGTCGCCAAGATGTTCAAGGGCCTGCAGGGGTTGGTGTCCTCCCGAGGGATCCGCTACGTCGAGGGCACCGGCAAGTTCGTCGCGCCAGACACCGTCGACGTCGATGGGCAGCGCTATACCGGCCGCAGCATCGTGCTGGCAACCGGTTCCTATGCCAAGTCCCTACCCGACCTCGAGATCGGCGGCCGCTTCATCACCAGCGATCAGGCGTTGAACCTCGACTTTGTGCCGGACCGCGTGGTGGTGTTGGGCGGGGGCGTCATCGGTGTCGAGTTCGCCAGCGTGTGGCGCTCCTTCGGGGCCGAGGTGACCGTCGTCGAGGCGCTGCCACGGCTTGTCCCCGCCGAGGACGATTTCTGTTCCAAGCAACTGGAGCGAGCTTTCCGGCGTCGAGGTATCACCTTCAAGACCGGAGTGCGGTTCACGGGTGCGACCCAATCCGCAGCCGGAGTCACCGTGAGCCTGGAGTCCGGGGAGCAGCTCGAGGCCGATTTGCTGTTGGTCGCCGTGGGCCGCGGACCGAATACCGCGGAGGCCGGGTATGCGGAGGCCGGCGTGGCGATGGACCGCGGATTCGTGCTCACCGACGAGCGGCTGCGTACCAACCTTCCGGGGGTGTATGCGCTGGGGGACATCGTGCCCGGGCTACAACTCGCCCATCGGGGGTTCGCTCAGGGCATCTTTCTCGCCGAAGACATCGCTGGGCGTGCCCCTGCCCCGATCGACGAGGACGGTATCCCGCGGGTGACCTACTGCGAGCCGCAGGTAGCTTCGGTGGGCCTCACCGAAACGCTGGCCAAGGACCGCTACGGAGACATCGAGACGATCATTTACGACCTGGCCGGCAACGGACGCAGCCAGATCTTGCAGACCAGGGGTGCGATCAAGCTGGTACGCGCCAAGAACGGTCCGGTAGTGGGAGTGCATATGGTCGGCGACCGAGTCGGCGAGCTGATCGGCGAGGCCCAGTTGATCGTCAACTGGGAGGCCTACCCGGAGGACGTCGCTGCGCTGGTGCATGCCCACCCCACGCAGAACGAGGCGCTCGGTGAGGCGCACCTCGCCCTGGCCGGCAAGCCGCTGCACGCGCACGGCTGACAATCACCTGCGGATACCTGCGGAAAACTGAGGAGTCGAGGCAACCGATGGCGTACTCCGTGGCGATGCCTGCGCTAGGCGAGAGCGTCACCGAAGGAACGGTGACACGCTGGCTGAAAAACGAGGGTGACACCGTTGAGGTGGACGAGCCTTTGGTCGAGGTGTCCACCGACAAGGTCGACACCGAGATCCCCTCGCCGGCGGCCGGCGTGCTGCAGCGGATCGTTGTGCCCGCGGACGAGACCGTCGAGGTCGGCGCGGAGCTCGCCGTGATCGGTGATCCCGCCGATCAGCCCAAGTCCGCGCCGGCCGAGTCCCGTCCGCCGGAGAGTCGCCCCCCGTCGACGCAATCACCGCCCGGACCCGCCGCGCCGCCACCGCCGTCGACTGGCTCCGGGACAGCCGTGACGATGCCCGCGCTGGG
>DASUII010000374.1:0-19855 GCA_036279835.1 Pseudonocardiaceae bacterium
CTTGCCGGAGCAGGCCGTGATCCACTACATCGGGGAGAACGGCCCGCGGGCAGCTGACTTCGGCCTCGCGGAAGTCGACTACCGGGTCTGGCGCGGCTGCGTCCCCCGCACTGAACTGACCGACCTCCAAGAGCAGCGCACCTCCCTGCTCCCCTCCTGAGCCCCTGACTCGAGGTGCTTGGGGCTCTGCGCCTCCCCAACTCCGCAGCAGAGCTGTTCGGCAGTGCTTGGACAGCTCTGCTGTGAAGTTCGGGAGCAGGAAGGCTAGCGTGCACTCGGAAGCGTGGCAGAGCGGTCTAATGCACTCGCCTTGAAAGCGAGCGTACCGAGAGGTACCGGGGGTTCGAATCCCTCCGCTTCCGCCAGCCTGACCAGCCACGCGCCAGGGTGGCTGCCGGGGTCATCGAGTGACCCGGGGCGCTTCGAAACCGGAATGTTCGTGGTTGTCGAGGGATTCGCCGCCCAGGTGCGCAACTGTCCCAGGGACAGCAACGCTCCCTGGCATCGTGCCAAACAGCCCTGGGTCGCCGGCTGCGCAGTGCACAATTCTGTGCGGCATCGTAATGCCCGACTAATCCCGGCCGGCCTGCTACCACTCGGAATGCCTGGCGCCTCCGAGGTGTCGTCAAGCGGCGAGCTGAGCGAGGTGTTCGTCGAGAACGCGCAGGGCGCGCGGGCCGATGGGGCGAGCTGCGGCAGCGCGGAATGCGCGCAGGCGTGCGGTGCCGGTGGCGTAGCGGCTCCGCTGGAGTAGGTCAGCGGCGGCTTCAGGTGATGGGTGACAGTGCCTAGCCGGTCTTCTCGTTGGTGGTGTGACCGTAGGCCTTGTATCGGGTGAACTCCTTGCGGCTGGTGTGGGGAACATGCTTGATCAAGTGATCGTGGTGGCCGGGGCTGCGCGGGTTCAGTTCTATGACAGGTCTTTCGCCACGTCCGCACCGGTGCGCGCAATACGCTGGTCTCGCTTGGTGTCTTATCTCCGGATGCGGGCTGTCAGCTGTCGGTGGGGTCGTTGGGTGGCTGGTTGGTGGCCTGTTGGAGAGCGGCGATGCGGTGGTGGGCTTGGGTGAGTTGGTGTTCGAGGCTGACGATGCGGGTGGCGGCGGCGAGGGGCATGTTCTGGTCGAGTAGTTCGCGGACTCGGATGGCCAGGTCGAGGTCGGCGCGGCTGTAGCGGCGTTGGCCGCCGGCGGAGCGGCCCGGGGTCAGCAGCCCGGCGGCGTCGAGGCTGCGCAGGAAGGCCGGTTGGACGCCGAGTAGGTCCGCGGCGAGGCCGATGGTGTAGGCGGCGTAGTGCTGGTCGTCGAGTTTGTCGTGCATGTCCTGCGGTTGGGTCACCTGGTCCTCGGAGTCGCCGGTGGGGCCCTGGTCGCCGGGTTGTTCGCGGCGGCGGCCAGGGCCCCAGGTGTTTACGAGATGTGGTTATGAGATGCCGGCTCGGGTGCGCTGCCGACCGGGCCGGGTGCGCTCAGTTGTGGGCGACGACAACTTCGTGCCTAGGTTGTCGTCGTGCGGTCCGGTGACTGCCGGGCCGCACGGGCGCGGTGCTGGAGCGCCACGCACCGCCACCAGGGGTCGTAGACCGCGGCTATCACCTCCCCGTGAAGGGAAACAACATCGCGCCGAAACAAGGCAGACCTTACAGTAGTTACACACTGTTGTCTAGGACTGCTGTGTGGCACGCGGGGTAGTGACCCCCCGGGCAGGGTCATTGGACCGCCGCGGTATGAGAGCGTGCTGGGCGCTCGATGGCCGCGGTTGCGTCGTCTATGGGTCTTGAACAGCTACTTTAGGTGGTGACAGCAACTGATTGAGCCGAGTGCTAGCAGGTAGTATTGAGTAGCAAGTCTAGCTTGACATCGCTGGCAGCAAGCGGTAGTAGTTCACTGTCACTACAGTGATGTGTACCGTTCGCGTCGTGATGACGCTCAGGAAGGAGAGATCCTCGATGCTGATGCGTACTGACCCGTTCCGGGAGCTGGACCGGCTCACCCAGCAGTTTTTCGGCCAGAACGGAACCTGGTCGCGTCCGGCGGTGATGCCTATGGACGCCTACCGGGACGGGGAGCAGTTCGTCGTGCACTTCGATTTGCCCGGGGTGGACCCGTCCTCGATCGATCTCAACGTCGAGCGCAACGTGCTCACCGTCAAGGCCGAACGCACCCATATCTACGGTGAGGATGTCGAGTTGCAGGTCGCCGAGCGGCCCCGCGGCGTGTTCTCTCGGCAGTTGTTCCTCGGCGACACCCTGGACGCCGACGATGTCGAGGCTAGCTATGACGCTGGAGTGTTGACCCTGCGCATTCCCATCGCCGAGAAGGCCAAGCCCCGCAAGATCGAGATCACCGGCGGCAGCGGACCCAAGCAGATCCACGCCTAACTCGCCACTCGGCGGGCCGGTGATCAGCCTTGGTACCCGGCGGGGAGTGGGGTGCACACACGCGGCACCGCGCTACCCGCTGGGTACCGACTAACCACCCCAGCACGACAACAGCCTTTCCCGCACCGGGCCGTGCGGGCCGGACTGGCGTCGCGGCTCCCGGGATACGGGTCACCTCTGGTGAGAAGGACCGCAGCATGTCGCGCTCCCTCGATGCCCACCAACTGTCCACGTTGCTGCGCATCAGCAGCGAACTGGACATCGTCGGCGACGTCACCGCCACCGTCGCCACCCCCTCCGACCTGCTGGCCTGGGCACAGGCCCTACCCGAGCCGACTATCTGCGCCTGGCGCGCCGACGACTCCGGCAACCGTTATGTCCACGTCAGCGCCACCTGCCACCGCAACCCCCTGCATGGCCAGATCACCGCAGTGCTCACCGGCGACGACTACCGCCCGTTCTGGGCCGCCCTGCTACCCCAGGGTGATCTCGCCCCCGGCGACCAGCGACTCCTGCCGCTAAAGGCCCTCGGCGCCGCCTGGTCGGAGACCGCAACCAACTGCACCGCGAACCCCAGCCCCGTGGCTCTGGAACCACTCGCCGAGGCGGACAACTGCGATGCCACCTGACGATCACGACCTGTATGCCGTCCTGGGCGTGACCCCGGACGCCACCCAAGCCCAGATCAGCCAAGCCTTCCGGCGCCTGATCCGCGCCCAGCACCCCGACCTCCATCCCCATCGCGACCCCACCACGCTCACCGCCGCCGTGGCCGCCGCCGCCATCTTGCGCGACCCCACCCGCCGAGGCGACTACGACCGCCGCCAACCCCGCAGCCGCGACCAGCATCTACCGCCACCTCCGCCGCCACCTCGCCGCCACCGGTTCACGCCCGACCTGCGCGCCGGCCCCGTCCGCTGGCACCCAGATCCCCACCCGCACACAGCGACCACAACCCAGCGACCCAACGCCGAGAACTAAGCCTCCAGCCGGAACCGAGGCCGGCATCGGCGCCGCCCGACCTTCTCTATCGGCACCGACCGCCTAGCAGGAGCCACCATGACAGCCAGCGAGACTGTGACGCTAACCGGCTGGAAGCGTGCACTCGACGAGCGACCAAATTCAACCAACGTGGCTGCGGTAGCACCCGTGCTGGTCGCGGTGTGGTGCCGCTCAGTGGGGATGTCCTGGACATTGGAGTTACACCGCCTTGAGGGTGGCACGGCGTCCGGGACAATCGTGGACTGGATCACCTCAGGCGTGCCAATCTCGCAACCAGAACCCCACACCCTGACCCGGGAACTGCTCGCCGAGCGCGGACTACACCTGTTCCAGGACCCCTCCGTCGACCCCCGTACGCAGAATCGACATCGCATTGGCTACGCGTGCACAAATGCTGAGTTAATCAAACTCGCCCACCTCGTGCGAGACGATGCCCCCAAGGCGGGCATGCACCCGATAACCCTGGCCTCGCACTGGATCGCCGCCGGATTCTCCGCCAATGCCGCAGCGAGATGGATATGCCAGGGAGCCCATTCGCCCCCAACCGCCCAGCAACAGACACCACCCTCGGAAGTCACCGTGTCACCGATTCACAAGCACCAGCAGCCGACCCCCAGCCGGTTGAGGAACCGCACGTGCGGGCTCCGAGGCACAGCAGCACCCCGCAATAAACACTGCCCTTGCCATCGCGGACGCTGGCCCGCTCACCGATCAATCGGAGTCGGACAGCTGAGTGTTTGACCGTGGTTCCGTGCGACTGCCGTGTCTGGTTAGCCTCCCGGGAGCTGACCATGCCGGAAGAGCAGGCGGCTCACCAGTACATCCTTGGGGCCGACGACAGCGAACATGCGCGCCTGCTAGCCCAGTGCGGGATATACCGCCCAGAAGCCGAGCGGCTATTCGAACGCCTAGGAATCGACTCCGGTCAGCGGGTCCTTGAATGGACTGCGGTCCGCTAGGCGTGCTAGATCTGCTCAGCGCCCGCGCGGGACCCGCCGGCAAGTCGTGGGACTGGACAACGAGCGATCCCTACCAGAGGCTGCTACTGACCCTCATCACCATCTTCCGCGACCGGATCATCAGCGGTGGGTTCCTCACCGCTAAGCAGCTGCACCACCTCACCGCGGAGCTGCACGAACACCTCGCAAAGCCCGAGACCTTCGTCATCCACTGCCTGTTCTTTCAGGCGTGGGCCCGCAAACCTGCCTAACAGAGGCGTCTTTTGAGCACCGATGTCCAAAGGCGGCTCAAAGCGCAGTCTTGATCAGCCGCTCGCGCTGGTCGTAGAGGCGCAGAGTGGTTTCGTCAACTTCGATCAGGATCTGGCCAGTATACCGCAGTCCAACCTGGACGCCTTGGCCGCAGCGCCGAGAGTTCGAGTTATCCCTCGCCCGCCAGCCAGTCGCACCAACGAGGAGCACCGCATGATCTGCGAGCGCCGCGAGCAGCAAGCTACAGGATCCGCACCGGGACTGTCAGCTTCTCTCCGTCGGTCCTGCACCGCAGCAGTGGCCTGGCGAACAGCAAGGATTGATCGCCCTCGTCCCAGTAGTCGTGCTTGCCATCTGGATACTCCTCGCGATGGTTTGCTATGGCTCGCTCTTCGTCGGCCGTGGTTTCGCGGAATTTTCCAATCAGGATCGTGATTTTCATACCTAGCTGTCGTGGCGGCAGAGCCACACGTTACGCTCCCACCCGAATCGGCCGATAAGTACCGCTTTTCATGTTTCGATGACGGGCGAACAAGCTGTTCACCGAGGCCACGGAGAAGCGGAGATGACTCGAAAATCGGTTTCGGCGACCCTCCGTGTCTGCCTCCACATGATGAGTGACGGGTCGTCTTCGTTGATGGGGGTGACAGTGCCTAGCCGGTTTTGTGGTTGGTTGATCAAGTGTTCGCGGTGGTCGTAGACGCGCAGATGGTCTCGTCGACTTCGATGGTGACGATCTGACCGGCATAACGTAGCCCGACCTGGATGCGTTGGCCGATGATTTGGGTGCCGCTGCAGGACACGGTGCGCTGGGCCCGGGTGGGGGGCTGGTCGATCAGCGGAGCGCGACCGAGAGTCCCGCGGCCGTGAGCTGCCTGTCCGGTCCTCGCTCCGCTGCGGGCGGCCGGTCAGGCGGCGGCGCACAGCGAATGCGTGCCTCTCGGGCTACTTGTCTTCCCGGGTCGGTCCACGCGACGCTGATCACCAGTCGGTCACGTTACGACACGACTCCACTCCACATTGTAGTAACCGCGTGCACCGTTAACCCGAAGTTTTGTCAACTGACATACCGACGTAACTTCGATGTAACGTTGCCAACATCGTAAACGATGAGGCGGTACAAGGACGAGTGACCGTCGGGGATGAGGCAATTACGTTGGGTTACCCCCCCTTCATGGGTGAGGTGAATGCGAGCGGGTAAGTCATGGGTCTTGGGTGTGGTGATGTGAGGCGCGAACGCTCGGTCGCCGCCCTCCGTCCGGGCGCTCACCCGTCCCGGCCCCGTCAGTCCTTGGCTGCTTGGCCACCCTCGTCGACAGCCTGGCGACCTCGGCGCGCAACGCCATGTTCTCGACCTAGTGCCGTCGGCCTTCCAGTTCGCGGCGGTTCACCTTATGTCAGCACCGCCGTCCGCGTGGCGGGCGTGAGCAGGCACGCCGGCTGCCACGGAGTCACCGAATGCTTACATCTTGGTCCCCCGTCGGCTGCGTATCGCCAGGTGAGGGACGTTATCCAGGGTCTTTCTGGGAAGAGCAGTTCCTAGGGAGAGGAAGAAGGTGCGGATATGAGGATCAAGGAGATCTTCAAGCTTGGCCGCCGTGGCCGCGGCGATGACGACGAGGGTCGTGGTTGGGGCCACTGGGGCCATGGCTGGGGCTGGGGTGACTGGGGCCGCGGCTGGGGCTGGGGTGACTGGGGCCGCGGCTGCGGCTGGGGCAATTGGGGCCGCTGGGGCAGGTAAGGAGTAACCGCCTGTGAATAGGTGGGCGGTGGCCGTCACTCCGTTGAACCGGCGTGGGTCACCGCCCACTCCAGACCCACCAGAACCGAGGCGCGGAGTGCCTGTGTGGGAGGTGGTGCGGCGTTGGCGTCGCTGATCCGCCCTGACTGCAGTGATCGGAGTATCGACATGAAAATCGTGTGCATCGGCGGTGGACCGGCGGGGTTGTACTTCGCTATTTCGGCGAAGCTGCGCGACGCCGGTCACGAGATCACCGTCATCGAACGCGATCCCGCCGGCGCCACCTACGGCTGGGGGGTCGTGTACTGGGACGACCTGCTGGACATGCTGTTCCGCAACGACCTCGACAGCGCGAGCGCGGTGCGTGCCGCATCCGTCTTGTGGCAGGAGCAGCGGGTGATCCTGCGCAGCGAGCAAACGGCCTACCTACCTGGGTACGGCTTCAGCGTGGGCCGCGCGGCGCTGCTGGACATCCTCGCCCAGCGTGCGATCGAACTCGGAATCGACGTCCAGTATTGCCACGAGGTCGATGACCCCTCTGCTACCACCGACGCCGACCTCGTCGTGGTGGCCGACGGGGCGAACAGCCGGTTGCGACAACGCCACGGCGACGACTTCGGCGCCCGCGTGGACATCGGCGGGAGCCCCTACATCTGGCTGGGCACCGACAAGGTGTTCAACAGCTTCACCTTCGCCTTCGAACAGACCTCAGCGGGGTGGGTCTGGTTCCACGCCTATCCCTCCAGCGCCGGGATCAGCACCTGCATCGTGGAGTGCGCCCAAGCGACCTGGCAGGCACTCGGATTCGACTCGCTGGGCAGCGAGGACAGCGCCCGGCTGCTAGAGAAGATCTTCGAGCATGCCCTCGACGGTCATGCGCTGATCAGCCAGTCCCGCGGCGAACCGGCACGGTGGCTGCGCTTTACCCAGGTGACCAACAAGACCTGGTACCACGACAACCTGGTACTCATCGGAGACGCTGCCCACACCACTCACTTCACCCTCGGGTCCGGTACCCGGCTGGCGATGATCGACGCAGTCATGCTCGCCCAGAGCGTTTACGAGCATGAGGATCTATCGGCGGCGTTGCAGGACTACGATCAGCGGGGCCGCGCCGCGTTACGGCCGATCCAGGCCGCGGCGCGCACCAGCATGGCCTGGTTCGAACGGGCCGACCGCTACCTCGACCGCGACGCCGTTGCTTTCGCCTACTCGATGTCGGGGCGCCAAGGGGCCCAGCCGCCCTGGCGCTACCAAATGCACCTCGCCACCCAAGTTCCCGCCCTACGCATCGCCCAGCGCGAGTTTCACTCGATCCGGCGATGGTACTGCGCCCGTCGGCGAGGAGAACTGCGCTCGCGCTGATTAAGTTCGGTGAGGATCTGCTCGCGCTCGGGCTCGTTGAACACTTCGTGGTAAAGGCCCGCGAAACCTACTCGGAGCCTGGGCCCTGCCCGCCACCCGCCTCGCCGAGATAACCCCACCCTTGATTCCGGAGTAGAGAGCACCTCGACCATGACTATCCCGGCACCACCACAAAGTGCCGACGCCGACGAGGTGGCCACGCCATCCCGACGCCTGACTGGCGTGGCGACACTGGTGGCACCATGAGTGCGGGCGTCGAGGTGGTGGTGGAGGGGCTGACGAAGTCGTTCGATCGGTCTGTCATCTGGTCTGACGTCACGCTCACCCTGCCGGCGGGCGAGATCAGCGTGCTACTGGGGCCGTCTGGCACCGGGAAGTCGGTATTTCTCAAAAGCTTGATCGGGTTGCTCAAACCGGAACGCGGCTCGATTCTCATTCACGACACCGATCTGGTGCACTGCAGCGAGCGCAGGCTGTATGAGATCCGCAAGCTGTTCGGGGTGTTGTTCCAGGATGGCGCGTTGTTCGGTTCGATGAACCTCTACGACAACGTCGCTTTCCCGCTGCGCGAGCACACCCGCAAGTCCGAGCGGGAGATTCGTGCGATCGTCGGCGAGAAGATGGAGATGGTCGGGCTGACCGGCGACGAGCGCAAGTTGCCCGGTCAGATCTCCGGGGGAATGCGCAAGCGTGCGGGCCTGGCCCGCGCGCTGGTGCTCGACCCGGAAATCGTGCTGTTTGACGAGCCCGACTCGGGGCTGGACCCGGTCCGTACCGCGTACTTGAACCAGCTGATCGTGGACCTCAACGCGCAGACCGACGCCACGTTTCTGATCGTCACCCATGACATCAACACCGCCAGCACCCTGCCGGACAACATCGGCATGCTCTACCGCAAGCGGCTGGCGGCCTTCGGGCCCCGCGAGGTGTTGCTGACCAGTACAGAGCCAGCGGTCGCGCAGTTCCTCACCGGCCGGCGCCAAGGTCCGATCGGGATGTCGGAGGAGAAGGACGCCGCTCAGGCTCAGCGCGAGCTGGCCGAAATCCACGGCGAGCTGGCGGGACTACCCGAGCTCAGACCCCAGCTCACCCCCTCGCCCGGGCTACCGGGGCGTAAGGCCGTGGCCCGCCGGATGGATCGCGTCATGGGCATGCTGCACACCCTGCCCAGCGCCGCCCAGGACGCCATCCGGGACAGCCTTTCCGACGCCCATCGGCGCGAGGTCCCGTGACGAGCGGGTTCCCGGGTCGGGGCGCGCTGGTGCAGACCGGTCGACTGTTCGCGCTCGGCCTGGACGTGACGCGGAGCCTGGTCCAACGCCCGTTCCAGGCGCGCGAGTTCATCGGACAGGCCTGGTTCATCACCAAGGTCTCCGCGCTGCCCACCGCCCTGTTCACCATCCCTTTCGGCGCCACCATCGCGCTGCTGCTCGCTGAGCTGGCCCGGCAGTTCGGTGCCCAGTCCCAGACCGGTGCGGGCAGCGTGCTGGCGATCGTCCAACAGGCAGCGCCGATCGTCACCGCATTGCTCATCGCCGGCGCCGGCGGCGCGGCGGTCTGCGCAGACCTCGGGGCGCGCACCATTCGCGAGGAGATCGACGCGCTGGAAGTGCTCGGCATCTCACCGATCCAGCGCCTGGTGGCGCCCCGAGTGCTGGCGATGATCCTGGTTGCGGTGGTGCTCAACGGGCTGGCCACGGTGGTAGGGATCGCCGGCGGCTACTACTTCAATGTCGTGGTCCAGGGCGGCACCCCCGGGGCCTACATCGCCAGCTTCAACACCATCGCGCAGGTTTCCGACATCTGGATCAGCGAGCTCAAAGCGGCACTGTTCGGGCTGACCGCGGGGATCGTCGCGGCCTACCGGGGGCTCAACCCACCACCGGGCCCCAAGGGAGTGGGGGAGGCCGTCAACCAATCCGTGGTGATCTCCTTCGTGCTGGTGTTCCTGATCGACCTCGTGGTCACCGCGATCTACCTGCAAATCGTGCCACCGAGGGGGGGCTGAGACTGCTGACTTTCTTGCGGCGCGCTGCGCGAGCTCCGCTGGACTCACTCGATGACTTCGGCGACCAGCTGTCGCTCTACGGCCAGGCGATCGGCTGGATGCCGCGGGCCCTGCGTCGCTACCGCAAGGAGATCGCCCGGCTGCTGGCCGAGGTCAGTTTCGGCTCCGGCGCCTTGATCGTCATCTTCGGCACTGCCGGCGTGATGGCAGCATTGTCGCTGTTCGTCGGCAGCCTTGTGGGCGTGCAAGGCTTCCGGGCCTTGAGTGCCTCGGGTACTGAGGCGCTGACCGGGTTGCTCACCGCCTACTTCAACACCCGCGACATCGCCCCGCTGGTCGCTTCGATAGCGCTGATCAGCACTCTCGGGGCGGGCTACACCGCGGAGCTCGGCGCGATGCGGATCTCCGAGGAGATCGACGCGCTCGAGGCAATGAGTGTGCCGAGCGTTCCATACCTGATCACCACCCGAGTGATCGCCGGATTCATCGCGATCATCCCGATGTACACCATTGGGCTGGCGATGTCCTACGCGGCATCGCGGCTGAACGTCACGTTGGTCAGTGGGTTGCCCGGCGGCACCTACGACCACTACTTCTCGCTGTTCCTGCCGGTCAGTGACGTCCTGTGGTCTTACGTGAAAGTGCTGACGTTCGCTTTTGTGATCATCTTGGTGTGTTGCCACTACGGCTACCGGGCCAGCGGTGGGCCGGCCGGGGTGGGCATCGCGGTGGGACGCGCGGTGCGGGCCTGCATCGTGATCGTCGCTGTCACGGACTTCTTCCTCACATTGGTCATCTTCGGCTCGTTCACGTCGGTGCGGGTGGCCGGATGACCAGTGCGGTGATCCGGCGCAGGGTCCAAGGCGTCGCCTTCCTGGTCATCGCCGTGTCCTTGATCGCGCTATCCATCGCGAAGTATTCGGGTGCCTTCTCCGATGGGGTACCGGTGACGCTGCGCGTCGATCACACCGGCCTGCAGCTGGACAAGCACTCGGACGTCAAGGTCCGCGGGCTGATCGTTGGCGAGGTCCGCGACATCAGCTCCTCGGGCACCGCGGCCACCGTGGCGCTGCGCCTGAAACCCGAGATGGCGCACCTGATCCCGGACAACGTCAGCGCGCGGCTGCTGCCCAAGACGCTGTTCGGGGAGAAGTACGTCGCGCTGATCCTGCCCCCGCGCCCGTCCGGACGGCCGCTGTCGGCGGGCGATGTCATCCCGCAGGACCGCAGCCAGTCGGCCCGCGAGCTGGATGCGGCCTTGGACAGCTTGCTGCCGTTGCTCCAGGACGTCGCGCCGCAGGATCTGGCCGCCACGCTGGGCGCGGTCTCCGGCGCATTGCGCGGTCGGGGTCACCAACTCGGCGACACCCTGGTCCGGACGCAGCAGCTGGTCAGCGGGCTGAAGCCGGCGCTGCCGCAACTGTCCGAGGACATCACCCGCACCGCTGATCTGGCCGACACGTACACCCGGGCCGCACCCGACCTGCTCGCTGCGCTGGCGGACCTGTCCACCACCACCCGGACCGTCGCCGAGCAGCGGCAGAACCTGGCGCAGTTGTGGACCTCGGTCACCGGCGTGTCCGATGACCTTCGGAGTTTCCTGCAAGACAACCGGGACAATCTCATCGCGCTGGCTGCGGACAGCAGGCCCACCTTGGAGTCGCTGGCCAGGTACGCCCCGGAGTACCCCTGCCTGCTGCATCAGATCGCCGGGCTGGTGCCGCAGCTGGACCGGGCCTTCGGGGTGGGCACCCACCAGCCTGGGTTGCACATCTATCTGGAGGTCACCAACAACCGCGGCAAGTACCTGCCGGGGGTGGACGAGCCTCGATACGAAGAGGACCGCGGCCCACGCTGCTACCCCGTGCTCGACGGCTCGAAGTTCCCGGAGTACCCGGGCGGCCCGATCCACGACGGCTCGACGTCGCCCCCGATCGGCCGCGGGGATCCTTCGCCGGGCGTAGGACCGGTCAGTACCGCACCGGTCAGCACCCCACCGGTCAGTACCCCACCGCAGGTAGCGATGGGACTGCCGAATTCCCCGGCCGAACAGCAGTTCCTCTCGGCGCTGCTGGCCTCGGCCGACGGTGCGCAGGGTGCCGAGATGCCCAGCTGGACGAGCTTCCTGCTGGGCCCGTTGCTGCGCGGTACGGAGGTGACGCTGCGGTGAGGGGGGTGTTCGCGCCACTGACCAAGCTGATCGTGTTCACCGCCGTCGTCGCGCTGGCCACCGGCCTGGTGGCGCTGACCATCGCCAACGTCACGCTGACCGCCACCACCAGCTACCTGGCCCGGTTCACCGATGTCAGTGGTCTGTTGGTGGGTGACGACGTGCGCATCGCCGGGGTCCGGGTGGGCTCGGTGGACTCCGTCGAGCTGGTCGATCGGCGGGTCGCGCAGGTGGGCTTCAGCGTGGACGCGAGGCAGCACGTGCCGGCGTCGGTGACCGCCTCGGTGCTGTACCGCAACCTGCTGGGGCAGCGCTACCTCGCCTTGGCTCGGGCTCCCGGGCCGGTCGGCCAGACCCTGCCGCCCGGCGGGCTGATCCCGATCGAGCACACCACGCCACCGCTGAACCTCACCGTGCTGTTCAACGGTTTCAAGCCGCTGCTGGTAGGGCTGGACCCGGCGCAGCTCAACCGGTTGTCCTGGGAGATCGTGCAGGTGCTGCAGGGCGAAGGCGGCACCGTGGAAAGCCTGCTCGCCAGTACCTCCTCGCTGACCAGGGACATCGCCGACCGGGACCGGGTGGTCGGCGAGTTGATCGCGAACCTCAACGCCGTCCTGGACACCGTCAATGGCCGCGACGAGCAGCTGTCGGCGTTGATCCTGCAACTGCAGCGGCTGGTCTCGGGTCTGGCCGCGGACCGGGAGCCGATCGGGCAGGCGATCGTCTCGATCGATCAGCTCGCCGGTGCCACCGCGGGGTTGCTCAGCGACGCCCGGCCGGCATTGCGCGACGACATTGCCGGGTTGGGTGCGCTGTCGACGAACCTCGCGGACAGCTCCCAGGTCATCGACGGGGTGCTGCGGTTCCTGCCGGAGAAGCTCACCAAACTCAGCCGGGCCGGCAGTTACGGGTCGTGGTTCAACTTCTATCTCTGCGGAGTCGAAGGGACTGTCACGGTCCCGATCGCCAACGCGCCGCTGGTCGTCCCGCTGACCACGCCGCCGCCCGCCGCGAGGTGCTCGCAGTGACGAGGTGCTCGCAGTGACACTGTCGCGCCCGCGCCACCCGATCGCGATCGGGATCGCCGGCCTTGTCGTCCTCGCGCTGCTGGCCACCGCCGCGTACAACGCGGACAGCCTGCCCATCATCGGTGGCGGCACTGTCTACACCGCGCAGTTCAGCGACGCTGCCGGGCTGCGGGCGGGCGACCCGGTGTACATCGCCGGGGTCGAGGTCGGCCGGGTCACCGCCGTGACGCTGGCCGGCGACCGGGTGCGAACTTCGCTGCGCGTCCGCAACGCCTGGCTCGGTGACCAGACCAACGCCGCCATCGAGATCAAGAGTCTGCTGGGCGCGAGATCTGTGAGCCTCGACCCGCGCGGGCAGCGCGCCCTGGACCCCCGCACGCCCATCCCGCTGGCCCGCACCGCCTCGCCCTACGACGTCGTCGAGGCGCTGAGCGGGCTGTCCGGCACGCTCCAGCAGATCGACACCGCCCAGCTGGAGCAGAGCCTGCAGACGCTGGCCGACACCTTCCGCGCCACCCCCGCCGATGTCCGGGGCACCCTGAACGGGCTGTCCCGGCTCTCGGAGACCATCGCCTCCCGGGACCAGCAGGTCCACCACCTGCTGGCCGGCACCGAGGCGCTGACCGGGGTGCTGGCCGGCCGCAACGCCGAATTCGAGCGGCTGCTCGCCGACGGCAACCTGCTACTCGCCGAGGTCCGGCGCCGCCGGGAGGCGATCAGCGCGCTGCTGACCGACGTCCAAACGCTGTCGGTGCAGCTGCGCGGCCTGGTCGCGGACAACAACGCCCAGCTGCGTCCGGCGCTGCAGCAGCTCGACCGGGTCGCCGCCGTGCTGCAACGAAACCAGCTCAACCTGGACCGTGGATTACAGCTTGAGCCGGTGTTCATCCGGCTGTTCACCAACACGCTGGGCAACGGGCGGTGGTTCGACAACTACATCTGCGGGCTGCTGCCGCCACCGACCGCGCTGGGCCCGCTCACCATCAACGAGCGGGGGTGCTGAGCATGCCCCGCTGGCTAGGCCGGGTGATCGCGGTCGGCTGCGTGCTGGGGCTGCTGGTGGCCGCCGCGGTGTGGTGGCTGGCGCCGCGTCCCGGGCGCACCATCACCGCCTACCTGCGCTCCGCGGTCGCGGTGTACCCGGACAACCCGGTCCTGATCCTCGGCGTGCCGGTCGGCCGGATCATTTCGACACAGCCGCAAGGCCGCCAAGTCAAGGTCGTGATGCGGATCGACGACTCCGTCACCGTGCCAGCCGGCGCTTCGGCCGTGGTGGTGGAGCCCAGCCTGGTCGCCGGCCGCAGCGTCCAGCTGACCCCCGCCTACACCGGGGGCCCCGTCATGCCCGACGGCGGTGTCATCCCGGTGCAGCGCACCGCGGTCCCGCTCGGCATCGACGACCTGACCCGGGCCACAAACGACCTCGCCACCATGCTCGGGCCCACCGGCGCCAACCGAAACGGGGCCCTCTCGGATGTACTCGACGTCGGCGCCGCCAACCTGCGAGGCAACGGGCAGGCGATCAACGACACGATCGGCAACACCGCAGCGCTGTCCGAGACGCTGGCCGGGTCCCGAAAGCAGCTGTTCGCCACCGTCACCCAGCTGCAGTCCTTCGTGTCCACCCTGGCCGCCAACGACGCGCAAGTGCGGCAGTTCACCACCCAGCTCGCCGAGGTGTCGAACTTCCTGGCCGCTGAGCGCGGTGACCTCGGTGCGGCGCTACGGGAGCTGTCCCTGGCGCTGGGCGAGGTCGCCGGCTTCGTGCAGGACAACCGGGCGGTGCTGAAGTCGAACGTGGACCGGCTCACCGAGGTGACCGCTGTCCTGGTGCGGCAACGGGAAGCGTTGGGCCAGATCCTCGACATCGCGCCCACCGCGCTGAGCAATCTGAACAACGCCTACAACGCGTCGTCCGGCACCCTGGACACCCGCCTGAACATCGAGGAGCTGCGCGCCCCACCGATCCTGTTTGTGTGCGAGCTGCTGCGGCACAGCACTCCTCGGCAGGTGCCGGCCACCCTGGCGCGGACCTGTGCAGCGCTGGAGCCCCAGCTCACCGGGGCTGTGCCGCTGCCCACGGCGGCCCAGGTGATCACCGCGCTGCAGGCCGGGCAGCCGCCGCCACTGCCACTGCTCGCGCTGCCCACGGTCTCCGAGGGCCGCCGATGAGCCGGTGGACCGCGATGCTGCTCACGGCATCGATCCTGGCTCTGGCCGGATGTGGCGTACTGCAAGGCGGGCTGCAGAACGTGCCGTTACCCGGCGGCGCGGACACTGGAACAGCCCCTTACCACGTCACTGCGGAGTTCTCCGATGTGCTGGAGTTGGTGCCGCAGTCGCTGGTGAAGGTCAATGACGTGTCGGTCGGCGCGGTCCGGACGATCCGGCTAGCTCCGGACACCTGGCGTGCGATCGTCACGATGGAGGTGAACCGCAGCGTCGCGCTGCCCGCCAACGCGGTCGCCCGGGTGCGCACCACCAGCCTGCTGGGGGAGAAGTTCGTCGAGCTCGCCGCGCCCGCCGGCGAGCCATCACGGGGCCGGCTGGCCGACGGCGCAGTGATCCCGCTGACCCGCACCAGCCGGGCCACCGACGTCGAGGAGGTGCTCGGAGCGCTGTCGTTGTTGCTCAACGGCGGTGGCGTCGACCATATCCGGACCATCGCCACCGAGCTCAACGCCGCGCTGTCCGGCCACGAGCCGCAACTGCGGGCGCTGCTGGCCGACCTGAACACGCTGGTGTCCGGCTTGGACGCGCGCAGAGCGGAGATCAACCGGGCACTGGACGCACTCGACCGGCTATCGGCCACCCTGGCCCGGCAGCGCGGGCAGATCGCCACCGCGCTCGACGGCCTCGACCCGGGACTGAAAGTACTGGCCGATCAGCGCACGCAACTCACCGGCACCCTGCAGGCCCTGGACCGGCTGTCGGTAGTCGCCACCGACACGGTCAATCGTAGCCGCGACGACCTGGTCGCCGACCTGCAGCTGCTGCGTCCCACATTGGCGCAACTGGCCGCGGCGGGCGCAGACCTGCCCCACGCGCTGGAACTGATCGCCACTTACCCGTTCACCGATGGCGCCGCCCGCGAAGCCTTCCAAGGCGACTACTCCAACCTCTACGTCAGGGCCGATCTGAACCTCGGCACGGTGCTGGACAACCTGTCCTCCTCCGGGCAGCCACTGATGGGGGTGCCCCCGCCGCTCGGGCAGCTACTCGCCCCGGGCCGGCCACCGCTCGGACCGCTACTCGAGGGCCAGTCGGGTGTGGTGCCCCCACCGCCGTCCGCCTCCGGCGGGCCGGGTGGGGATCCGGGTGGTATGGGCGCGCTGCTTGCGCCGCTGCTGCGGCCTGTGCTCCCGGGAGCACCGGCATGATCACCACGAGAGTCCGGTTGCAGCTGTTGGCGTTCGTGATCGTCACCGTGCTCGGGGTGAGTTACGTCAGCGTCCGTTACCTCGGCGCGGGCGCGCTGTTCGGTGCCGGCCCCTACCCGGTGACCCTGCAGCTCACCGATTCGGGTGGGATCTTCACCGGCGCGGACGTCACCTACCGCGGCGTCAGCGTCGGACGCGTCGGGCCATTGCGGCTGACCAGCCAGGGCGTCGATGCCCAACTGGAGATCGATCCGGACGCCCCGCCCATCCCGGCCGACTCCGACGCCGTGGTGGGCGACCTGTCCGTGATCGGCGAGCAGTTCGTCGACCTGCGGCCAGTACGCGCCGACGGCCCGACACTGCGCGCTGGGTCGGTGATCCCGGCATCCCGGACCAGCACGCCGGTCCCGATCGGAGACCTGATCGCCCACCTGGACACCTTCCTGCGGTCAGTGCCGCTGGACTCACTACGCACCGTGGTGCACGAACTGGGCACCGCCTTCACCGGCACCGGACCCGACCTGCAGATCCTGCTGGACAGCACTGATGCGTTCACTCGAGACGCCATCGCCGCCGTACCGCAGACCGTGACCCTGATCAGGGACGGGCGCGTGGTGCTGCAGACGCAGAACGAGCAGTCCAGCGCGATCATCTCGTTCAGCCGGGACCTCGCGCTGCTCGCTGCCCAACTACGCTCCTCCGATCCTGATCTGCGCAGGCTGATCGCCACCGCGCCCCAGTTCGCCGACCAGACCAGCGGGCTGCTCAGAGAAAGCGGCACCCAGATCGGTCAACTGCTGGCCGACCTGCTCACGGTGTCCCGGGTCACGCTGCCCCGCCAGGCCGCGCTGCGTCACCTGCTGTCGGTCTATCCCGTGGTCACCGGCGGGACCGACTCCTCGGTGGTGCCCGACGACGGCTTCGTCCACCTCGGGCTGGCACTGAACTTGTTCGACCCGTACGCATGCGTGCGCGGCTACCAGGGCACCATCAGACGATCCGGGACGGACACCACGCCGATTCCGGCCAACCGCGATGCGTTCTGCGCGGAGCCGCCGGGCAGCCCGACGGACGTCCGCGGCGCGCAGAACGTGCCACGCGCCGGTACCCCGGCTGCAGTGTTGCCAGGGGGATCCACCGGCGCGCAGGTCAGCAGCCTCGCGTCAATCCTGGAGAGCGGCAGCGGAGGGTCGCGGTGAGTCACCCAGCGTGATGTCTCTATCGTGCCCGACCATGACCAGCGCCGCTGCCGCCCGTTTTGTTCTGGGCGATTCGCAGCGCCGGGTCACCGTCGGGATCGCAGTGCTCGCGACCCTTGCCGTGGGCACTGCCGGCTGGTTCGGCGTGTCATGGGACCGGGCGGCTCACGACGGGTCCCTCGCGTCGGGAATCGCCCGGGACACCGTGCTGCAGGATGCCCAGCAGGCGGCGATCAACCTCAATACGCTGGACTACCGGCGGCTGCAGGACGGGTTGACGCTGTGGGAACAGTCAGCGACCGGTTCGTTGCTCGACGAGGTGCGGGCCAACCGGGCTACCTACGCGCAGGTCATCGCCGACTCGAAAACTGCGACCACCGCAGGGACCCTCGACGGCGCGGTCGCCGAGCTCGACGAGCGCGCCGGTACCGCACGGGTGCTCGTAGGGGTGGATGTGACGGCTGTCCACGACGGCGGCCAGGCCAGCTGCGTACGCCGGCGCATCCAGCTTCAGATGCGTCGAGCCGGCACCGTCTGGAAGGTCGACAAGCTGGCGCCGGTCGGCGCGGCGAACCCGGTTCCCGGGGCGTGCCCCTCGGTCAAGGCCGCGTCATCATCAGAACCTGGGCCATCAGAACCTGGACCACCGAGATAGGAGGCCGATCGTGCGGGTACAGCGTCCGCGCCCGGCCCGCCGCCGGCCGCAGGTCGCCGGCAGGCGACATCTCACCGATCGGTCCGGTGCCCTCCACCAGCGCGGGGACCGCCTTGGGGCGATCGCGTTGGACGATCCGGTTCCCGGTGAGGCGGATCTCCCCGCAGGTGAGCAGGTCGTGCAGCCCGCCGCGCGGTCCCGGTGGTGGAGCCCGGTACAGGTGGCGCTGGTCGCTGTCCTGGTCATCGCGCTGGGTCTGGCGGCATGGTTGCGCGGCGAGACCAATGGCCTGCTCGCGTCTGCGGCGTCGAGCAACCGTGCGTTGCTCGATGTCGGCGCAACCGCTGAGGTATCCGGGCAGGTACGTGATGCGGTGGAACGGGTGTTCTCCTATGACTTCGCCCGGCTCGATGACAACGAACGGGCTGCTGCGGCGGTGATCACCGGGCCGTTCGCCCTCGACTACCGTCACCAGTTCACTCGGGTACGGGAACTGGCGCCTGGGCAGCAGGCGGTGGTGGTCGCGACTGTGCCCGCGTTGGCCGTCAAAGTGCTTGATGGCGATCGGGCGATCGTGGTGGTGTTCATCGACCAACAGGCCAACCGGGGTGGCCATGCCCAGCCACTCGTTGCCGCGGGGAGGCTGCGGGTCACCGCGCAACGGGTCACCGGCAGCTGGAAGATCGCCGACGTGGAACCGTTCTGATCGCCCCGACGCCGTGTCGTTGGGTCAAGTCACTCTGAACCATCAGCGCTGCGACAGTCACGCGACCCTGAGCCAGGCGTTCAGTTTCCGATCAGCTCTCGGATCTGCGCCGCTACCGCAGCATGACGGTCCGGATGCAGCTCGGCCACCTGCTCCTGCAACGCAGTGCGCGCCACCCAGACCAACCGGTCGAGCATCGCTGTACCAGCATCGACGATCGGCTCGCGATACGTGCCCTCATAGACGGCGCGGGAGTCGACCTCAACCGCAATGACCCGCCGGTCTCCGAACGCCGCGTTGTAGGCATCCGAGGACACCACGAGGTAGTTCATCGCACCCATCACCTCGTCGCGAGAAACCCACACCTGGCCGAACCGAACTTGTGCGCCGGGGCCGCTCACAGCTCGTCAAATGCGGCGATCGCCCGACGGTGACGAGCCGCCATCAGCGCGACCTCCTGCTCGTCGGTGTAGACGGCCTCGCGGGCGTCTTCCTCGGCTCGCGCGCGCATAGACTTGGCTACCAAGGCCTGGTGCTGCAACGCTGCTCGAACCCACTCGGACAAGTTCGTACCTGCGTCCGCCGCCGCAGCCTTGACCTGCTCGGCCAGGCCGTCGTCGAGCTTCACCGCGATCTGCACCGTCATACCTTTAGCATGACACATCGTCAGTCATTCAGGAGTCATTGGGAGCCGGCGGCCTCGCGCTCACCCCGGTCGCAGCGCTGATGTTCCGGCTCAACAAACCCGACGCGCTGCTCGTGCTGCTGCTCACCCTCGGCGCCTACGCACTGGTGCGGGGGCTTGAAGCCGGGCGCACCAGGTGGCTGGTGGCGGCGGGAACTTTCATCGGGTTCGCCTTCCTCACCAAGAGCCTGCAGGCCTTCGTCGTCGTACCGGCCTTCGCGCTGGTGTATCTCGTCGCGGCGCCGACCGCGCTGCGCGGCCGGGCGGCCCAGCTTCTCGCGGGCGGGGTGGCGCTGGTGGTCACTGCTGGCTGGTGGGTGGCCAT
>DASUII010000375.1:0-3532 GCA_036279835.1 Pseudonocardiaceae bacterium
ATTTCCCGCGCGTAGTCCACCAGGTACGCCAGCCGCGCACCGGCACCCAGCGCGACTTCGACCAACCGCACCGAGTTCGACGAGTTCCGCGAACCGACGACCAGCACCAGGTCGCACTGCGGTGCCATCGCCTTGACCGCCACCTGCCGGTTCTGGGTGGCGTAGCAGATGTCGTCACTGGGCGGATCGGCCAGCTCGGGGAACCGTTGCCGCAGCCGAGCTACGGTCTGCATGGTCTCGTCGACTGACAGCGTCGTCTGGGACAGCCACACTACCCGCGACGAATCTCGCACGGTCAGCGAATCCACCGCGTCCGGTCCATCGACGAGCTGAACGTGCCGGGGTGCCTCCCCGGCGGTGCCCTCAACCTCCTCATGACCCTGGTGGCCGATCAGCAGGATGTCGTAGCCGTCGCGGGCGAACCGCTTGACCTCTTGATGCACTTTGGTCACCAACGGGCAGGTGGCGTCGATCGTGCGCAAGCCACGGACCGCGGCCTGCTCATGCACCGCTGGGGACACGCCATGTGCGGAGAAGACCACCACGGCGCCCGCAGGCACCTCGTCGGCCTCGTCGACGAAAACCACCCCGCGGCCCTGCAGGGTCTCCACCACATGCCGGTTGTGCACGATTTCCTTGCGCACGTATACCGGCGCCCCATGCGCCTCGAGGGCCTTCTCGACCGTCACCACTGCGCGGTCGACCCCGGCGCAGTACCCGCGGGGTTTGGCCAGCAGCACACGCTTGGTCATGCCGTCCACCCTACGGGCGTGCCAAAGCAGGTCTGGCAGCAAACCGATCTCACACCCGGGTAGGCATTTCGCCGGTGACTGCGGCAGGCTTGGCGACCATGAGCCACCTACCCCTGCCCGTTCGTGTCGCCGTGGGCCTGGCGCTCACCGCTGTCGAGCAGGCCCGCAAGCTGCCTGAGCAGCTCGCCGATCTCCCTGTGACGGCCGCCAGCCGCGCCGTGCAGGCAGGGATGCGGGTGCAGCAACGGGTCACCGAGCTGGCGATCAAGGGCGACGAGGTATTTTCGTTGTTGCGCCCAGTAGAGGACACCCCGTCGTGGGCCACGTTCGATGAGGACGACAACCTTCCTGCACCCGACTCTGTGGTGGCGTCCGCCCCGCGCAGCACCCCAGTGCCCAGCGAACTCGGCGAGATCGACGAGGCTGACGTAGCCCAGGCCCTGACGCCTCCGCGCTCGACTGCCACCACCGCGAGACCTGACGCCAGCCTGAGCCCCTCGACGCTGCCTGGCTACGACGAACTGTCGTTAGCCCAGCTGCGCGGCAAGCTGCGAACGCTGTCACTGCCCCAGCTCGAGGAAATGCTGGACTACGAACACGTCCACCAGGACCGTCCCGCGTTCGTCACCCTGCTATCGAACCGGATCGCCACCGTCCGCTCCCACACAACAGAATCACAGTGACCGAAACCTCAGTGTCCGAACCCGCCACCACGGCGGAGGCACCGTGGCCGGTCCGGACCGTCGCACGCAAAATCGCGGGATGGATCGATCGGTTGGGCGCAGTCTGGGTGGAGGGGCAGATCACCCAAGTCAGCGCCAAGCCTGGCACCGGTACCGCGTTTCTCACGTTGCGCGATCCGGTTGCCGATGTGTCAGTGACTCTGACGTGCCCGGTCGGGCTCGTGCGTGACCGACAACCGCCGCTGGCGGATGGCTGCCGGGTCGTGGTGCATGGCAAGCCGTCGTTGCACCTCAGCCGCGGCTCGCTAAGCCTACGCGTCGATGAGATTCGCACGGTCGGCATCGGTGAGCTACTGGCCCGCATCGAGCGGCTTCGGCGGCTCCTGGATGCCGAAGGCCTATTCGATCCCCGACGCAAGCGACGGCTGCCGTTGCTACCCGGCTGCGTCGGGCTGATCACCGGTCGGGCCAGCGCCGCTGAGCGCGATGTGCTCAGCAACGCCACGGCCCGCTGGCCCGCGGTGCGGTTTCAGGTACAGAACGTGGCGGTGCAGGGCCCGCTGGCAGTGGCTCAGATCATCGACGCACTCACCTTGCTCGACGCGGACCCCGCGGTGGACGTCATCGTGCTGGCCCGCGGCGGCGGCAGCGTCGAAGACTTGTTGCCGTTCTCCGACGAGGCGCTGTGCCGAGCGGTATCGCGATGCCTCACACCGGTGGTCTCGGCGATCGGGCACGAGCCGGACACCCCGCTGGTAGATCACGTCGCAGACAAGCGCTGCTCGACGCCGACTGACGCCGGCAAGTGCGTGGTGCCCGACGTCGCAGAGGAGACCGCCACGCTGCATCAGCTGCGCAACCGCTGCCACCGCGCCCTGTACGGCTGGGTAGACCGGGAACGGCGGCTGCTCGATGCTCTGCGAAGTCGCCCGGTGGTGGCCGATCCGAGCCGGCTGCTGCAGGAACGCGGCCAGATCGTGGCTGACCTGCGGGCTCGTGCCGACCGAGCCATGCTCGGCGGCCTGCGAGTGGCGCAACAAGGGCTTGAGCACACCTCGGCACGCTTGACGACCCTCGGTCCGGCAGCCACCCTGGCCCGCGGATACGCCGTGGTCCAACGGGCTAACGGTGCGGTACTCCGATCGATAGCCGATGCCCCCCAAGGCACCGGGCTGCGGGTGCGGCTATCAGACGGGGCTTTGCGTGCGGTGGTGACCGATGACTGACGACGACCGGACCAACCACGACCGGGCGACCCAAGGCCGAGCAACCCAAGACCCGACGACACTGGGCTACGAGGCCGCCAGGGACGAGCTGGCCGAGGTGGTGCGCAGGCTAGAGGCGGGCGGCCTGAGCCTGGAGGACTCGCTGGCGCTATGGGAGCGTGGCGAGCAGCTCGCCGCGGTCTGCGAGCGGCACCTCGCCGGCGCCCGGGAACGGATCGAGTCGGTGATTGCCGCTCGCGAGCAGCAGCCTGGTGCGCAACCGCTTACAAAATAAGGATCTGGGAGGATTGTGGGGTTTCACAATCTTGGTTTCACAATCTTGGTTTCGTAATCCAGTGACGCTGACCGTGACGCGCCTTTCCGGGAGGGCTTTATGAGTACTTTGTCGACGCCGCGGCAGGAACCGAAGCAGGAGGAGCCGGACCGCAACCTTGCCATGGAGCTGGTGCGGGTCACCGAAGCCGCGGCGATGGCCGCTGGTCGCTGGGTCGGCCGCGGCGACAAGAACGGTGGTGACGGCGCGGCAGTGGACGCCATGCGCAAGCTGGTCGGCACGGTGTCGATGCGAGGCGTCGTGGTGATCGGGGAGGGGGAGAAGGACGAAGCGCCGATGCTGTTCAATGGCGAAGAGGTCGGCAATGGGCAGGGGCCCGAATGCGATGTCGCGGTCGATCCGATCGACGGCACCACGCTGATGGCCAAGGGCATGCCCAACGCACTGGCGGTGCTTGCGGTGTCCGAGCGGGGCACGATGTTCGATCCCTCGGCGGTCTTCTACATGGAGAAGATCGCCACCGGACCGGAGGCGGCCGACGTCATCGACATCTCCGCACCGGTGGCGGAGAACATCAAGCGGGTCGCCAAGGCGAAG
>DASUII010000376.1:0-6288 GCA_036279835.1 Pseudonocardiaceae bacterium
AAGATCGTGGGCTGCATGTAGTAGCCGCCGGCAAGGTCACCGCTGAGCTCGGCCCGGCTGCCGCCGGTGACCACGCGCGCGCCTTCCTGCTTGCCGATGTCGATGTAGGACAGGATCTTCTCGAGCTGGTCGTTGCTGGCCTGCGCGCCGAGGGCGGTCTCGGTGTCCAGCGGATGGCCCTGCACGATCGCCTCGGTCCGTTTGGTGACGTCACCGAGGAACTGGTCGTAGATGCTGGCCTGGATCAGCCCGCGCGACGGGGAGGTGCACACCTCGCCCTGGTTGAAGGCGAACATGGTGAAACCTTCGAGCGCCTTGTCGTAGAAGGCGTCATCCGCTGCGGCCACGTCCTCGAAGAAGATGTTGGGGCTCTTGCCGCCCAGTTCCAGTGTGACCGGGATGAGGTTCTCGCTGGCGTACTGCATGATCAGGCGGCCGGTAGTGGTCTCGCCGGTGAACGCGATCTTGCGGATGCGACTGCTGGAGGCGAGCGGCTTGCCCGCCTCGACGCCGAAGCCGTTGACGACGTTGAGCACGCCCGGGGGCAGCAGGTCGCCGATGATCGAGAGCAGCACGTGGATCGAGGCGGGCGTCTGCTCGGCGGGTTTGAGTACGACCGCGTTGCCGGCGGCGAGCGCGGGCGCGAGCTTCCACACCGCCATCAGGATCGGGAAGTTCCACGGGATGATCTGGCCGACCACGCCGAGCGGCTCGTGGTAGTGGTAGGCGACCAGGCCGTCCCCGATGTCGGAGATGCCGCCCTCCTGCGCCCTGATCGCGCCCGCGAAGTAGCGGAAGTGATCGATGGCCAGCGGGATGTCCGCGGCCAGGGTCTCCCGGATCGGCTTGCCGTTGTCCCAGCTCTCGGCGACCGCGAGGACCTCAAGGTTGGCCTGCATCCGGTCGGCGATCTGGTTGAGGATGACGGCGCGCTCGGCGACCGACGTGCGACCCCACGCGGGTGCCGCGCCGTGGGCGGCGTCGAGGGCCCGTTCGATGTCGGCGGCCGTGCCACGGGCGATCTCGGTGAACGCCTGCCCAGTGACCGGCGTCGGGTTCTCGAAGTATTGGCCAGTGGCCGGTGGCACGTATTCGCCACCAATGTAGTGGTCGTAGCGGGATTGGAAGGACACCACGCTGCCGTCGGTGCCCGGTGCTGCATACCTGGTCATTGGAGAGGTCCTCCAGCATCGTTGATTGAAGTCGACTCGACGCTAGGGAGGTCGACGTTGCAGTCACGTTGCAGTGCGGTTTCGACGCGCGCATCATCGGGGAGGTGGACCTACGGGGTGACCCGGCGGTGGACGCGGTGCTGCTCGGCCGGGTCCATGACGCCGTACTGGCGGGCGAGCGGTGCCCGGTCGGCCCGCGGACGCTGATCTCCGATTCGTGGCGACGGTCACTGGCCGCGCACGTCGATCCCGACCACGACGAGCCGCCGGTGGTCTACGACCACGACACCCTCGACGGGCTCCGCTCGGCGCACCCGCTCGGCGAGGTGTTGCCGCTGCTGCGGGCCATGCTGGTCAGCATCGCCGACGAGGCCGAGCACGTGATGATCGTGACCGACGCTGATGGTCACATCCTGTGGCGCGAGGGCAGGGCCGACGTGTGCCGGCGGGCCGACCGGGTGCTGCTCACCGAGGGGACGAAGTGGAGTGAGTCGGCCATCGGGACCAACGCGATGGGCACCGCACTCGCGCTCGGCAGGCCGGTGCAGATCCATTCCGCGGAGCATCTCGTGCGTACGTATCACGGGTGGACCTGCGCGGCAGCGCCGATGGTCGACCCGGACAGTGGTGCGGTGGTCGGCACTATCGATGTGACCGGGCCGCAGTACACCCGTCACCCTGCGACACTGGCCCTGGTCACGGCGGCGGCGCAGTTGGCGCAGGGCCAGCTTCGGGCGCGGATGACCGCCCGCGATGACGTGTTGCGCCGCGACAACATGGCGCACCTGCGCGGCCCCGGCGCGCTGTTGAGCGCGACTGGGCGGGTGATCACGACGGAGTCCTGCGGCAGCCTTCCGCGCCGGGTGGACATCACGGCGCCCGACGGCCTGGTCAGATTGCCCGATGGACGCGAGGCGACAGTCGAGCCGCTGGCCTCGGGGTTCTTGCTGCGGATGGCGGACCGGCAGCGCACCCGTACGCCGAAGCTCTCGCTGGCTTTTCTCGGTGCGACGCACCCGGTCGCCGTGCTTGACGGTCGTACGCTGCCGCTGAGTCCGCGGCACGCCGAGATCCTCACGCTGTTGAGCCTGCACCGCCACGGCATGAACGCCGAGGCGCTGGCGCTCGCGCTCTACGGTGAAGCGGGCAATCCGGTGACCGCACGGGCCAAGATACACCGGCTGCGCGCCCAGCTCGGCGACCGCGTCGTCCGCACCCGTCCCTACCGGCTGGGCGGGGACGTCGATGCGGACTTCCTCGCCGTCCCTCGACTGCTGCAAGCGGGCAGACTGGCTGAAGCGCTGGCCGCGTGGCGCGGCCCGCTGTTACCCGGTTCCGACGCACCCGGCGTACGCGAGGAACGTGACGACCTCATCGTCGCCATGCGCGACGCCGTGCTGCATCGTCGCGACGCCGGTGCGCTGTGGAGTTTCGCGCAAACCGAGACCGGAGCTGACGACCTCGACGTGCTGGAGACCCTCGCGACCCTCCTGCCGCCCACCGATACGCGACGTTCCGTCGTCCTCGCACGGATACGGCGCGTGTTCGCCTGACCCCACACGCGGCGTTGAGCCTCGACGGCCCGGCACGTACCATTCGGCTGGAAACGCCTCCTCCAGAAAGGAATCCGGTGGACACGCAGGTCGAAACGCTCGAGTTCGAGGCCGAAGCGCGCCAGCTCTTGCAGTTGATGGTTCATTCGATCTACTCGAACAAGGACACGTTCCTGCGAGAGCTCATTTCCAACGCCTCCGATGCGTTGGACAAATTGCGTTTGGAAGCGTTCCGCGACAAGGACCTACAGGTTGACACTTCCGATCTGCACATCGATATCGATGTCGACAAAGAGCAGCGCACCCTCACTGTGCGGGACAACGGAATCGGCATGTCTCGCGACGATGTGGTGAAACTCATCGGTACCATCGCGAAATCCGGTACGGTCGATTTCGTGCAGAAGATGAAGGAGTCGAACGATCCGGCGGCCGCGCAGGACCTCATCGGGCAGTTCGGTGTTGGCTTCTACTCCAGCTTCATGGTGGCAGAAAAGGTCACGCTGCTGACACGACGCGCCGGAGAAGACCACGCCACCAGGTGGGAATCCAGCGGTGCGGGAACCTATACTATCGAGTCAGTCGACGACGCGCTGCAAGGCACTGCGGTGACCTTGTACCTCAAACCGGAAGACAAGGACGACCAGCTCTTCGACTACACGGATGGCTGGAAGATCAAGGAAATCGTCAAGCGGTACTCCGACTTCATCGCATGGCCGATCAAGATGGAAGTCGAGCGCACGGACAAGGATGGCCAGGTCACCCGCGAAATCGAGACGATCAACTCGATGCAGGCGCTGTGGGCGCGTTCCAAAAACGAAGTCGAAGAACATGAATACAAGGATTTCTACAAACACGTAAGCCACGACTGGAACGATCCGCTAGAGATCATCCGCATGAAGGCGGAAGGGACATTCGAATACCAGGCGTTGCTGTTCATTCCATCCCACGCGCCGCTGGACCTGTTCATGCGGGATCGTAAGCGCGGCGTCCAGCTGTACGTGAAACGCGTCTTCATTATGGACGATTGTGAAGCGCTCATGCCCGAGTACCTGCGCTTCATCAAAGGCGTGGTGGACGCGCAGGACCTGTCGCTGAGTGTATCGCGAGAGACCCTCCAGCAGGATCGTCAGATCCAGCTGATGCGCCGACGCCTGGTCAAGAAGGTACTGTCCACGGTGAAAGACATGATGACCGACAACGTCGACCGTTACCAGACATTTTGGACGGAGTTCGGCCGCGTCGTCAAGGAAGGACTCATCAACGACTTCGAAAACCGTGATACGCTCCTCGGCATCGCATCGTTCGCGTCGACGTACCATTCAGAACAGGTGACCACCTTACGTCAATACCTGGACCGCATGAACGACGGACAACAGGAGATCTACTACATGACGGGGGACTCGCGGTCGACCATCGAGAGCTCCCCACATATGGAAGCCCTCCGAGCCAGAGGCTTTGAGGTGCTACTCCTGACCGATCCGGTCGACGAGATGTGGGTCGAGTCGGTCGGTGAGTTCGACGGCAAGCGGTTCCAGTCGATCGCCAAAGGACAGGTCGATCTTGACACCGAAGAAGAGAAAAAAACAGCCGAAGCCGAACGCGACCAGCAGAAGAAGGACTTCGCCGACCTGCTGGCCTGGATGACGACTACGTTAGCGGAGGACGTCAAGGAGGTACGACTGTCGTCGCGGCTCACCACCTCGCCGGCCTGTATCGTTGGAGATACCTACGACGTCACGCCAACCCTGGAGAAAATGTATCGAGCCATGGGGCAGGACGTGCCGCGTATCAAGCGCATCCTCGAACTCAATCCCACGCACCCGTTGGTAAGTGGACTGCAGAAAGCTCACGGCGAGCGCAAGGACGACGCCGGACTGGCGGAAACAGCCGAGCTTCTGTACGGGATGGCACTGCTCGCAGAGGGTGGTGAACTGAGCGATCCGGCACGTTTCATACGCCTACTGACGGATCGCCTGGCGCGGACGCTGTGAAGGCTCCTTGGTGGGCCAGGTGTCCGTCTCGGAGCGCCCAGAGCCGGGTTCAGAGCGGGCACCCGGCACGTATGAACCACCTGGATATCCTTGGTCTGGTGGGTCTTCGGCGCCGAGCGCCGAAGACCCAGGGCAGGGGATGGCCGCGGGACCTTGTGACCGACTACCCTCGCCTGAGCCCTGGGAATCATCCCGAGCCGAAGCCCCGGATGCCTCGTCTTCGTTGTTGGGGGTGGTGAGGAGGTCGACTGTCCGGGAACATCGGGTAGCAAAGGGGACGCGATGGCGGAGGGCGGTGTGTTAGGCGCTGGCGACACCAGCCGAGGTGGCGAGTTGTTGGCTCACCGGGGGCTGCTGTACGGGTCGCAGGAGGAGTTCCTGGCGGGCACTCTTCCGTTCATTCGGGATGGCTTGGAGCGCGGTGACCCGATCCAGATCGCGACCACGGACCGTAATGCTGGCTCGCTGCGAGCGGCGCTGGGTATTGATGTCCGGCATGTGGCGTTCTGCGATAGCAGCCAGAGGTGCCGACACCCGGTGCGGGCGCTCGCGGCCCTGCACGATGTTGTGCAGGCGGTGAGCGCGGGCGGTCAGCGGCTGCGGATCATCCGGGAGCCGTGGTGGACGACCTGCACCGCGCAAGAGAGCAAAGAGTGGGCTCGGCACGAGTCGATCGTCAACGCCGCGCTCGCGTTGGCCAATGCCGCGCTCGTGTGCGCCTACGATACCTGCGTTGTTGATCCCGATGTACTGGACAACGTGGCCCGGACCCACCCCGAGATGGTTGGTAGCGGCGGCTCGCAGCCCAGCCCAAGCTACGCCAACCCGGCGGTTTTCAACGCCGAATGCAACAGGTCACCACTGCCCGAGCTGCCGCCACCGACCCTGTGGCTGAGGTTCCGTCAACTGGATCAGCTGGCCGCCTTGCGCGCGTTCGTGACGTCCCATGCTATCCAGACGGGAGCGGCTACCCAGCATGTCGAACAGTTTGTGCAGGCGGTCGACGAAGTCACGACCAACGCCATCCAGCATGGCGGTGGATCGGGCGTGCTGCAGATCTGGGCTGATCCGCAGGCGATGACGTGCGAAGTCAGCGACACCGGTGCAGGGTTGGGTGACCCCTTGGCAGGATACCTGCCTCCCGGCCGGATCGCTGTGCGGGGACGCGGGCTGTGGATAGCTCGGCAGTTCAGCGATCTCATCGAACTGCACAGCGACCCAGCGGGCACTACCGTACGGCTACATCTGACCCCGCCTTTCGACGGACGCCGCGCTGCTTAGCGCTATGGGCTTCGAACGCGCCGTGCCCCGTCAGACTTAGGTGATTAGGGCGTCTGACATGTTGTCGGCGAAGGGCAGGTGCTTGCGCAGTCCGGTGGCCTCCAGCGCCCGATTGGCCGTCCAGGAGTTGCACACCAACCGCAGATCGCGACCCTTCTGTTTGGCAAGTTCGTTCGCCTCGAACAGCACGGTCAGTCCAGCCGATGCCAGGAACCGCACATCATCAAGGTTCACTACTACAACCTGGGCTGTGGCCAGTTGCGCGATCAGACAGGCGGCCAGTTCCGGCGC
>DASUII010000377.1:0-19391 GCA_036279835.1 Pseudonocardiaceae bacterium
CGGCGGATACACCGGGTTCGATATCGCGATGCTTGATCTGATCGCCCATGACTTGGGGGTGGATCCCGCCCGAACCAGCTTCAAGCCGCTGACCGGGGGTAGCCGGGAAGCGGCACTGGGCCGGGGCGAAGCTGATCTCGCCCTCGGCGGTTACGCCATCACCGCAGCACGCAGCACCGAAGTGGGCATCGCGGGCCCCTACTTGGTACTGGGAAACACCGAATACGGCATCGGCCTGCCGCCGGGCGACCCGGTGCTGCGCGAACGGGTCACCTCGGTGTTGCGCCGCGCGATCGACGACGGCACCTGGGCGCGGCGCTACGCCGAGTATCTCGGCGCGCCGGTACCCACCCCCCCGGTACTGCGATGACCCACACAGACGCCGGCAGACATCATCATCGATAACATCCGTGAGACCGCGACGGCCCTCTCAAGATCCGTTCTTTTGCCGGAGGCTCGTCCTGGGGCTAGTCGCCGTTAACCGCCGATTAGTTGCTCGGCGAGTTGGTATAAGCCGATCAAGAGCAAACCGCCGGCGGCGAGCCGCCCCGCCGCCTCGCGGAATCGTTCGCCGACCCGCGCGCCGAGGAATAATCCGAGCTGCGAGGCAATCAACCCTTGAAGGGCGATGGCGACGAAACCCGCGGCAATTGAAATATGGGCAAGGCCAAGGCCGAAGCCGGCCACCAGCTCATCCGGACTAATCGAGATGCCAAGTCCGATCAGCCCGAAGACGCTCTCGCTAATCCGCTTGCGAACGCGCTCGACCTCATGGGTATCCCGGTCTAGCAGCAAATAAGCTCCCAGCAGGACGAAGACGCCAGCGCCCACGTAACCTGCTGGCTCCCCGATCGCCTCAGCGAGTTCCGCGCCGAGCACCAGACCGACGAACATCGCGCCGACTTGGCAAGTAGCGAGCACTAGTGAAACCCGCCATCGTGCCCAACCGGTCAGCCCCAGAGCGCCGAGAGCGGTGGAAACGGATAGCACATCCAGGCCTAATGGCAACACGAAGACCACAGTCTTGATAAGTGATCCTAGCATAGCGGAATATGACCTCTATACAATGAGAATACCCGGGATACTTACTCACTGAAGGTCCACCTCGGGCGGCCCAACAAGAAACCTTATGGGACGCCGGCCACAGTCTCGTAGAGACCTGAGGTTCCTGGTTGGCCGACTGCGACCACCGGTCCACTTTGAGCGCTGACTGGTCCAGCAATTGGTCGAGACCTCGGCAAATTAGCCTGTTCGGCAGAGACAATCCCTCAGCTACCGGTACGACTTGCGCTGGAGCGTCGTGGCCGAAGATGATCACACCTATAAGAGCGACGTCCGTCATCGACTCACGGCGTCAAACGCCTAATCGAGTCGGGTCAAGACCGCCCGGCGCGTCGCTGCGTCATCTCGACGCCGAGTGACGGGATCACTTCGATGGGTGTTGCCCTCACGCTGTACCGTTCCCTGACACCTTCTCTCGACCAGGACTGGAGCTCATAGAGGAGGCGCTGGCCTCTTCTCGACCTACCGCGTAGGTGCGCGCGCCACCAGCCGGAGTGGGGCATCGATGACACCAGGAGATCGGAGATCGCGCGACCCATGGGCAACATAGTTAGCCTTCTGTTGTTCGTGCTACCGCTGAGCCTGGACACGTTCGCGATCGCCGCTGCGGTGGGTGCGAGCTGGCCGTCCGGCCGGACTCGCTGGAGGATCTCAGCGATCTTTGTCATTTTCGAAGGCGGTATGCCATTGGTGGGTCTCGCCGTCGGCGCATCTCTCGGGCATACCGTCGGAAGCGCCGCAGACTACCTTTCCGGTGCCCTGCTCGTTGCACTCGGAAGCTACTTATGGTGGTCCAATGACGAAGAAGATGATGACGAGGTGGCGAAGGCGCGGCGACTCGCCAACGCGCGTGGCCTCGCCCTGGTCGGGCTCGCGTTATCGATCAGCCTCGACGAACTGGCGATCGGCTTCGGCCTCGGCCTCGGCGCTGGCCTCACCATACCCACCACCGTCGCTGTCATCGCAATCCAAACACTGGTCGTCTCTCAGCTAGGGCTATCCTTCGGCGTCCGGATCAGTGAACACGCGCGCGAGCGCATCGAACGCTTCGCCGGCCCCACACTGGTCATTCTCGGCAGCTATCTGCTCGCCGAAGCGCTCATCCGCATCAGGCTCATCACTGCACGCGATGCCGTAGTCGCCAGCATCCTCGTACTCGTCTTGGGCGCTGTCACCATCTACCTCCGCCACGGGGGAAGATCCCACGCCTCCGGCCATGCCACCGCGGATTTAATCGTGACCTCCCGACCGGGGTACAGACGTCATCGGGCCGAGGAGAGGAATACCCAGCCCCCGGTACTGCGCTGACCTACTTCTGGTTGCGCCGGAACAGCCGGATCAGCGGGTCGAAGCGGAGATCCACTACCCGCTCCTTCAGCGGAATCAAGGCATTGTCCGTGATCTTGATGTGCTCCGGGCAGACTTCGGTGCAGCACTTGGTGATGTTGCAGAATCCCAGGCCGTGCTCGTCCTGTGCATCTCGTTTGCGATCCACGCCCTCCTCGTCTGCGGCGTCCAGCGGGTGCATGTCCAGCTCGGCGATGCGCATGAGGAAACGCGGCCCGGAAAAGTTTCCCTTGTTCTCCTCGTGATCACGGATCACGTGACAGGTGTTCTGGCACAGAAAACATTCGATGCATTTGCGGAACTCCTGCGAGCGCTCCACATCCACTTGCTGCATCCGGTACTCGCCAGGCTCGACACCTTTCGGCGGCATGAACGAACGCACTTCGCGCGCCTTACGATAGTTGTATGACACGTCCGTGACGAGGTCCCGGATGACCGGGAAGGTCCGCATCGGAGTGACCGTCACCGGCAGTTGCGGCGGCAACGTGGACATCCGCGTCATGCACAGCAGTCGCGGTCTGCCGTTGATCTCGGCGCTGCACGATCCGCACTTGCCCGCCTTGCAGTTCCATCGCACCGCGAGGTCGGGTGCCTGGGTGGCCTGCAGGCGGTGGATCACGTCGAGGACAACCTCTCCCTCATTGACCTCGACATCGAAGTCGACCAGGTCCCCGCCGCCTGTATCACCCCGCCACACCCGGAAGTGTCGCTGCTTGCCCATGTCAGTCCGTCCCTCCGGGGAGCTCGTCAGCGGTGAAGTACTTCTTCAGCTCGTCGAGCTCGAACAGTTCACTGAGGTCCGCACGCATCGGGACCTGCTCCTTGCGTTCGATGCGAACGCTGCCGTTGGTCCGCTGTGTGCACACCAGCAGGAGATGTCTCCATTCAGCGTCCATCACCGGGTAATCGTCTCGGGTATGCCCGCCGCGGCTCTCGGTGCGCTCCAGCGCGGCCCTAGCGACGCACTCGCTGACCGCGAGCATATTCCGCAGGTCCAGTGCGAGGTGCCAGCCGGGATTGAACTGACGGTGACCCTCCACCACGAGGTGCTCGGCTCGCTGACTCAGCTCATCGAGTTTTTTCAGCGCGAGTTGTATCTCGTCTGCTGTGCGGATAATGCCGACCAGGTCGTTCATGACCTGCTGGAGGTGCTGATATAGCAGGTAGGGGTTCTCGGCGTCGGCGCTGCGCTCTGCCCGGAAGGGGCTGATCGCCCGCTGCGCCGCAGCGTCGAGGTCGGCCTCGCGGACCGACGGCCGGCGCGCGCCCAGCGAGTCCACATAGGTCGCCGCCCCGAGACCGGCCCGGCGACCGAACACGAGCAGGTCGGACAACGAGTTACCGCCCAGCCTGTTGGAGCCGTGCATCCCGCCGGCGACCTCGCCAGCGGCGAACAGACCGCGCACCGAGGCCGCCGCAGTGTCTGGATCGACCTGCACGCCACCCATCACGTAGTGGCAGGTGGGTCCGACCTCCATGGATTCGGCGGTGATGTCGACGTCGGCTAGTTCCTTGAACTGGTGATACATCGAGGGAAGTCGCTTCATGATGACCGCAGCGGGAAGCCGGGTGGAGACGTCGAGCAGAACCCCGCCATGCGGCGACCCACGGCCGGCCTTGACCTCAGAGTTGATCGCGCGCGCAACCTCGTCACGCGGTAGCAGTTCCGGCGGTCTGCGGTTGTGTTCTGGATCGTCGTACCAGCGGTCTGCTTCCTGCTCCGACGTCGCGTACTGATTCATGAAGACCTCGGGGATGTAGTCGAACATGAACCGCTTGTTCTCGGAGTTGCGCAGCACTCCCCCGTCACCGCGGACGGATTCGGTGACCAGGATCCCCTTCACGCTCGGCGGCCAGACCATCCCGGTGGGATGGAACTGGACGAACTCCATGTTGATCAACGCAGCGCCGCACCGCAACGCCAGCGCGTGTCCATCCCCGGTGTACTCCCAGGAATTGCTGGTGACCTTGAAAGCCTTGCCGATTCCGCCCGTGGCCAGCACTATCGCAGGCGCGTCAAACCGGACGAAGCGGCCGGTCTCGCGCCAGTAGCCGAATGCCCCGGCCACCGCGTCACCGTCGGTGAGCAGGTCCGTGATCGTGCATTCGGCGAAAACCTTGAGGTTGGCCTCATAGTCACCGTGTTGGACGAAATCATCCTGCTGCAGCGAGACGATCTTCTGCTGCAGGGTGCGGATCAGCTCTAGGCCCGTGCGGTCACCGACGTGCGCCAACCGCGGGTACTCGTGCCCACCGAAGTTGCGTTGACTGATCTTGCCGTCTTTGGTGCGGTCGAACAGTGCACCGTAGGTCTCCAGTTCCCATACCCGCTGCGGCGCCTCCTTCGCGTGCAGCTCGGCCATCCGCCAGTTGTTGAGGAACTTGCCCCCCCGCATGGTGTCGCGAAAATGAACCTGCCAACTGTCCCGTGGGTTCGCATTGCCCATCGATGCCGCGATCCCTCCCTCGGCCATCACGGTGTGGGCCTTGCCGAACAGGGATTTGCAGATAACCGCGGTGCGCTTGCCCAGCTCACGGGCCTCGATCGCAGCACGCAGCCCGGCGCCGCCCGCGCCGATCACCACGACGTCATAGTCGTGCCGCTCGATCTCGCTCATAGGTACCGGTTCTCTCGTTGAGTTAGCAGTCAGTTGAACAGCCGCAGGTCGGCTATCCAGCCTGCCGAGACAGCCATGATGTAGAAGTCCGTGAGCATCACCGTGATCAGCGACGTCCAGGCGAACTGCATGTGGCGGCCGTTGAGTTTGGATAGTTTCGTCCAGAGCCAGTAGCGCAGAGGATGCTGGGAGAAATGTTTGAGCCGGCCGCCGAAGATGTGCCGGCACGCGTGGCACGACAGCGAGTACAGCCACAGCATGGTGACGTTGACCAGCAGGATCAGCGAGCCCAGGCCAACTCCGAAACCACCGGCGGCGGGGAAGAACGCCAACACCGCGTCATAGGTATTGATCAGCAGCAATAGGCTGGCGAGGTAGAAGAAGTACCGATGAAGGTTCTGCAGGATCAGTGGAAAGCGGGTCTCCCCGGTGTACTTCTTGGCCGGCTCCGTCACCGCACATCCCGGCGGCGACTGGAGAAACGCCCGGTAGCCGGCTTTGCGGTAGTAGTAACAGCTGGCCCGGAACCCAGCGAGGATTGGAAAGATCAGGATCGGTAAGGGCAACGCCAGGGGAAACGCTGGCAAGAACGTACCTAAATGCGACGAGCCCGGTGCGCACGACTCGCTTACGCAAGGCGAGTACAGCGGGGTGAGGTAGTGGTATTCGCCGACCCAGTAGTCAGCCCGCATGAACAACCGGACCGTCGTGTAGATGATGAAGACCCCGAGGACGATCGCTGTCACCAACGGTGACACCCACCATCGGTCGGTCCGCAGAGTCCGAGCGGAGATCGCTACCCGACCGGACTGTGCCCGACCAGGTGGTGCAGTCCCCGATGGCGGGGGCGATGAGGTGGTAGTCATGACGTCGATTCCGGTCAGGGGCAACAGGCCAGCGTGGTCAGTTCAGCCTGCGGCGGCAGCCGCCGTTCAGCAAATCGCCCCTGGCCAGCGGCGCACGCGGGCGATAACTCACAGTAAGCCGAGTCGGTGGCAGGCGTCCAAGACATGGTAGCCCTGGTCTCGATATCGATAGGCTATGGATATGCAGCTCCAGCAACTGGTGTACTTCCTGGCCGTCGCTCGGACCCGCCACTTCACCCGGGCCGCCGAGCTGACGCACGTCGCTCAACCGTCGCTGAGCAAACAGATTCACTGCTTGGAGCGCGAACTGGGCAGCGAGCTGTTCCATCGAGCCCGGGGCAACGTGACGCTCACGCCAGCCGGAGAGGTCCTCGTCCCCTTCGCCAAGCGAATCCTGGCTGACGTCGAAACCGCCCGGTTGCAGGTAAACGAGCTCGCCGAGCTGCGCCAGGGGCGACTGCGGCTGGGTGCCACCCCAAGCCTTTGCACCGGACCGCTGGCCCATGCACTCGCCAGCTTCCGCCTCCGCTACCCCGGCATCCAACTCATCATCGACGAGAGCGGCTCCCGCGACCTGGTGCGGCAACTCGCCGAAGGAGCCATCGACCTGGCGATGATCACCTCGCCGGCTCATCGGGGAGATCCCACCCTGGATACGGTTCCCATCCTGCGCGAGCAACTCACCGTTGCCGTGCCGCGCGGCATGTACCTCGGCTTCGACTCGTTTCGGATCGCGGACCTCCGGGATCGCCCACTGGTGATGTTCCGGGAAGGCTACGACCTCAGGTCGATGACCCTTACGGCCTGTCAGCGTGCTGGTTTCCAGCCACGGTTCGCCATCGAGGGAGGCGAGATGGACGCGGTGCTCAGCTTCGTCGAGGCCGGAATCGGCGTTGCCGTGGTCCCCAGCATGGTTCTTCCGAGCCGCCCCAAACTTCGTGGCGTCCCGTTCGTCCCTCCGATTCCGGTTCGTACGATCGCGCTTGCTCACCGCACCGATGTGCGCCCAACCCGAGCCGCTGAGGAGTTCCGCTGCACGCTGTTGCAACTCCTCGGCAGCTCGCACACGCAGGGCGACCTTCCCGCCGGGGTCGAGTTCATCGCACCCGGCGAGCCAGGCAGTGGTCAGTCGGGCTCAACGTCGCTGGGGCCATGATCTGGGCCAAGTTCGTCGCGTACGACCCGCCAAGCCAGCCCCTCGGAATAGCCCTTCCGGGCCAGCATCGCACCTAGCCTGCGCGCCAAGGAGGTTGCGTCCCGCACGATGCTGGTGCGCAGCTTGCGCTGGACCAGTTCGCGGGCCCGCTGCTCCTCATCCTCGGGTCGCACCCCCGCTACCGCGTGGTCCGCGATTTCGCTCGGCACTCCTTTGCGTTGGAGCTCGGTGCGTAGCGCTCTGCGGCCTAGGCCCCGGTAGCGGTGCGCGGAGTGCACCGTCGACTCGGCGAAGGAGGCATCGTCGATCAGGCCTACCTCGCTGAGACGGTCGAGCACCGGCTCGCCGACCTCCTCGGGAATCCCGCGCTTATTCAGTGCATCGGCCAGCTCGGCGCGGCTGCGCGGCCGCGCCGTAAGTAGCCGCAGGCAGATTCCCTGCGCTTGCGCTGCGGGACCCATCTCCCAGGTATCCGTGGAGTCCTCCATGGAGTCGCTGGGCTCGGCGCGGCGCCCGCTCATCACAGCTCCTGACACCCCAGTACAGGCCGGGGACATCAGAAGTCCACCGGGGCTGGCACGGTCTGGTCATCGTCCAGCTTGGCGCCGATGCCGAGCTTGTCCTTGATCCGCTTCTCGATCTCGGCAGCCATGTCCGGGTTGTCGCCGAGGAACTTGCGAGCGTTCTCCTTACCCTGACCGAGCTGGTCACCCTCGTAGGTGTACCAAGCACCCGACTTGCGGACGATTCCCTGCTCCACTCCCATATCGATCAGCGAGCCTTCCTTACTGATTCCGTGACCATACAAAATGTCGAATTCCGCTTGTTTGAAAGGAGGCGAACATTTGTTCTTCACTACTTTGACGCGGGTCCGGTTGCCTACTGCGTCCGAGCCGTCTTTGAGAGTCTCGATCCGGCGGATGTCCAACCGTATCGAGGCGTAGAACTTCAGCGCCTTGCCGCCGGTGGTGGTCTCCGGGGAGCCGAAGAAGACCCCGATCTTCTCCCGGAGCTGGTTGATGAAGATCGCGGTGGTGCCTGAGTTACTCAGCGCACCAGTGATCTTTCGCAGCGCCTGGCTCATCAGCCGGGCCTGCAGGCCGACGTGCGAGTCACCCATCTCGCCTTCGATCTCCGCCCGTGGCACCAGGGCTGCCACCGAGTCGATGACCACGACGTCGAGCGCGCCGGACCGGATCAGCATGTCCGTGATCTCCAGCGCCTGTTCCCCGGTGTCGGGTTGAGAGACCAGCAAGGCGTCGGTGTCCACGCCGAGCGCTTTCGCGTAGTCAGGATCCAGCGCGTGCTCGGCGTCGATGAACGCGGCGATCCCGCCGGCCCGCTGGGCGTTGGCCACCGCGTGCAGCGCGACCGTCGTTTTTCCGGAGGACTCCGGGCCGTACACCTCGACGATCCGGCCGCGGGGCAGGCCGCCGATGCCCAGCGCCACATCCAAGGCGATGGAGCCGGTGGGGATCACCTCGATGGGCGCGCGGCCCTCGTCACCCAGGCGCATCACCGAGCCCTTGCCGTGCTGCTTGTCGATCTGGGCCAAGGCGATCTCGAGCGCCTTCTCCCGGTCCAGTCCTGGTGCCATCTGACGGTCCACCTCGCTGATCGGTTCTTCTGGGTCGGCGCCGACGCTAAGCGATAGGTCTGACACTTCGCGGCGACACACGCCGGATCTGTGGACAGGGCTCCGGCTGTGGACAACAGCCTAAGCGAACACCTGTTCGACATCGGGAGCGACACGCCGGTGTGCGATGCTGACGCGCCCACCGGCACCAGGGAGTAGCCGACCGGTCAGCGCCGGTCTTCGGGGACGTCGAATGCGGTGCACACCACGGCCCATACCCGCTTGGTATCGATCCCCGCCTCCAGCGCTGCGTTCACCGTCCGACCGCCGAGATCGGCGAAAACATGATCATGTGCCAGTGCGGCTGCCCGGGCCGGGCCGAATTCCTCATCCATCCGTTGCCGGAAGTGGGTTATCCGCATCCCTCCAGGTTAGGTACAGGCTTGCGGCTACCGTGATGGGGTGTTCGTCCAGGACGACCCGACCGGACTGTCCTCCACCGCAGGACAGCTGGTGATCCTGTTCGGGCTGCTTTGCGCTCTGGCGGTGCTCATCCGCTGGTGGTGGCAGCAGCGGCGGCGCTGATCGGTGTGGCGCGAATCGGGTGTCCAGCCGCGGTCAGGCAGCGACCCGTGGCGAGCTCGAAGCGCCAGCCGTGCAAGGCGCAGGTGAGGACCCCGCCGGAGACACTGCCGAACTTGGTCAGATCGGCACGCAGGTGCGGGCAGCGGCGTTGCACCCGCCAGCCGTCCAGGTTGATATCGGAACCGTCGTCGTTGCACTGGTCGTACCAGTTCTCGACGTAGTCGATGCGCTCGGGCGACAGGCATTTGAAGAAGATGTAGACGAACTCGTTGTACTGCCCGACCCGGCTGGCCCGAAACCGCAGGGATAGGAACAGGCTGTTCGACCAGTCCACCTCGCGGCGGGCCACGTTGCTGGCGACCAGGTCAGGCGAGGTGGACAACCGGTAGCGGCAGTGCTCGCCGGCGAACTCGCGCACCTCGCGCGTGATGAAGTCGATAACCAAGGGGCGCTCACCGACGTCCAGACGTACCGGACCCCCGACTCCTGTGCAGATGTTCTCGGCCCGCTGCAGCAGCGGCTCCCACCACTGTTTGAGCTGCTCGAGCAGGTCAGCAGGCACCGGCGCCCGGCTGGCCCGTTCCTGCGCCAGAGCAGGCTGTGCGCGGGTCTGGTATTCGCGCAGATAGGCGGTCTTCTCGCCGAAGATGTGCTCGATCTCGGTGGCCGAATGCCGGTGGGTGAGCTCACAGCGCGAGCCGTCCAGTTCGGCGACGCTTCCCGGCAGCAGCAGGTGCGCCGACACCGCAGGACGCGCTGAAGCCAGTTCGGCCAGGAACTCCATCTGGTCGGTGAAGATGCTATCCCCGTCGGGTCCGACCCCGTTGAGAGCGAAGAGCTCCTCGTCGAGGAAGCACGGCGGGCCCGCGGTGGGAAACACGTGCGCGGCGCCCACGGCGTCAATGTAGCGCAGCGCCCGGTCGGTCTGCCCGGCCCGCTTGCGGCGGGCGAACTCCTTGCGCGCGCCCGTGGGCAGGTCATAGACCATCGGCCACCAGATCGCGCCGGAGAACTGGGTGAAGTACCCGTGCACCTCGCCGAAGTCCCGGAGCTGGTCGATGTCCAGGGGGTGGGCGTCGTTCTGGTTGAGGATCACGGTACGACCGTCGTCCAGAGACAGCGCCGAGTCACCGATCGGCCCGTCACTGGGCCCGGTCAGTGACGTGATCATGATACGCAGCGCGTCGCGTTGCATCGGAACACCTGACTGCGTGCGCAGAAAGCTCCGGAACCCGACGCCGGCGAGCTCACGTTCCAGCTCGTCAGTCGGGTAGTCCGGGAGCAGCACTGTGATGTCCTTGCGCACGTGCCGGCGCAGTAGCTCAGCGTCGAAGTGGTCGCGGTGCAGGTGCGAGACGTAGAGGTAGTCGGCCTGCCCGAGGGCGTCCCAGTCCAGGTCGCTGTTGTCCGGGAAGGGGAACCACGAACCGAAGAAAGCCGGGTTCACCCAGGGATCGCAGAGCACACTGCCGGCAGCCGTCTCGATGAACAGCCCGGCATGGCCCACTCCGGTCACCCGCATGCGCTCTCCCTTCGTGGCGTACCCGCCAGATGGTGCCATCCACTGTCCGCGTCCGATCCGACCGGCGCAGGCATACGCTGCGCACAGCAGCGCGCGCCACCGAGCGGGAGGGGGCCACCGTGACCGACGTGTTTCGATCCGGCGACCATGAGCAGGTTGTATTCTGCCGCGACGAGCCTTCGGGCCTGCGCGCGATCATCGCCATCCACTCCACTGCGCTCGGGCCGGCACTGGGCGGCACCCGGTTTCACCCTTACCCCAGCGAAGAGGCCGCCCTCGCCGACGTGCTGCACCTGTCCTGCGCGATGTCCTACAAGAACGCGCTCGCCGGGTTGGACCATGGCGGAGGCAAGGCCGTCATCCTCGGCGACCCGACCCGGGACAAGACGGAGGCACTGCTGCGCGCTTACGGGCGCTTCGTGCAGTCGCTGGGCGGCCGCTACATCACCGCGTGCGACGTCGGTACCTACGTCGAGGATATGGACGTCGTCGCCAGGGAGTCCGAGTTCGTCACCGGGCGATCGTTGTCCCATGGTGGCGCCGGTGACTCCTCGATCCTGACCGCCTTCGGCGTCTTTCAAGGCATGCGCGCGGCCGCCCAACACGTCTGGGGTACGCCCGCTTTGTCCGGACGTCGGGTGGGCGTGGCTGGGGTCGGCAAGGTCGGCAGACTTCTCGTTGACCACCTGCTCGCCGACCGCGCGTCGGTGATCGTGGCCGACGTGAGTCAACGGGCAATCGAACACGTGTGTACGGCGCATTCCGAAGTGATCGTGGCACCTGATACCGAAGCTCTGGTGCACGAGCCGATCGACATGTACGCGCCATGCGCGCTCGGCTCGGCGCTGGACGTTCCCACAGTCACCGCGCTGCGAGCCAGGGTGGTGTGCGGTGGCGCGAACAATCAGCTGGAACACCCCGGCATCGAGAAGCTTCTCGACGAGCGGGGCATCCTCTACGCGCCCGACTACGTGGTCAACTCCGGTGGCGTCATTCAGGTCGCCGACGAAATCGAGGGCTTCGATTTCCAACGGGCCAAGGCCCGGGTCGCCAAGATCTTCGACACCACTCGGGAGATCTTCGAACTGGCCGAGCGCGACGGTGTGCCACCCGCGGTCGCCGCCGACCACCTCGCCGAGCGCCGGATCGCCGACGTGGGCCGCCTACGCACGATTCTCGTCGACGGCCGCGCCGCCCTGCGGAGATAACCTCGCCGGTTACTCGTGAGTGCGTAACAGTGTTCTAACACTGTTACGCACTCACGACCTGTCACGGTTGTCGGTGTGCCGCATTTCCGGTGGCAGCAGGACGTCGATTGCGATCACGTCGAACTTCGTCTCCGCGATCTCAGCTGGCGCGACGCTGCTGCACCGTGACGCAGATTTCGACACGTTGGCCGCACACACGCCGCTTCAGCTACATCCGCTCCTGGAGACTACCTAGCCTGTCGGTGCAGCGGTCCATGATGGTCAGTGTGGACGTACTCGACCTGTTCTCCCCCGCCACCAGGGACTGGTTCGCGGGCGCTTTCGCTGCGCCTACCCCGGCCCAGGAAGGTGCATGGCGGGCAGCAGCGGCGGGTGAGCACGCGCTGGTCGTCGCGCCCACCGGGTCGGGCAAAACCCTCGCCGCGTTCCTCTGGGCGCTGGACCGGCTGGCCGTCGCCGGGCCGCCAGACGAGCCGATGCGGCGTTGCCGGGTGCTCTACATCTCGCCGCTGAAGGCCCTGGCGGTGGACGTCGAGCGCAACCTGCGTTCACCGCTGACCGGAATCCGCCAAGCCACACACCGGTTGGGCTTGCCGACACCGGACATCCGGGTGGGTATGCGGACCGGCGATACGCCGGCCGACCAGCGCCGCGCCTTCGCTCGTACCCCGACCGACGTGCTCGTCACCACCCCCGAGTCGCTATTCCTGCTGTTGACGTCGGCAGCCAGGGAATCGCTGCGCGGAATCCACACCGTGATCGTCGACGAGGTGCACGCGGTCGCCGCCACCAAGCGCGGCGCGCACCTTGCGCTGTCCTTGGAACGATTGGACGCCCTGCTGGACAAACCCGCCCAGCGGATCGGCCTGTCCGCCACGGTGCGTCCGGTCGAGGAGGTCAGCGCCTTCCTCGCCGGCAGTCGACCGGTTCGGGTAGTGCAGCCACCATCGGCCAAGACGATCGAGGTCACCGTGCAGGTACCGGTGGCGGATATGTCGGCGCTGGGCGAGCTGATCGAGGGGGCCGACGGGCCGACGGAGCACCGCGCCTCGATCTGGCCAGCAGTCGAGCAGCGAGTCCTGGAGCTGGTGCGCGCACACCGCTCGACGATCGTGTTCGCCAACTCCCGTCGGCTGGCCGAGCGGCTCACCTCCCGGCTCAACGAGCTGGCTGTGGAACAACCAGCAACGCCGCGAGACCGGATGCCGGCCGAGCTGATGGGCCAGGCCGGGCTCGCCGGCGGTGCTCCCGAGGCGATCGCCAAGGCGCACCACGGCTCCATGGCACGCGAGCAGCGAACCCTGGTCGAGGAGGAGCTGAAGTCCGGCCGGTTGCCGTGCGTGGTCGCCACCTCCTCCCTTGAGCTGGGCATCGACATGGGCGCGGTCGACCTCATCGTGCAGATCGAGGCGCCCCCGACGGTGGCGTCGGGCCTGCAGCGGATCGGCCGCGCCGGGCATCAGGTGGGAGCGGTGTCCCGGGGTGTGGTCTTCCCTAAGTTCCGCGGCGACCTCGTCTCGTGCGCGGTGATCGCGGAGCGGATGGCCAGCGGGGCGATCGAAGCTCTGCGCTACCCCCGCAATCCGCTGGATGTGCTCGCCCAACACGTGGTCGCCATGGTCGCGCTGGATCCGTGGACCGTCGACCAACTCGCCGCCCTGGTCCGCCGCGCCGCGCCGTACTCGGCGCTGCCCGACTCAGGACTGCACGCGGTGCTGGACATGCTGGCGGGGCGCTATCCATCGGAGGAGTTCGGTGAGCTGCGCCCCCGAATCATCTGGGACCGGGTCAGCGACGAGCTGCGTGGGCGGCCAGGGGCACAGCGGCTGGCGGTCACCTCCGGCGGCACCATCCCGGACCGGGGGATGTTCACCGTGATGACTCCCGGCGGAGCAGACGGCGCCGGCTCGCGGGTCGGTGAGCTCGACGAGGAAATGGTCTACGAGTCCCGAGTGGGTGACACGTTCCTGCTCGGTTCCACCTCGTGGAAGATCATCGACATCACCCATGACCGGGTCATCGCGCTGCCGGTACCCGGCGAACCGGCGCGGATGCCGTTCTGGAAGGGCGACGCACCGGGTCGGCCGCTGGAGCTCGGACGGGCGTTGGGTGCGTTCGTTCGCGAGCTGAGTGGCGCCGGATCTGACGCGGCCCGCCTCCGCGTCGAGGAAGCTGGGCTCGACGCCTGGGCGGCCGACAACCTGCTGTCCTACCTGCACGAGCAACGCGAGGCCACGAGGCACGTACCGGACGACCGCACCGTCGTGGTGGAGCGTTTCCGAGACGAGCTGGGCGACTGGCGGATGGTGGTGCACTCCCCGTTCGGCGCCCAGGTAAACGGGCCATGGGCGCTGGCGATCGGCGCCCGGCTACGGGAACAGCGCGGTGTCGAAGCGCAGGTGGCCAGCGCGGACGACGGGATCGTGCTGCGGCTGCCGGACGCGCTGGACGCTGACGGGGTCGAGGTACTGCCGACCGCCGAGGACGTACTGCTCGACCCGGATGAGGTCGAGCAACTGGTGATTGCCGAGGTGGGCGGTTCGGCGCTGTTCGCCTCCCGATTCCGGGAGTGCGCCGCCCGGTCGCTGCTGCTGCCCCGCCGCGACCCGAGGCGCCGCACTCCGCTGTGGCAGCAGCGGCAGCGCTCAGCCCAGCTGCTCACCGTCGCGTCGAAGTACGAGCAGTTCCCGGTGGTGCTGGAGGCGATGCGGGAGTGCCTGCAAGACGTCTATGACCTACCCGGGCTGCGCGAGCTGATGTCGCAAGTGCGAGCCCGCCGGGTGCGGGTGGTCGAGGTCGCCACCCCATCACCGTCACCATTTGCCCGCAGCCTGCTGTTCGGTTACGTGGGGATGTTCCTCTACGAGCTCGACGCCCCGCTGGCCGAGCGCAGGGCCGCGGCGCTCTCGTTGGACTCGACCCTGTTGGCGGAGTTGCTGGGTTCTGAGGCTATCCGCGAGCTGCTCGACCCCGCGGTGCTCATCGAGCTGGAGGCGCAGCTGCAGCGCACTGCCCCCGACCGGCAAGCCCGCAACGTCGAGAACACCGCCGATCTGTTGCGCGCGCTGGGCGACCTCACCGAGACCGAGGCCGCGCAGCGCGGAGTCGCCCCGCAGTGGCTCGCCGAGCTCGGCTCCGCCCGTCGGGCGATCACCGTGCGGATCGCCGGCGAGGGCCGCTGGATCGCGATCGAGGACGCCGGGCGGGTGCGCGACGCGCTGGGCGTGGCGTTACCGGTAGGAGTGCCGGAGGTGTTCACCGAGCCGGTGGCCGACCCGCTCGGGGATCTTCTGCTGCGCTACGCCAGAACCCGGGGCCCGTTCACCGCAGCTGCCGCCGCAGCTCGCTTCGGGCTCGGCGTCGCCGTGGTGACCGCAGGCTTGGATCGCATGACCAGGACAGCCACTGTGGTTCGCGGCGAGCTGCGCCCAGTGGAGCTTGGCGGTAGCGGCACCGAGTACTGCCACGCAGAGGTGCTCCGGCGCTTGCGGCGAGCATCGTTGGCCCGGCTGCGGGCCGAGGTGGAACCGGTCGAACAGGCCGCTCTGGGTCGGTTCTTGCCAGCCTGGCACGGCATCCGGTCCTGGGACACTGGGTCCGGGGGCGCCAAGTCCTCGGACACCAAGCGTGACGGGTCGGGGCCGGCGCGCCGGCTGCGCAGCGCACCCACCCCGGAGGACGTGCTCGGTGCAGTGGAGCAACTGGCTGGAGCACCGGTGCCAGCGAGCGCGCTGGAATCGCTGCTACTCCCGGCCAGGTTGCCCGGCTACTCCCCCGCCCTGCTCGACGAGCTCACCATTTCCGGTGAGGTCAGCTGGATCGGCTGCGGGTCGCTGCCTGGCGGCGACGGGTGGATCGCGCTTGCTCCCACCGACCTGGCTGACCTGGTGTTGCCGGACCTCGATGAACAGCTCGCGCTCACGCCGATTCACCGCGGCGTCTTGCGGGCTCTGGGTTGGGACCCCGCCGGTGGTCCACCCGGGGGCGGCGCACTGTTCTTCCGGCAGCTAGCCGATCGGAGCGCGCAGAATCTGCTCGCCGACGCGCAACCCGCGCCCAGTGACGCCGACGTCGTCGCGGCGGTGTGGGACCTGGTGTGGGCCGGGTTGTTGACCAACGATTCGCTGGCGCCGCTGCGGGCTGTGGTGTCCGGTCGCTCTGCCGCGCACCGGCCACGCCGGACCGCACCACGCGGCAGATACGCGCGGATGCGCGCAGGTCGGCCCCCGATGCCGTCGCGCGCCGGTCCGCCGACGGCGGCGGGCCGCTGGTCGTTGTCACCGGTGCACCAACCGGCAACGACCAACCTCGACCCCACCCGCCGGGCGCATGCCCGGGCGGAGACGTTCCTCGAGCGCCACGGGGTCCTCACCCGGGGAGCGCTGGAGACCGAACGCGTCGCTGGTGGCTTTGCCGGTGTCTACAAGGTGCTTCGGGCGATGGAGGAGTCCGGCCGGTGCCGACGCGGGTACGTCGTCGAAGGACTCGGAGCCGCGCAGTTCGCCGTCCCCGGCGCCATCGACCGGCTGCGCGCCGTGGGCCATCCCGGCGAAGCCAGTGCAGCCACGGTGGTCCTTGCCGCCACCGACCCCGCCCAGCCCTACGGGGCGGCCCTGCCGTGGCCGTCCACGGTGGGTGACCTACGGCACCGACCTGGGCGCAAGGCCGGAGCGCTGGCCGTCCTGGTAGACGGTGTCCCCGTGTTGTACGTCGAACGCGGGGGCCGATCGCTACTGTCCTTCACAGAGGACACCGGCGCCTTGCGCACCGCTGTAGACGCCCTGGCCGGCGCGGTCCACCAAGGCTGGCTGGGTTCGCTGTCTGTAGAGCGCGCAGACGGCGAGGCGGCACTGGGTTCTGCGCTGGCCGAGCTCCTGCGCGACGCCGGGTTCCGCGCCACGCCCCGAGGGCTGCGGCTACGCGCCTAAGCAACTGATCGGCTCACTGCGTTGCGGGGCGTAGCAGCGTCCAAAGCTGGCCTACGGCCTCCTGATCGCCGGAGATCCGGACCGACTGGTCGGGCAGCCGGCCCCAGGACCAGAGGTAGATTTCCATGGGATCTCCGCTCACCATGGCGTCCGCCGACCGAGCGTCGGCCTCCTCGACTCGCCGAGCGATGGACCGGCCCGGCTCGAAGATCGCCAACCAGCGGCGATCGGCAGCGGACAAGGCGACGGAACCCTGCTGAGGCGACGACATTCCCAGCTCACCGAGGCGGTAACCGAACCACACGAACAGCAGTTCATCGATGCCGTCGAGGGCCAGCTCGGGATCGACGGCGTGGACCGGGCCGCCCGCGGCAGCTTCGACATCGACCCGATGCACGGTGGTCTCGTGAGCCATCCGACGCCACCAGAAGCCGTGCGTGCGGTCGGCGGGCCACCACGTGTCGCACGGTTCGTCGGGATCATGGCGACCCAGCTCTGCGAGCAACTCGCTGAGGCCGGTTCGTACAAAACCAACTAGATCGTTGTCCGACGGTGATCGTTGCCACTGCTCGGGTCGACGGCCGTCTCGTGCCCACAGCGTGGTCACCCGGTGCACGCTCCCCACATGCCGCAGGGTCTCCGCCAAGGTGAAATCGGGACAGCCTGGTACCTCGGCCTGCGCCGCAGAGGGCAACGCTGAGACGGCTGCGCTGAGCATTAGTTCACCTTCGATTCCGATCACGTCCAGCATCCGGCCGTAGTCGATCAACGGCCGCGGGGCGGTCATCGGGGGGGCCTCGCCGCCGCGTGCCGCGCCAGGTCGAGGAACTCGCCGGCTTGCCGGACCAGATCGTCGGCATCGCGAGCCGTCACCAGCCGATGGACACCGGCCTCGGCAGCTGCCCGGGTGGCCGAACTGGCGGCAAAGAACGCAGACCATTCCGCGAGTTCCGGCGCGACTGTCGCCAACAGCGCCCATGCGCTGGTCGGCTGGGCTCGACGGCGCGGTCGGGCCCGCACTGCCAGGACGGCCGCCGCCGCACGCAGCGCCGCGAGGTGCGCCTGGGCGTAACGATCTACTGGATGCGCGGCGTACTCGGCATCAAGCAGTCCCTGCCGAGCCTGCTCAAACAGGATACGTACGCTGGGCAGCCGGCAACTGCGTCGTTCGTATTTCGGCCTGTTGTGCTTCGGGCGGTCATACTGTGGCACGAGAGCGGTGGTGAGGGCAGCAACGGCGGGCACTTCGGCCTCCTGATCGGGAGTCGGGGTGGGCGACCCGGGTAACGGCAATGGGTCGACTCCGCCGTGGGGAAGCCGGCGGAGCCCGGCGGCGGTGCGCTTCCCCCGCCCCACCGCCGGGCGTTGTTCGAACATATGTTCGACGCCCTCCTAGGGTAACCCCCTGAGCCACGGTTGCGTCAAGTGCCAATCTCCACCGCAGCGGCTCGACACCTGGCGTGATCACATAGGATTCGTGCACTCTGTGGACGGCACCCGCTTCGCACCGACATCGGTCGACACTGGAGGTCAGCGGTGACCGCGATGCCCATCCGCGAGCCAGCGCAGCTGGCTGAACTGACGGCTCCGCAATTGCGCATGCACCTTGACGAGGCGCTGCAGATCTATGTCACGGCCATGCACTACCCGCCCGGCACGGCGCGGCACCGGAGCCCGATGTGGCTGGAACACATGCTGCGGGACGGCTGGCTGTGCATGGCTGCCTTCGACGCAGACGCCCTGGTGGGCATCGGCTACGGCTACCGGGGCGCTCCTGGGCAGTGGTGGCACGACGAGGTCCAACGCGGGCTCATGCTGATCGATCACCACCGTGCACAGCGCGAGCTCGCCGACTACTTCGAGCTCACCGAACTGCATGTCCGTCCCGACGCCCAAGGCAGGGGGATCGGCAAGGCGCTGCTCACCGAGCTACTGTCCAGGGTGGATGCCCCGCGCGCATTGTTGTCCACTCCCGAGGGACCCACCAGAGCATGGCGGCTCTACCGCCGGCTCGGATTCACCGATCTGCTGAGGCACTACCACTTCACCGGGGACTCCCGAGACTTCGCCGTACTGGCGCGCACACTGCCGCTCTAGCGTGACCGAAGTCGGCCACGGTTAACGGCCGCCAACTCAGTGCGTGGCGACGGCGGCGGGGCGGCCGGGCGCCATGCCGAGACGGGCGAGTACCGCTTGGGTGGAACCGGACCGGTTGAGTGTGTAGAAGTGCAGTCCCGGCACACCCTCAGCGAGCAACCGTTCGCACAACTCGCTGGCAACGTCGACACCTACCTGGCGCACCGCGGCAGGATCGTTACCTACCGCGGCCAGCCGGTCACGCACCGCCAGCGGAATGGTGCAGCCCGATAGCTCAGCCATCTTCTGCACACCGCGCAGCGTGGTGATCGGCATAATCCCCGGCAGGATCGGGACCGTCGCCATATCCGCACCCGCGGCGGCTACCCGGTCCCGCAGTCTGAGGTAGTCCTCCGGGCGGAAGAACATCTGGGTGATCGCGAACTG
>DASUII010000378.1:0-6928 GCA_036279835.1 Pseudonocardiaceae bacterium
GTGTTGAATGTCATCAACCCGTCGGTCGGGGCCACGCTCACCGAGGTCGGTCTGTCCGACCCGGTCGTCGGGCAGGGAGGTCGCTGAGGTGCTCGGCGGTGAAGCTGGAGTGGGAGTCGTGGCGCAGGTGCCGCACTTGCAAGCGCCTACGGTCGACTACGGGGCGATCGCCCCGGTCCTGATCGTGCTCGGGGCGGCGTGCCTTTCCGTGCTGGTGGAGGCCTTCGTGGCCCGTTCCGCGCGGTGGTCGTCGCAGGTCGCGTTGACGCTGCTCACGTTGGGTGCCGCGGGTGCGGCACTGGGTGTGCACCTCTACTCGTTCGCTGCTGACGGGCGCAACGTGGTGACGCTGGCCGGGACGATCTCCGTGGACGGCCCCGCACTGTTCTTATGGGGAACGTTGCTGGCCTTGGGTTTGGCGGCGGTGCTGCTCATCGCGGACCGATCGGTGGAGCCTGGGGGCGCGTTCAGCGCCGACGCCGCGGTTCGTCCGGGCACCGCTGCCGACCGTGCCCAAGCCGAGGGCGCAGTCCGCACCGCCGAGACGGTGATGCAGACCGAGGTGTTCCCGCTGTTCTTGTTCTCCCTCGGCGGCATGATGGTGTTTCTCGCGGCCAACGACCTGCTCACCATGTTCGTCGCGCTGGAGGTTCTCAGCCTGCCGCTGTACCTGATGTGCGGGTTGGCCCGCCGCCGCCGGCTGCTGGCCCAGGAGGCGGCGGTGAAGTACTTCCTCCTGGGAGCCTTCTCCTCAGCGTTTTTTCTTTACGGGGTCGCGCTGCTGTATGGCTACGCGGGTTCGGTCAGCCTGGCCCGGATCGCCGAGGCGTCGGCGGGCAGCAATCGGCCGGACATGCTGCTGTTCTGTGGGCTGGCGCTGCTGATGGTCGGGCTGCTGTTCAAGGGTTCGGTCGGGCCGTTCCACACCTGGACCCCGGACGTCTACCAGGGTGCCGCGACGCCGGTGACGGCGTTCATGGCGGCGTGTACCAAGGTCGCTGCCTTCGGTGCGATCCTGCGGGTGCTGACGGTGGCGTTCGAGGGCACCCGCTGGGAGTGGCGCGGTCTGCTGTGGGCTGTCGCGATCGCCTCGATGGTGATCGGCGCGGTGCTCGGTCTCACCCAGACCGACGTCAAGCGCATGATCGCCTACTCGTCGGTGGCGCACGCCGGTTTCCTGCTGGTCGGCGCCATCGCGTTGACCGCACAGGGGCTGTCCGGCACGATGTTCTACTTGCTCGCCTACGGCTTCACCACACTCGCCGCATTCGGGGTGGTCACCCTGGTGCGCAACGCCGACGGTGAGGCCACCCACCTGTCGCAGTGGGCCGGGTTGGCCAAGCGGTCCCCGTTGACGGCCGCGGTCTTCGCCTTCCTGCTCTTCGCCCTCGCCGGTATCCCGCTGACCAGCGGGTTCACCGGAAAGTTCGCGGTGTTCAGCGCCGCGCTGGCGGACGGGATGGCCCCATTGGTGGTGATCGCGCTGGTGGCCAGCGCGGTGGCCGCATTCTTCTACCTGCGGGTGGTGGTGTTGATGTACTTCAGCGAACCCGCCATCGACGGTCCGACGGTGAGCGTGCCTGGGGCCTTCACCACCGCCGCGATCACCCTGGGCGTAGTGGTCACTTTGCTGCTCGGCGTCGTGCCCACCTTCGCCCTGAACTGGGCCGCGCTCGGCGCGTTCGGCTCCTGATCCGGTGACCAGGTCGACATCCGAGCAGGTCGCCGGCGTGGAGCTGGCTGACCCCGTACTGCGCGCCGCCCTGGAGCGCGGTCTGACCCAGGTCGAGGAGCTGCTGCATCGGGAGGTGCAAAGCGAGTTCCGCTTCCTCACCGAGGCCTCGCTGCACCTGGTCGACGCCGGCGGCAAGCGGTTCCGGCCGCTGTTCACCTTGCTCGCCGGCCAGTTCGGGCCGGACAACGGGCGGCCACAGGACGTGGTGCGCGCGGCCGCGGTGGTGGAGCTGGTCCATCTGGCCACGCTCTACCACGACGACGTGATGGACGAGGCCACCATGCGCCGCGGCGCGGTGAGCGCCAACGCCCGGTGGGACAACACCGTCGCGATCCTCACCGGCGACTTCCTGTTCGCGCACGCATCCCGGCTGGTCGCCGACCTCGGGCCGGACGCGGTGCGGATCATCGCCAGCACCTTCGCCGAGCTGGTCACCGGCCAGATGCGGGAAACCATGGGTCCCGCCGAGGGCACCGACCCGGTGGCACACTACCTGGCGGTGATCGCGGAGAAGACCGGTTCGCTGATCGCCACCGCGGGCCGCTATGGCGCGATGTTCTCCGGTGCTCCACAGGAGCGCATCGACGCGCTGCGCCGGTTCGGTGAGAAGATCGGCACCGTATTCCAGATCTCCGACGACATCATCGACATCGCCTCGCCATCCGCCGAGTCCGGCAAGACGCCGGGAACCGACCTGCGGGAGGGGGTCCGCACCCTGCCGATGCTCTACGCGCTCGCTGAGGACGGCCCCGGGGTCGATCGACTCCGGGTGCTGCTGGCCGCCCCGCTGACTGACGACACGCTCATCGCGGAGGCGCTGTGGTTGCTGCGTGAGTCACCCGGGCTGGATCGGGCGATGCGCACGCTGCGCTCCTACACCGACTCCGCTCGCGCTGAACTCGCCGTGCTGCCTGACTGCCCCGCCCGTGACGCCCTGGCCTCGGTCACCGACTACCTAGCCGCCCGCACCGGCTGACCCGGTCTCGCCTCGCCTCGCCTTGCGCGGCCCGCCACCGTCACTGTCCGTGACCATCGGGGAAGGACTGTCGTCGCGTACGTATGTGCCACCAACGGCAACTTTCCGCCAAAGTTGCCGTTGGTGGCACGTTCGCAGCGGATCTACCCATCTTTTCGTGGGACTGGTGAGATTAATGAGGCCAGTGAGGCCAGCTGTGGGGCCGTCTCATACGCCACCGCGTCGGAGTGTTCGGCCATCGTCGCGGTGGCCCGCAGGGCGGCCTTGGTGGCGATCACGAGGTCGCGGGGAGCCGCTGCGGCCCGGCGTGCGAGGCCCACGGCTGCGGCTACCACCGCCTCGTGTGCGGCGGGAGAGCGGGGGTCACCGTCGACCTCGACCAGGCGCAAGGCCAGGCCGATCCGCACTGCCTCCTGGGCGTCGAGCGGTTCGCCGAACAGGGCCATCGCCGCGGCGATCTGGGGGCCGACGGCGCGCTGCGCCAACCACGTCATGCCGCCGCCGGGATGGATGCCCAGCTGCAGGAAGTGCGCGTCGAACAACGCGCCCGGGCCGACCACGCGCAGGTCGCAGGCCAGCGCCAGGTTGAGCCCGGCGCCCACCGCAGGCCCGTTGACGGCGGCGATGGTGGGCACCGTGGCGTTCGCGACGGCGAGAAACCCGGCGTAGATGCGGTGCAGGTCAGCCTCGGAGCCCGACTGACCAGCAGCGGCCAGCGCACTCAGATCACCTCCGGCGCAGAATGCCGGCGGCGCACCGGTGATCACGATGGCGTGCACGGAGTCGTCGTGGTCGCACGCCGCGACCGCCTGCGCCAGCAGGTCGGACAGCTCGAGACTCAACGCGTTTCGCCGCTCCCGATCGACCACCGTCACCACAGCCACCCCGCCGCGGCGCTGCACCACAACATCCATGTTGTTCAGTCTCTCGCAACGACGGGCGACGGAACCCGACGGCCGGGCGGCGCGTTGAGCTGAATGGAGCGGGAACACGCCGCGGGAGGCTGATGGACTGTGCACAACCACGTCAATGGGTTGAAGACCGCGCTGCTGCTCGGCGGGTTGTCGGCGCTGGTGGTGCTGATCGGTTGGTTCTTCGGGCGCAGCGGGGTATTCATCGCGCTGGTGTTCGTGGTCGGGATGAACGCCTACGCCTACTTCAACTCGGACAAGCTGGCGTTGCGCACCATGCACGCGCGGCCGGTGTCCGAACCCGAGCAGCCGATGATGTATCGAATCGTGCGGGAGCTGGCGACTGACGCGCGCCAGCCGATGCCGCGGCTGTACCTCAGCCCCACCCAGGCACCCAATGCCTTCGCCACCGGCCGCAACCCGCGGCACGCCGCGGTGTGCTGCACCGTCGGGATCCTCGAGCTGCTCAATGAGCGGGAACTGCGCGGCGTGCTCGGCCACGAGCTGTCACACGTCTACAACCGGGACATCCTCATCTCCTCGGTCGCCGGGGCACTGGCCGGCATGGTGACGGCACTATCGAACCTGGCGATCTTCGCGGGTCTGTTCGGCGGCGGCAACAACGACCGTTCCAATCCCCTCGCCATGATCCTCATCGCGTTGCTCGGCCCGATCGCGGCCGGCATTGTGCAGATGGCGGTCAGCCGGTCGCGGGAATACCAGGCTGACGCCTCGGGCGCGGAGCGCACCGGGGACCCGCTGGCGCTGGCCAGCGCGCTGCGCAAACTGGAGCGCGGCACCGCGGCCGCGCCACTCGCCCCGGCGCCTGCCGTGGTCGCGCAGTCCCACTTGATGATCGCCAACCCGTTCCGGCCGGGCGACGGCGCAGCGCGGTTGTTCTCCACCCACCCGCCGATCGCCGACCGGGTGCGCCGCTTGGAGGAGATGGCCCGCCGTCAGCTGTCCTGACGCGGGCCAGTTCAGTGAATCGCGCGGGCGATTTCCATGACGTACTGGCCGTAGCCCGACTTGGCCAACGACTGGCCCAGCGCGTAGCAGGCGTCGGCGTCGATGTAGCCCATCCGCAGCGCGATCTCCTCCAGGCAGGCGATCCGTACGCCTTGGCGGTGTTCGAGTACCTGGACGAACTGGCCGGCTTCCAGCAGCGACTCGTGGGTCCCGGTGTCCAGCCAGGCGAATCCGCGGCCTAGATCTAGCAACGTCGCCCTACCTTGGCGCAGGTAGTGCGCGTTGATGTCGGTGATCTCCAGCTCGCCGCGCGCGGACGGGGTCAGTGAGCGAGCAACCTTCACCACGTCGTTGTCGTAGAAATACAGGCCGGTGATCGCTTTGTTCGAGCGGGGAGCTGCCGGCTTCTCCTCGATGGAGATCAACTTGCCGGTGGCGTCCACCTCGCCGACGCCGTAGCGCTGCGGGTCCTTGACCGGGTATCCGAACAGCACACACCCGTCCAAGCCGGCCACACACTGCCGGAGCCGGCTGGAGAAGCCTGGACCGTAGAAGATGTTGTCACCAAGCACGAGCGCGACCGGGTCGTCGGCGATGAACTCAGCGCCGATCACGAAAGCCTCGGCCAGGCCGTTGGGTTCGGCCTGCTCGGCATAGCTCAGCCGCAGCCCCAGGGTGGCGCCGTCACCGAACAGGCGACGGAACAGGGGCAGGTCAGCAGGAGTAGAGATGATCAAGATCTGCCGGATCCCGGCCAGCATCAGCACTGAAAGGGGGTAGTACACCATCGGCTTGTCGTACACCGGCAGCAGCTGCTTGCAGACCGCCTGGGTGATCGGATACAGCCGGGTGCCGCTGCCACCGGCCAACACGATGCCCTTCACTGGCACCAGTGTCCGGGACCGGTTTGGTTGCGGTCAGGCCGGGTAGACAACTAGTTGGCCTGTTGCTCGGTGCTAAGGAACCGCTTGAGGATCGGACCTAGCGGTCGGCTAGTCCTCCTCGGTGCCTGGCTGCTTGATTTCCACCACGACGATCGTGTCCTCGGTCACCACGATGCCCGGCTCCGCGGTGCCCCTCGCGAGGCTTTCCAGGGCACCAGCCATAGTCTGCGCGAAACGTCGCACGTCATCCGCGGTCATCGTCATGCGAGAGCACACTTCACCCTCGACTGTCTTGACCGTGATCGTGTACAGCCGGGTGTCTGGGTTGTGCTCGAAGTACCAGACATGGCCGTCTGCCATCCGGAGCGGTTTGGGATCCATGCCGGCTAGTGTCCTGGCACGCCACCGACGGATGTCAAGGGCAGCACAGCACCGCGTCAGGGCGAACACAACCGCAGGAGCTGAACATGACCGAACCCGCCGTCGCCGGAGGAGTGATAGATCTTGGCGCTGGGGAAAGTCACCGGTAGTTGGTGAACTGCAGGGCGACGCCGAAGTCGCGGCCTTTCAACAGAGCGATGACGGCTTGCAAGTCGTCTTTCTTCTTGCCCGAGACGCGAAGCTGGTCGCCTTGGATCTGGGCCTGCACGCCTTTGAGCTTCTCGTCCCGGACCGCCTTGGCGATCGCTTTGGCTTTGTCCTGGCTGATGCCCTGCAGGATGCGTCCCGTGGTCCGGTAGACCTTGCCGGAGATGGCCGGGTCGTCCACCTCGAAGGACTTCAGCGAGATGCCCCGCTTGACCAGCTTGCCCTGGACGACGTCGATGGCGGCGCGGCAGCGCTCCTCGGTCTCCGCCTCAATGGTGATCGCCTCGTCACCGGTCCAGGTCGCCTTCGCCCCGGTGCCTCGGAAGTCGAACCGGGTCGACAGCTCCTTGACCGCCTGATTAAGCGCGTTGTCCACTTCCTGCCGATCGACCTTGCTGACCACATCGAACGACGGATCCGCCATCGCAGCCTCCTCCCGTTGAGCCGGTGCCGACCTTACCCGTCAGGCCCGTCCCGCATCGACGTCACGGGCTGTGTATCGTGACTACCGGCCGGTGCACCCGGCCTCCAGGCGGGTTGCCCGAGCGGCCAATGGGAGCGGACTGTAAATCCGTCGGCTGATGCCTTCCAAGGTTCGAATCCTTGACCCGCCACGCACGATGTAGTAGGGCTCGGGAGGCGGTAGGGCGGACGTCAATCTGCAGGACCTCGTTGTTCGACGATGCAGTCAGGCCCGGGGTACACGAGCGACTCGTGTCCGTCCGAGAACCGCACCAGGTACGGTGGCTCCCCTTCCGGACCGCGCACTTCTAGGACTTCGCCCACGTGTTCGTGCATGCCGACATTGCGGCTCTTGATGTGGACCTTGTCACCAACGGTGGCATACATGGCGCTCCTTCGCTCC
>DASUII010000379.1:0-5130 GCA_036279835.1 Pseudonocardiaceae bacterium
CACTGCGGTGCGGTTGCTCGCCGGTTCACGCGGTGAATGGACAGTGCTGGCGATGCTCGATGAGCATCGACTGCTGGTGCGCACTGGTCCCGCCAGCGAGCTGTGCACGGCGGTCGCCCGGCAACTACCGGATCGTCCCGCTGGGCCGGGATCGTCGGTGTCGGTGCCGTCCGCGCTGTTGGCCGAACCCGACAGAGGCGGGAAACCCGGGCTCACCGGGCAGCAGTTGGAAAATCGGTTGACCCGCGGCGGGGTGAAACCCGACGACGCCCGGTCCGTCGCGACGATGCTGCGTGGCCCGAAACCCAGCGCGGGAAAGTTCGGCGCCGCGCGCCGCGATCGCAACGGCAAGCGCCACTCCGCCGGCGCCGCAGTGGTCTACCTCGCCACCGAGCGCGGCGGATACACCCTGCAACCGCTGCGCGGACCCGACGGAACAGCCTGGACCACTCTCGCTCCCGCAACCCTCACCCAACTCGCGCAACGAATCGACCAGCTCCTGGACCGCATCCGCATTGGATGACGAGCATCATCGCTGCACTGCTCAAAGAGAACCGCCGCCACGCAGCCTAGCCTCCTAAACTCTAACGACCGTGCCCAGCGGACTGAACTGTTATTATTTGGAGCGACCCTAAATGATAACTACGCGTGCGCGGTGGCGAGGTGGATTGCGTCCAGCGAAGGTAGACGGGGGCTGAGTAGCCGGCCGCCGTCCTGCGTACCAGCTCATCGATGTCGTACCGGGCGATGCGCTCAAATATCGGGTAACACCAAGCACCGGTCATGACGCGCTAGACTCTAGCCTGTCTAGACAGCCTCAGTGAGCCATCGGATGGAGGCCCCGTGAGCTGGCAGGTGCAGGAAGCGAAACAGCGCTTCAGCGAAGTTCTCCGCGCGGTCGAGCGTGCCGGTCCGCAGATCATCACTCGGCGCGGCGAAGAGATCGCCGTGCTCATCGACATGGCAGAGTACCGGCGCCTGACTGAACCGAGGAGGAACTTCGTAGCGCACCTGATGGCGTTTCCAAAGCTCGACACGGCCTCCGGCCAGCCCGACGTGTTCGCTGAGGTCGAGGCCGAGCGCAAGAACGACATTGCCAGAGACATCGATCTGGGCGGCGATGAGTGAGCTACCTCCTGGACACCAATGTGCTGTCGGAGTGGCGAAAGGCCGCCCCCGACCCTGGGGTCACCGAGTGGCTGGCCGGAATCACGGTGGATGAGCTGTTCGTCAGCGTTATCACCATCGGTGAGATCCGCCGAGGTATTACCAAGCTCCAACTGCGTAACGATCACCGCCAAGCTGCTGCCTACGAATCGTGGCTTGCGGGCACCAAGGGCCTGTTTGCCGACCGGCTGGTGCCAGTCAGCCTCGAAGCCGCGGAGGAGTGGGGACACAACGACGCGGATCGGCCAGGTTCGATGGCGGACGGGCTCATTGCCGCTACCGCAAAGCTGCGTGGCTGGACACTGGTCACCCGAAACGTCAAAGATTTCGACGCCACCGGCGTGCGGCTGTTGAACCCTTTTACCAGCTGACCCCAGCGTACGTCGCTGACGGACAGTCGGCGGTAGGATGGAGTGCACTATGGCGCTTACTCTCAGCAGCCCGGCCTTCGCCGACAAAGAGTTCATTCCATCCCAATACACCTGTGACGGTGACAACGTGTCACCCCCGCTGTCGTGGTCGGATGTCCCGGACGGCACCGCGGAGTTGGTGCTGCTCATGGAGGATCCCGACGCTCCGGGTGGTACCCACGTGCACTGGTCCCTGTTCGGGATCAACCCCGCCGGCGGCGGCCTGGAGGAGGGCAAAGTGCCCGCCGGGGCCGTCTGCGGCAAGAACGACTATGGCCGGACGGACTGGGGCGGTCCCTGCCCCCCGTTCGGCAAAGCCCGCCGGTTCATCTTCACGCTGCTAGCCCTGTCTGAGCCCAGCGGTCTGGCTGAGGGCGCGAGCGCACGCAAGGATCTGCCGTACGCGCTGTCCGGGAAGGTACTGGCCCAGGCGCAACTCACCTGCAAGTACGCCCGCGGGCGCTGACCGGCCCCGGGGCCCGGAGGCGGCGACGCGCCTAGCGGTGTTGCTCGTGTACCTGGCCGTCGGCGACGGCCCAGCAGCGGGTGGTGCGGACAGCCTCGAGCATCCGACGATCATGGGTCACGAACAACAACGTGCCCGAATACGACTCCAGGGCGGATTCCAGTTGCTCGATGGCGGGCAGGTCGAGGTGGTTGGTGGGCTCGTCGAGCACCAGCAGGTTCACTCCACGAGCCTGCAGCAGCGCCAACGCAGCGCGGGTGCGCTCCCCGGGTGACAGGGATGCGGACGGGCGCGCCACGTGCGCGGAGTACAGGCCGAACTTCGCCAGTAGCGTCCGCACCTCGGACTCCGGCCATCCGGGTACAGCCCCCTCCGACACCGCCGAGCCGAAGGCCCGGATCAGCGGCTCGTCGCCCAGGAACAGCGCGCGGGTCTGGTCGATCTCCCCGACTCGCACCCCCGGCCCCAGCGTCGCGGTGCCCGAGGACAGCGGTATGCGGCCCAGCAGCGCGCCCAGCAGGGTGGACTTCCCGGAGCCGTTGGCACCGGTGATGACGACCCGGTCGGCCCACCCGAGCGCCACATCCACCGGGCCGAGACGGAACGCGCCCCGCTCGACGACGGCGCCGCGCAAGGCCGCCACCACCGAACCCGAGCGGGGCGCGGCGGCGATGGACATCCGCAGCTCCCACTCCTTGCGGGGCTCCTCGACCACCTCGAGGCGCTCGATCTGCCGCTGTGTCTGGCTGACCTTGGCGGCCTGTTTCTCGGTGGCCTCGGCGCGGAACTTACGGCCGATCTTGTCGTTGTCGGTCGCCTTGCGCCGCGCGTTGCGCACGCCCTTGTCCATCCAGGACCGCTGCATCCGAGCTCGGGCTTCCAGCCCGGTCCGGGTGCCGGTGAAAGCATCGTAGGTGTCCCGGGCATGCTGGCGGGAGCGCGCCCGCTCGGTCAGGTAGGCGTCGTACCCACCGTCGTACACACCGACCTGCTGCTGGATCAGGTCCAGCTCCACCACCCGGGTGACCGTGCGGGCGAGGAACTCGCGGTCGTGGCTGACGATCACTACTGGCGAGCGCAACCCGGTGACGAAGCGCTCCAGGCGTTCCAAGCCGTCGAGGTCGAGGTCGTTGGTGGGCTCATCGAGCAGCAGCGCGTCATAACGGGACAGCAGCAGCGCGGCGAGCCCGACTCGGGCGGCCTGGCCACCGGACAGAGCGGTCATCGGGGTGTCGAGGTCCACGCCGAGTCCGAGGTCCACGGCCACCGTCGCCGCGCGCTCGTCGAGGTCTGCGCCACCGAGAGCCAACCAGCGGTCCAGCGCCGCAGAATAGTTGTCCGGTCCGCCCTCGGTCAGCGCCTGTGCGGCGACGTCCATCGTCGACTGCGCTTGGGCCACCCCGGTGCGGCGGCCCAAGAACGACCGCACCGTCTCGTCGGGACGGCGGTCGGGTTCCTGCGGTAGGTGTCCGACGGCCGCATCGGGCGGGCTGCGCACCACCGCGCCGTCCTGCGGCATCTGCAGCCCGGCGAGCAGTCGCAGCAAGGTCGACTTGCCGGCGCCGTTGGCCCCCACCAACCCGACGACATCACCTGGGGCGACGACGAGGTCCAACCCGGTGAACAACACCTGATCACCGTGTCCGGCAGCCAGGCCGGTGGCCTGCACTGTCGCACTCATGTTATTGGTGCACTCATGTTATTGGCGCGCTCATGTCGGCGCCGACGCTATCCGGTGAGCGTGACGAGCGCGGCGTCGAGGCCCTCCAGGGTGGGCCGTTGGTCGGGATCCCGGTGCAGGCACGCGTCGATGATCTCCGCCACGTCAGCGGGCAGCCGCCGCCGAGCACGGACTTTGGGTGCCGGGCGGGCCAGCTGCAGTTGGCACAGCGACAAGGTCGAGGTGTTCACGCTGCCCGAGGCGGAGCTGCCGGGGATGTCGAACGGCTGCAGCCCGGTGGCCGCTTGGTAGAGCACCAGGCCGATCCCCCAGACGTCCGCGGGCGGCCCGACGTCGGCGCCGGTGACCTGCTCGGGTGACATGTAGCCGGGGGTGCCGAATCCCGCGGAGCAGCGGCCGGGAGGCCGGGCGAGGCTCAGGTCGATCAAGCGGGCGACGCCGTCGCAGGCGATGATGTTGCTGGGTTTGACGTCAAGATGCAGATGGCCGCGGCTGTGCAGGTAGCGCAGCGCCGAGCACAGATGCCGACCAAGGTGACCCAGATCTTGTGCGCCGAGACGTTGCCGGCCGCCGTCAAGCAGGTAGCCCAGGGTGGCGCCGGTGAGGTTCTCCAGGACCAGTAGCGGCGGCTGCGCCGAGTCGGGTTTGATGTATTCGTAGGCCCGGACCAGGTGCGGATGAGTCAGGGACAGCAGCAAGCGCGCCTCGCGCTGCAGGTGACGGCGGGCAGCCGCATCGGTGACGCAGTCGGGTCGCAGCGTCTTGATGAAACAACGACAGTAGCGCTGCGAGCTCCATGCCTCGTAGGAGTCCAGATCCTCCCCACGGCGCACGTGCTCGATCACCTGGTAGCCCGGCGCGAGCAGGTGGCCTGGGGGATGCGCCGGAGGGCCGTCGTCGTCTTGCGCCCGGTCGGTGCTGGTGCGGACCGCGAGATCGGGCGGTGTGGTCATATCAGCTCCGGCTGCAGTAGGAGGTTCTCCTTGGCGCGGGTATCCCGCTGCTGGTGCAGCCGGTACAGCTTCGCGTAGCCGGGATTGCCGGCTAGCAGCTCGGGGTGCGTGCCAACCCCGGTGACCTGCCCGTCAGCAAGGAACACGATCTGATCGGCGTCGGTCACGGTCAGCAGGTTGTGGGAGATCACTAGCGTGGTCCGCCCGGTCATCAACCGGCGCATCGGCGCCAGGATACGGTCGGTAGAGCCGGCGTCGAGGCCAGTGGTGGGCTCATCGAGCAGCAACACCGGAGCGTCGCGGATCATGGCGCGGGCCAACGCCAGGCGCTGGCGTTGGCCGCCGGACAGCAGCCGTCCACGTTGCCCGATGCGGGTGTCGTAGCCGTCGGGCATGGCGCTGATGAAGCCGTGTGCGTCCGCGGCCACGGCGGCGGCCACCAGCTCAGCCTCG
>DASUII010000380.1:0-7253 GCA_036279835.1 Pseudonocardiaceae bacterium
GCGGCGGCACCGCGATGGGCACCGGGCGCGGTGAGTCCTTGGTGCCGGTGCTGGCGCGGCATTCGTTTCATTGGGTGATCGCGCTGGATCACAGCGGCCTGTCCACACCGGAGGTCTACCGGGAGTTGGACCGGCTCCGCCATGGTGCGCCGCAGTCGTTACAGCGGCTCGGCGACGTCGAGCCACTGCTGGAGGCGCTGGCGTCGGGGGACCCTCGGCGGCTCGCATTGCTGCTCGGAAACGATCTGCAGGCCGCGGCGGTCTCGCTGCGCCCCACGCTGCGCCGCACGCTGCGGGCCGGTGTCGACGCCGGGGCACTGGCCGGCATCGTCTCGGGATCGGGGCCGAGCTGTGCGTTCCTGTGCACCGACGGCGACGCGGCGGTCCGGGTTGCCGCCGAGCTGGCCGGAGCCGGCGTGTGCCGCACCGTCCGGGTAGCCACCGGTCCGGTGCCCGGTGCCCGCATTGTGGAGGATTCGCGCCCGATGCCGCCCCACCCTGGGCCGCCTCACGAACCCCTGGCGCACGCCTGATGGCGAACCTGGTCAACCTTGAGGCCGTCTCGAAGTCCTACGGGATCCGTCCGTTGTTATCCGATGTGTCCCTCGGCGTCGATGAGGGCGATCGGATCGGCGTGGTGGGACTCAACGGTGGTGGTAAGACGACATTGCTGGAGGTGCTTGCGGGGCTCGAGGCGCCGGACACCGGACGGGTCAGCCAGAACAGGGACCTGCGCACCGCGGTGCTCACCCAGCGAATCGAACTGCCCGAACAGGCCACTGTGCGCCACGCGGTGCTGGACCCGCTAGGGGTCACCGCTGAGTACGAGTGGGCCGCCGATCCGCGGGTGCGCGGCATCCTTGACGGGCTGGGGATCACGGTACTGGGACTGGACCGACCGGTGGCCGGGCTCTCCGGTGGGGAACGGCGCCGGGTGGCGCTGGCTGCGGCGCTGGTGCCCGAGCTCGACCTGGTGATGCTCGACGAGCCGACCAACCACCTCGACGTCGAGGGGGTGCGCTGGCTCGCCGAGCACCTGCTGGCGCGGCGGTGCGCGGTGGTGGTGGTGACCCACGACCGGTGGTTCCTCGATACCGTCTGCACCCGTACCTGGGAGGTCACCGAGGGCCAGGTGGACGGCTACGACGGCGGCTACGCGGACTGGGTCTACGCCCGGGCCGAGCGACTCCGGCTGGCCGGCGCGGCGGAGGATCGTCGGCGCAACCTGGCCCGCAAAGAGCTCGCGTGGCTGCGCCGCGGGCCGCCGGCGCGCAGCTCCAAACCGCGTTACCGCATCGAAGCCGCCGAGGCGCTGATCGCCGACGTCCCGCCGCCCCGGGACAACGTGGAGCTGCTCGCGTTCGCGAAACGCCGGCTGGGTCGCACTGTGCTGGAGCTCGAGGACGTCACGGTGACGATCGGCGGGCTGCGGCTGCTGGATGCCGAGACATGGCGGATCGGCCCGGGGGAGCGTATCGGGCTGGTCGGGATCAACGGATCGGGTAAGACCACGTTGCTGCGGCTGCTCGCGGGGGAGCGGGAGCCGGACACCGGTCGCCGGGTGCAGGGTCAGACGGTGTTCCTGGCGCACCTGCACCAGGAACTGGAGGGTCTGCCCGAATCGCTGCGGGTGCTGGAGGCGGTGGAGGAGGTCGCCTCCCGCATCACGCTGGGCCGGCGGGAGTTGTCCGCATCGCAGCTGGCCGAGCGGCTCGGGTTCCCGCCGTCGCGGCAGTGGACGGCGGTGGCGGATCTGTCCGGCGGGGAGCGGCGGCGGCTGCAACTGACCCGGCTGTTGATGGCCGAGCCGAACGTGCTGCTGCTCGACGAGCCCACCAACGATCTGGACATCGACACGTTGCAGCAGCTGGAGGACCTGCTCGACGGCTGGCCGGGCTCGCTGGTCGTCGTGTCGCACGACCGCTACTTCGTCGACCGGGTCTGTGACACCGTCGTGGCGTTACTCGGTGATGGCCGGATCACCCATCTCCCCGGCGGCATTGAGGAATACCTGGCCCGGCGCGACAGCGCCCCGACCGCCCAGCCAGGGTCCTCCTACGCGGAGCCGCCGAAGGAAGCCGCGCAGCTGCGCACCGCCCGCAAGGAGCTGGCCCGGTTGGAACGTCAACTGGAGCGCTTGTCCGGACGGGAAGCGCAGCTCCAGCAGCAGATCACCCAGCAGGCCGCCGATCCCGTCGCGTTCCGGGAGCTAGACGGTGAACTGCGGGCAGTACTCGCGGCGAAGAACGAGCTGGAGACCCGCTGGCTGGAAGTCGCCGACGCCGCCGGTTGACCGCCATCGGGTGCGGGTTTGCCCAGCACAGCCGTAAGGTGGCCGTTTGTGAGCAGGTTCCTCGACACTCTGGTGGCACACTGCGCACCGGATTCACCGACCCGGTCGGACCGCGGCATGACCACCGGTGAGCCCACCCAGCCGCGCCGGGTCACCTGGACGGAAGTCCACCACAAGGCTTTGCACGCCGCCGGATATCTGGTGGGCACGGCCGCGCCCGGTGTGCAACACGGTGACGCGGTGGCGGTGTTGGCCGGTGACCCCGCGCTGATCGCGCCTGCGGTGCAGGGCGTCTGGCTGGCCGGTGGCAGCGTGACCATGCTGCACCAACCCACCCACCGGGCCGATCTGGCGAGTTGGGCGGCGGACACCATCAGGGTGCTCAGCATGATCGACGCCAAGCTAGTGTTGCTCGGGGCGCCCTTCGACCAGCTCGCCCCGCTGCTGGATCAGCGCGGGATCAGTTACCTGATGCTCGCCGCCCTCGACGATCCGGCCGTCCAACCAATCAGCGCGCCGGTGCCGGTGGGCGAGGACGACACGGCGCTGCTGCAGCTCACCTCGGGCTCCAGCGCCGAACCCAAAGCCGTCCGGATCACCCACGGCAACCTCTACGCCAACATGACCGCGATGGCGCAAGCGGGGGCGCTCGACCCGGACAACGACGTGATGGTGTCCTGGCTGCCGCTGTTCCACGACATGGGGATGGTCGGGTTGCTCACCGTCCCGATGGCGCTGGGGCTGGAACTGGTGAAGGTGACCCCGACGGATTTCATGTCCCGCCCGCTGCTGTGGGCCGAGCTGATCAGTAAGTACCGCGGCACGATAACCGCGTCGCCGAACTTCGGCTACGCGCTGATGGCTCGGCGGCTGGCCAACAGCGACGAGCAATTCGATCTGTCCAGCCTGCGCTTCGCCCTCAATGGAGCCGAACCCATCGAACCGGCGGCGGTCCAGGCCTTCACCCGCGCGGGAGCGCGGTTCGGGCTGCTGGAGACCTGCATGGTGTGCGCCTACGGGATGGCCGAGGCCACTCTCGCGGTCTCGTTCGCCCCGCTGGGGATCGGCATGCAGGTGGACACCGTGGATGCCGACGCTCTGGAGATCGGACGGCGCGCCGCCGTCGCCGAGCCGTCGGACCGGGACGTCCGGGCCTTCCCGCGGTTGGGACCGCCGTTGCCCGGGATCGAGGTGCAGGTGCTCGCCGACGACGGTCGTCCGCTCGGTGAGCGCGAGGTCGGCCGGCTCCAACTGCGCGGCGAGTCGGTGACCCGCCAGTACCTGACCACTGCCGGACCGTTGCCCACCCAGGATCCCGACGGATGGTTGGACACCGGCGACGAGGGCTACCTCACCGAGGGTGAGGTGGTGGTCTGCGGCCGGCGCAAGGACGTCATCATCATGGGCGGGCGCAACATCTACCCGCTCGACATCGAGCGCGCCGCCGGGCTGGTCCCTGGGGTCCGGCCGGGCAACGTGGCAGCCGTGCGGCTGGATGCCGGCGCCCGGCGGGAGTCGTTCGCGGTGGCCGTCGAGTCCAGACAGGCCGGCGACGCCGACGCCGAGCGGGTCCTACGCAAGGAGGTCACCTCCCGGGTGGTCGATGCGATAGGCCTGCGCCCCGCAGCCGTAGTGATCCTCCCACCCGCAGCTCTACCCAAAACCCCCTCAGGCAAGTTGCGCCGCGCCGCCGTCCGCGACCGCATCGCGGACTATCTATCCTGAGCTCAGTGCATCTGGTTCTGGGTGGCGGCGAGGCCTTGGCTGAGTAGCTGCTCGACGGCGTCGGCGCAGCGGTCCACCAGGAAGTCCAGTTCGCGGCGCTGGTCGGCGGAGAAGTCGCGCAGCACGAAGTCAGCCGGGTCCATCCGGCCCGGCGGCCGACCGATACCGAAACGTACCCGCAGGTAATCCCGGCTGCCCAGGCATTCCGAAATCGAGCGCAGCCCGTTGTGGCCGCCCTCGCCGCCGCCGCGCTTGAGCTTCAGCACGCCATAGTCGAGGTCCAAGTCGTCGTGGATGACCACCACATCGGTCGGCGGGACCTTGTAGTATCGCGCCGTCGCCGCGACCGGCGGGCCGGAGATGTTCATGAAGGAGCGCGGGCGCGCCAGCACCACCCGACGCCCGGCCAGCCGCGTTTCCAGCACGTCGGCACCAGCCTTGTGCGAGGTGAAACGCCCATCTACCCGATGGGCCAGTTCATCGAGCACCATGAATCCGACGTTATGCCGGTTGCCGGCATAGCCGGAGCCCGGGTTGCCCAGACCCACGATCAGCGCGAGTTCCCCGGCGACCCGGTCGGTGCTGGTCTCAACAGTCACGGCGTGGTCGACTGGCCCGGTTGAAAGGCTCCGTCAGGCCTGCTCGTCGGTAGCCCCGGTTCCGGTCGGCGCCGGTTCTTCACCGGTGGTCTCGGTGTCGAGGTCTGCGGTAGTTGGTGCGGCGACGATGTTGACCACGAGGTATTCCGGGTCGGTCCGTAGCTCCACTCCCGGCGGCAGCGGGACATCGCCGGCCAGCACCCGGGTACCGATCGCAGCGCCCTCAACGGAGACCTCGATCTCTTCGGGGATCGACATCGCATCCGCCTCGACCTGCAGGCTCACCAGCTCCTGGGTGACCAGCGTGTCTGGAACGGCATTGCCGGTGACGACGAGGTAGACGTCCACCACCACCTTTTCACCGCGCCGGATGATCAGCAGGTCGACGTGTTCGATATAGCGGCGGAGCGGATGCACGGTGACGGTCTTGGTCAGCGCGAGCTGGGGCCGGCCATCCAGGTCGAGGCTGAGGATGGCGTTGCTGCCCTGCTCGCGCACCACCCTGGCGAACTCCAGCGCTGGCAGCGCCACGTGCTGCGGGTCGCTGCCGTGCCCGTAGAGCACCGCGGGGATCTTGCCGGCACGTCGGGTACGGCGAGCGGCGCCTTTGCCGAACTCGGTGCGCGGCTCGGCGGCCAGACGGACCTCGGACACGGTTAGACTCCTTAGCAGCTTCAAGGCGAGATCGAGGTCGGCGGCGCCGCCTCATGATCGCTGAGCGGGCGCGCGATGCGACACGCCGCGTCGATCACGAAGAGCGCCAGGCTCTCCCTCGCCGGGGCAACTCGTCGAGTATAGGCGGGACGCGGTGACCGGGTCGGCACCAGGGTGGTCTAGTGGCGAGATCACGTCATTCGCTCGGGTCGGCGTTGCTGGCGTTAGGCGATGCCGTCGAACAGGCTGGTCACCGAGCCGTCATCGAAGACTGCGTGGATCGCCTGGGCCAGCAGCGGTGCGATGGACAGCACCGTCATCCCGGGAAAGCGTTTGTGGTCCGGGATGGGCAGGGTGTTGGTGAAGATGACCTCGCGAGCGCCGCAGGTGGACAGCCGCTGGCTAGCGGACTCCGAGAGCACCCCGTGGGTGGCGGCGACGACGACGTCGGTCGCACCGCCGTCGAGTAGCGCCCGCACGGCGCCGGCCACCGTTCCGCCGGTGTCGATCATGTCATCGATCACCACGCAGAGCCGACCCTCGATGTCGCCGACTACCCGGTTGGCGATCGCCTTGTTGGGCTCGCGGGGGTTGCGAGTCTTGTGGATGAACGCCAGCGGGGTGCCGCCGAGAGTCTCGGCCCACCGCTCGGCCAGCCGCACTCGGCCGGAGTCCGGCGACACCACGGCCAGCTCACGCCCGGCGTAGGTGTGCTTGACGTGGTCGGCGAGCACCGGCAAGGCGAACAGATGGTCCACCGGCCCGTCGAAGAAGCCTTGGATCTGCGAGGTGTGCAGGTCCACCGTCATGATCCGGTTCGCGCCGGCGACCTTGAACATGTCCGCGATGAGACGGGCGGAGATGGGCTCGCGCCCGCGGTGTTTCTTGTCCTGACGGCTGTAGCCCCAGAACGGCATCACGACGGTGATCCGCTTCGCCGAGGCGCGCTTGAGCGCGTCCACCATGATCAGCTGCTCCATGATGGAGTCGTTGATCGGAGCGGCGTGCGCCTGCACCACGAAGGCGTCGCAACCGCGGACCGACTCCTCGAACCGGACGAAGATCTCACCGTTGGCGAAGGCGTAAGCGGACTGCGGGGTGACCGCGATATCGAGATACTTCGCCACCTCCTCGGCCAGTTCCGGGTGGTAGCGCCCGGAGAACAGCATCAGGCTCTTCTTCGGGATCGCCGACATCGTGGAAAGGGTCATGCTCACTCCTACCGCGTCTGGTCACCGTAGGTACGGTCGGACGGTTGCGCATGCTCAGCCAGCTTCGCCGCGTCGGCGGCCGGAGTTCCCGGGCGCTGCCGGCTGACCCATCCTTCGACATTGCGCTGACGCCCACGGGCGACCGCCAGCGCCCCGGGCGGTACGTCCTCGGTGATCACCGAGCCGGCCGCGGTGTAGGCACCGTCGCCGATGGTCACCGGGGCCACGAACATATTGTCGGCCCCGGTCCGCGCATGCGCCCCTACGGTGCTGTGGTGCTTGGCCACCCCGTCGTAGTTGACGAAGACGGTGGCCGCGCCGATGTTGCTGCCCTCACCGATCGTCGCGTCGCCGACGTAGCTCAGATGCGGCACTTTCGCGCCCGCCCCCAGCTCGGCGTTCTTGGTTTCCACGAAGGTGCCGACCTTGGCCCGCTCACCGATCCGGCTGCCCGGCCGCAGATAGGCGAACGGACCGATCTGCGCCCCATCGGCGACCACCGCACCGATGGCATGGGCGCGAACCACGGTGGCGCCCGCGCCGATGGTGCACGCCGACAGAGTCGAGTCCGGTCCGATCGTGGCGCCGGGCCCCACCACGGTGCCGGCATGCAACTGCACTCCCGGATGCAGCACGACGTCCGGAGCGAGCGCGATGTCGGCGTCCAGCCACACCGTGGCCGGGTCGACGACGGTGACACCGGCTCGCATCCAGTGCTCCAGCAACCGCCGGTTGTACTCCGCGCCCAGGGCGGCCAGCTGTACCCGATCG
>DASUII010000381.1:0-8434 GCA_036279835.1 Pseudonocardiaceae bacterium
TGCTCAGGTGCTGGTGCGGGGCGCGAGGGCAGCCTTGACTGCCCGCGACGCCCGGAAGGCGCCGAGGACCTCGACCGACGCGATCGTCGCCAGTGCGAGCTCGGGGCTGACATCGTCGGCAACGGTCGCCAGCCCGAGAACGCGCAGGTCGATCGTCTGGCCGGCGCTGCGAAGTTCCTCCAGGTCACGCCGGCTGAGGTGGTGCGTGCCGAGCGTCAAGGTCCGGCGCGCCACCGTCTCGTTCACCGCGGCTGCCCGGCTCTCGAGCTGACGCCGGATCGCCGTTCGGATGAAGTCCGTGCGGTTGGCGTAGAAACCCTCGTCGACGAGCAGATCGATCTGGCCGAGGTCGACCAACCCGACGTTAATCGTGATCTTCTCGCTTTTGTCCACCTCGGCCATCGAGCTCTGCCCTCCGTCCGCCATCCTGTCACCATCTCATGGGATGGCGCAATGGGCAATGTCGACGGCGCAGGCTCCCTAGACTTCACCGGCGCCTGGAGCTCCCAGGGCGACCCAGTATCTTCTGGCGCCTGGGGCGCCTCTGGACTTGGGCTCCTCAGGACTTGGGCTCCTCAGGGACGTGGGTCAGCGGAGGAAGCGAACAGATGACGGGACGCCATGCGATCGATGCTCGCGGCGAGCAGGCGGGCCGGCGGATGCGGACGACTGCCGTCGCGAACAACAAAGGTGGGACCGGGAAAACCACGACGGCCGTCAACGTTGCTGCGATCGCGGCGTCGATGGGATATCTGACGGTGCTGGTCGATCTTGATGATCAGGGATCGGCCACCAAGTGGCTCGGACACTCGCCTGCCAACACCGACCTCGTCGAGGTGTTTCGCGACGATCGGCCGCTCGATGACGTGATCAAGACGACCGGAGTGAAGGGCCTGGAGCTGGTCCGGGCATCCGCCGAGCTTGCCGACGCCGACCGCCAGTTCGGCGGGGAAGCGGGCGTTCAGCACGCCCTGCTGCATGCGCTGGAAAGGGCAACGCAACGCGACTTCGTCGTCATCGACTGCCCTGGCGACCTCGGCCTGGTCACGATCATGGGCCTGGCGGCCGCGGATGACGTGCTCATCCCGCTCGCGGCAGGGGCGATGGAGCTCAACGAACTCCCGAAACTGACCCGGCTCATCGACAAGGTCCGCCGCCGGCTCAATGGGGATCTTCGCATCTCCGGCGTGCTCCCGTGCCGGGTGTCGAAGTACGGCAAGCACACCTCGAAAGTCGTCGCCGACGTGCTCGACACGCTGCGCAAGCACTTCCCCGACGAACTGCTGAGCACCATCATCCACGAGAGCATTCGCCATGGCGAAGCGTTCTCCGCGCAACAGCCGATCAGTTGGTATGAGCCCGGCGGAACAGGTGACCGCGAGTACCGCGCCGCCGCCGCTGAGCTACTCGTGCCACGAGTGGTGGAGGTGGCCGCCCATGGCTGAGCGACGTCGTGGTGGACTGGCGCGGCTGCCGGACTTCGGTACGAGTGCCGAAGACCGGCTCCTCGGTACCCCGGCGGCGGACGAGCCGCCGCCGACCCGACGGCGCCCCCTGAAGGTGGACGAATCGCTCGCCGACCAGGTCCGCGACGCGGTGCTGTTCATGAGAGGCCGCGGCCGGCCCGAGCTGACCCAGAACGAACTCCTCGACGAACTGCTCACCAAAGCCCTGCAGTGCCTTCGGGACGAGGCCAACGACGGGGCGCAGTTCCCGTCCACGCACCGTCGACGCACCGGCACCCGATGATGCGTACGGCACGGTCCCACACGATCGCCATTCGCTTCGAAATACAGTCGAACTCGGCGCACCCAAGGCTGTTCCCCCGCTGAGAGCGGGGGACGGGCAGCCTGTCGTCGCACACCATCGCCGGAAAGATGACCGCACGCCGTCCTCGGCGCAGCCAGCCGAGCTCGCGCCGTTCTACGTGTCCTCGCCTCCCAGGAATCGAGCTACATGACCTCAGAGGTCCTCGGAGTGACCGGCAGATCACCTATCACCTGACGGCCGAAGGTTTCCGTTACCTCACCAGCAACTTCTGCAACACTGGCCCCACTAAGCTGACTACTGACAGTAAGAGCACAATCTGTGACGTGAACGCTGCGTCGCGAAGTGATCGGGTGCGGAATCTTGCGTCCCTGGTTGGGCTGCTGGCGCTGCTGGGCAGCGCAGTGCTCCTTGCCGTCGTGCTGATTACCCAGGGTGTGAACCAGGCTGGCGCCTGGACGACGGTGATCGGCGGGTATCTGGCCATCGCCGGCCCGCTGATCTCATTGGGTAGGTGGCGACGGAGGCAGCGGGCTACGGTCGGCGAGCCGGCGCGATCGAGCCAGGTGGCGCAGGCCGCGCAGGAGCTTGCGGTGGCGGTGCGGGAGCAGTGGCGTAGAGAGGCGGAGGTCCGGTCGCTGGGGGATCCGGATCCCATGCCAGTGCGCTGGCGATTGTCGGACCCCACGGTGATGGACCGCGACGAGCGCATCTCGCCGACGCCGCTCAGCTTGTCCGGGCGCAGTGACCAGATACCGGTGTTGACCGAGCAGTTCCGGCATTTGCACCGGCGCCGGCTGGTCATCGTGGGTGGCCCCGGCACGGGCAAGACCACGCTGGCGGTGCAACTGCTGCTGCAGCTGCTGGATGACTGGCAGCCGGGCGAGCCGGTGCCAGTGCTGTTCTCCCTCGCCAGCTGGGACCCGCAGGAGCAGCCGCGGGTCCAGGACTGGCTCGCCAACCAGCTCACCCAGACCTATCCGGATCTCCGCACGTTCGGGGCCGACGCGGTGCACAAACTGGCCGATCAGGGTCGGCTGCTCGCCGTGCTCGACGGTCTGGACGAGATCCCTCCGGACCGCCGAGGCGAAGTGATCAACAGGCTCAACGCATCACTGCTTCCCGATACCGGGCTGATCATGACCAGCCGCACCACCGAATACGCCGAGGCCGTGCACACCAGGGAGATGCTCTCCGCGGCCGCGGTCATCGAACCGGAGCCACTGACCGCCAGCGAGGCTGCCGCCTACCTCAAAGACCTCCTTCCCCGCCAACCTGACGACTCTTGGCAGGCAGTTCTCACTGCACTGCGGCAGGACACCGCGGGACCGTTGGCCAAGGTCGTGGCCAGCCCACTGGGGCTGTGGCTGCTGCGCGTCGTGTACATCGAGGGTCACCGAGACCCGAAGCCCCTCATCGATCCTGGGTACTACCCCGACCCGACCGCGATCCAGCACCATCTCCATGAGGAGCTGATCCCGGCCGCGGTGCGCAGTCGCCCGCCGCTGTCCGGCGGCCAGGACCCACTACGACCCAGACGCCAGCACGATCCTAATCAGGTCCGGCGGTGGCTGACCACCCTGGCCATCGAGCTGCGCGACGCCAAGACCCGCGACTGGCGATGGTGGCAGCTTGCCGACCAGACTCTGACCAACCGTCAGCTTGGGGTACCGCTCGGATTGCTGTTCGGGCTGGTGCTGAGCCTGGTCTTCGGGCTCCACGGACCCGGGGCCGGGCTGATATCCGGACTCGGAGTCGGGCTGCCGGTCGGGCTGGCGTCCGGGTTGTTCGGCGTGGAGTTCGGGTTGGCGTTCGGGGTGACGTTCGGCCTTGTCGGGTTGGTGGTCAGGTGGGCGCACGGGCTGATGATCGGCCTGGGCGGGTTGGTGGTCGGACTGGCATCGGGGGTACTCGTCGGGCTGGTATTCGGATTGGCCGGCGGTCGGCGCGATGCACCGGCATACATCGACCTCCGGCTGCACGGCCGGGTACGGGCACTCTGCCGGAAGATGGCAGTTGGGTTGCTGGGCGGGCTGTTGGGTGGTCTGCTGGCCGGGCTGTGGTCGTGGCTGCGAGCCGGCCTGGCGGTCGGGCTGAAGCACGGCCTGCTGATCGGTCTCGGGGGGCTGCTGGCCGGGCTGGCATTCGGGCTGATCAGCTTCGCGGCCAGCCCGAGCATCGTCCGGCGAGCAAGTTCCCCCACCGAGAGTCACCGAGGAGACAGAGCGCTGACGATTCTCGCCAGCAGCATGCTGGGACTGGTGGCTGGGCTGGTGTTCGGGCTGACCGCCGGTCCGGTGGCTGGGCTGGTGTTCGGGCTGGTGACCGGATTGGTGATCGCGCCGGTGGTAACCAACACCCGCTGGTCGACGTTTGCTGTGGCAGCACTATGGCTCGGAGCCCGGGGCCGGTTGCCATTGTCGCTGATGGTCTTCCTGGACGATGCGTACCGGCTGGGACTACTACGGATCGTAGGGCCGGTGTATCAGTTCCGGCACGCTGCTCTACAGGACCACCTGGCGCCTCCGGGCGAGACCACGCCAGCAACCGTGTCCGCGGACCTATCCACAATTCCCGGCTGATACCCGACTCTGCGTCTCGCTCGGTCACCGTTCGTGGTCCTTTCACAGGCAACTGTGAGGTTGTATGCAGGCTGCTCGCACATCACCAGGCGATAACTAGAAGCGCGGAGCTGACGCGGCTCTCTAGGGGTGGGGTGAGGGTGATGGTGATGGTGGTGACCAGGCAACGCCAGCAGGCTCCCGATACCAGCGCGAAGCGATGGTCGTTAGGGCAGCGGTCGGCCACGGTGGACGTGGTGGTACCGGTGCACAACGAGCAACGCGCGCTGCCGGGTTGCCTACAGGTGCTGCGGGCCTATCTGGACGATCAGTTCCCGTTCGAGTGGACGATTACGGTGGTGGACAACGCCAGTACTGATGAGGTACTGCGAGTGGCAAAGGAGTTCGCCGAATGTGACGACCGGGTGCGGGTGCTCCATCTTGACCGCAAGGGCCGTGGCCACGCGCTGCGCACCGCGTGGGCATACAGCGATGCCGACGTCGTGGTTTACATGGACGTCGACCTGTCCACCAGCTTGGATGCGCTGTTGCCATTAGTCGCTCCGCTGGTCAATGGTCATTCCGATATCGCGATCGGTTCCCGGCTAGCACCCGGCGCGCGGACGGTGCGCAGCCCGCGTCGCGAGGTGATCTCCCGGTGCTACAACACGATGATCCGGCTCACCCACGGCACCCACTTCTCCGACGCGCAATGTGGCTTCAAAGCCGCCCGGACCGAGGTGATCCGCCCGTTGCTGGCCCACGTGGCCGACGACGGGTGGTTCTTCGACACCGAGCTACTACTGCTGGCCGAACACAACGGTTTACGCATACAGGAAGTGCCGGTCGACTGGGTCGAAGACGTCGACAGCCGGGTACAGATACTGTCCACCGCCATGGCGGACGTGCGCGGGCTGGCCCGGGTGGCTCGGGCCAAGGTCAGCGGTGCGGCCCGGGTGACGGACTTGCAGCGCCGACCAGCGCCGCGCTCGGCGCACCCCGATGCGGTGCTCGCGGTGCGCGAGCGCGGGTTGGGCTGGCAGCTGGTGACCTTCGGGTTGATCGGTCTGGCGTCCACCGCGGCAACGACCGTGCTCTACGCGCTGTTTCGCTCCTGGTCACCGCCGCTGATGGCGAATCTGGTCGCGCTGGTGCTGGTGAACCTGGTGAACACCGAGGCCAACCGGCGGCTGACCTTCGCGGGTGCCGATGTGTCCCGCCAGCGGGTCCACCTGCAGGGGCTGGTCGTCTTCGCGCTGTACTACGCGCTCACCTCGGGCGCGCTGCTGATACTGGGGATCCTGGTCGCGAGCCCGTCGCGGTGGCTAGAAGTCGCCGTCCTACTGGCGGCCTCAGCCGTAGGCACCGCCGGCCGCTTCCTATTGCTGCGTAAATGGGTGTTCCCAGCATGACTACCGACGCACCCCCCGTCGACGTCCCCGCATCGCGCGGGCTTATCGCGCCAGGTCATACTCCGCTGAGCCCGCTCAATGCGGCTCGTCCGCCGATTCTGTTGGGCGCGATCTGCGTGCTGGCGGGGGTGTTGTACGCGTGGGGAATGGACGCGGCTGGGTGGGGGAATCCGTATTACTCGGCTGCGGTGAAGTCGATGTCGGCGAACCTTACCAATTTCGTGTTCGGCTCGTTCGACCCACTCGGTGTGGTCACCGTGGACAAGCCGCCGATGGCGTTGTGGCCGATGGTGGCCTCGGCCGCGGTCTTCGGCTATCACGGGTGGTCACTGCTGCTACCCCAGGTCATCGAGGGCGTGGCGGCGGTATTCCTGCTGCATCGCACGGTGCGACTGTGGGCCGGTGAGCACGTCGCGCTGCTGGCAGCGCTGGTCTTCGCGGTCACCCCGGTAACCGTGGCGATCAACCGGGACACCAATCCCGACACCCTGATGGTGCTGCTACTGGTCGCCGCGGCGTATGCGCTCAGTCGAGCGCTCGTGAGTGGGAAACAGTGTTATAACACTGTTTCCCACTCACGAGCCCGTCGCTATGCGACGGGCTGGCTGTTACTGGCGGCAGTGTTCCTCGGCCTGGGTTTCGTCACGAAGATGCTCCAAGCGTGGATCGTCGTCCCGGTGTTCGCATTGGCGTATCTGGTCGGCTCGCCAGCCCCGCTGCGCCGGCGGCTGCTCGATGTGCTCGGCGCCGGTGTCGTGCTGTTGGCCAGCTCGATGTGGTGGGTGGCGCTGGTCAGCTTCTGGCCCGGACCCAAGCCCTACATCGGTGGCAGCACCGACGGCTCAGTGCTCAACCTGGTGATCGGCTACAACGGCCTCGGGCGCATCCTCGGCCGCCAAGCCGGCCGCGAACTGGTCGGCGGCGCCGGTATGCCCGGTGGCTTCGGCGCCCCGCGTATGCCTGGTGACTTCGGCGGCCCCGGCCGCCCCGGGGGTAGCGGCCCCGGTGGTGACGCCGTCGGCGGCGGTTCGGGCCTCACCCGCCTGTTCGGCGAGCAGGTGGGCGGACAGATCAGCTGGCTGCTGCCGTTGTGCCTGCTGGTGCTGGTCGCGGTCGCCATCGCGGGGGTCCGGCAGTGGCGGTCCGGACAGGCCTCGGAGCCGGCGCGCCGGGCTGGCTGGACGCTCTGGGGTGGCTGGTTGCTGCTGGTGGGGCTGGTGCTCAGCACCGCGCAGGGCGGCTTCCATTCGTACTACACCACGGAGATGGCCCCAGCCGTCGCCGCGGTGACCGCCGCCGGGGTGGCCGCAATGTGGCGGCACTACCGACGGCCGGGTGGATACCGCTGGTTGTTGTTGCCGGCGGCCGTGACCTTGACGGCCGGCTGGGCCTGGGTGCTGGTCTCCCGGGACATCTCGTGGAACGGCTGGTTGCGCTACGCCGTGGTCGGCGCGGGGATTGTCGCGGTGGTGCTGCTGATCGCGGACAGACTCTCGGTGGGTGCGAGCTGGGGGATGGCCAGGGTGGCCGGTGTGCTGGCCGTCGTCACATTGCTGGCCGCCCCTGCGGTGTGGTCCGCCGCCACCGCGGTCGCAGCCAGTGGTGGCGCGATGGCCCAGGCCGGCCCGGCCGGCTCCGGATTCGGATTCGGTGGCGCGCGGGCCGATCGGGCTCGGGGTGTGCCTGCGCAGTTCCGGGGCGCTATGCGCGGAGATCTCACCGCTGAGCAGAAGAACATCTTGGCTTACGCTCAAGCCAACTCTGCGGGTTCTCGGATCACGCTGGCGGTCGACGGCGGCGCGATGGCCGCCGAGGCCTACCTGATCCACAGTAACGCCATGATCATCGGGATGGGTGGGTTCAGCGGCCAAGACCCAGTTCCAACGGTGGCCACCGTCACCCAGTGGGTCCAGCAGGGACAGCTGCGATTCGTCCTGGCCAGCGGCCGTGATTCCGGTGGTCGTGATTTCGGTGATCGTGGTCCGGGGGGCAGAGGCCCCCGAGGCGGGGTGTCGGCCGTGCGTACCCAGTGGGTGCAGCAGCACTGCGCTGTCGTCAACCCTGCTTCCTACGGCAGTCCCGCGCCCAACGCTGCCGGCCCTGCCGCTCGCAGCGAAGTTCTCTACGACTGCCAGGCCGGATCGGCTCGGGTCACCAGCTGACGTGACCGACCCTTCGCGCTTGCGCAAACGGCACCGACCGGGCAGGTCCACCGCTGCAACCTCGCCTGATCCGTAGAATCGTCCCGGCGCTTGACGAAGCATTCAAGTGGAGCTATCGCGTTCGCTGACAGCAAACTATTTGTCTCAACTCCGGCGCCTGGGTGCCGACGTTGTGGGCGTGGTTTGTCGGTGCCTCGTTGTAGAATTGGTTCATGTCGACGGCGGTGGTGTAGCAAGACAGTGATGCCGCGTTGGTCGCCGAGTTGGGTGCGTTGGAAACCAGTTGCATTCGACTTGGGCGAAAATGCTGTCAGTGGTCGCTGAAATCGATTCCCGGGGGACCGCGGCAACCGTGGGATACCCCACCACAACCGAACTGACTGCGGCTGGGCAGCGGCGACGAGCTCGACGTCGGCGACGGTGGCTGGGTGGGGCCGGACGGGTGGCTGGCCGGCTACCCCGACGGCGCGATGCTCGCGGTCCGAGTCGGCGGCGGCGTCGTGACCATCACCGTGCTCGACGCGGCGCCACC
>DASUII010000382.1:0-3644 GCA_036279835.1 Pseudonocardiaceae bacterium
CGCCGCCGGGACCCAGGCGACCGACGGCAGGCTCTGCAGCCCGCTGACGAACGGACCGATAGCGGCGCGTAACCAGCGGCTTCGCCACATCGCCAGCCCGAGCATGGTGCCCACGGCCAGCGACGCCAAGAATCCCAAGGCGCCGCGGGACACGCTGATCGAGATGGCGTCCCAGGCCCGGCCGTCGCGCACCGTCTGATCGAAAGTCCGCAACACGTCTAGCGGGCTGGGCAGCGCGTAACTCGGTTTGAGGTCGGTGTTGTAGGCCAGCTGCCACAGGGCGATAAACGCGACTACCGCCACAATGGGCGGCAGGACCGAGCGCAGGAAAACCGCGCCCGGTCCGGGTCGCGGTGACAGCGTGGGCGCCTCCAAGGCGTCCAGACCAGCCTCGAAGGTCCGGCTGTCTGCGGTTGTGAGTGTCTCATCGTCAACGGCCATGCCGGCTGATCTCCGCTCGCAGGTGATGGGTGATCTCGGTAGCCAGGGCGCTGACACCGGGGGACTCGATCGCCCTGGGCTGGCTCATCCCGACCTGCCACTCCCGTACGATCCGACCAGGCCGGGAGCCCATCAGCAGTACCCGCTGCCCCAGCCGGACGGCCTCGCGCACGTTGTGCGTGACGAAGATGACAGACAGCCCCTGCTCCGACCACAGCCGGATGAGCTCCTCGTGCAGGGCATCGCGGGTGATGGCATCGAGTGCGGCGAACGGCTCGTCCATCAGCAACAGCTGGCTGTCTTGGGCGAGCGCGCGGGCCAACGCCACCCGCTGGCGCATCCCCCCGGAAAGCTCGTGCACCCGCTTGCGGCCCTGGCCGGCCAGGTTCACCAGCGAGAGCAGCCGCTCGGCCTCGGTGCGGCGCTCGCGCCGGCCGACGCCGCGCGCCTTGAGCGCCAGCTCGACGTTGCCGGCCGCCGTCAGCCACGGCAACAGAGCAGGTTCCTGGAACATCAACGCCGGACGGCCCACCGTGACCTCGATACTGCCGGAGGTGGGTGTGCCCAGACCGGCGATGAGCGACAGCAGAGTGGATTTGCCGCATCCGGAAGCGCCCAGCAGACAGACGAACTCGCCTGGCGCGACGTCGAGGTCGATCCGGTCGAGCACCGGCGGTCGGTCCCGCTCGAAGACTTGGGCGAGTTGGGTCACGCGAACGCTGGAGACCGGCGTCGCCTGTTGCTGCAAGGCCGGTTGAAGGGTCGGCTGTGCCATCTGTCTACGCTTTCCCGAGCCCGCCGGCCGACACGGTCGGCAGGTCCCGTTGGGTCAGGATCCGGTTAAGGATCGACAGGTCGTAGATGCCGTGCAGATCGGCTTGTCTGGTGGCCAGTCCGGCCGTCACCGCGTACTCGGCGCTGCGGTGCAGGGATGGCGCGATCGGGTCGTCGGTCACGGTCAGGTTTTGCCAGGCGCGGTCGACCACTTCCGGCTTCAACGGTTTGCCGGTGAGCGCGCTGATGGCGTTGTTCACGACGGTCTTGGCCTCGGCGGAGTTCTGGGTCACCCACTGCACCGCGTCGACGTGGCCGCGAAGTAATGCCTCGACCGTCTGCGGATGGCGCTGGAGGTAGTCGGTGCGGACAATTAGGTGCGTGGTGACGAACTGGCCGCCTGGCCACAAGTCTCGTTCGTTGACCAGCACCTTGCCGCCGGCTTCCAGTACCAACCGGGACGCCCAGGGCTCGGGCACCCAGGCGCCGTCGAGCTTGCCTGACTTGATCAGCTGGAGCGTGTCACCATTCTTGGTGGGCACGATGGTGACGTCCCCACCGCCCTGCACGCTGTTGCGCAGGCCGTGGCTGCTCAGCCAGGCACGTAACGCCACGTCCTGGGTGTTGCCGAGCTCCGGACTGGCCAGTGTCTTGCCGCGCAGATCCGCTGGCGAGTTGATGCCCTGACAGACGACCAACTGCGCGCCGCCGGAGGTGGCTCCGGCGATGATCCGGATCGCCTTGCCGTCGCTGCGCAGGAAAGCATTGATCGCCGGGCTCGGTCCGATGTACGCCGCGTCGAGGCCACCGCCGAACAACGCTTCGACCGCAGCTGGCCCGGCATCGAAGATCTGTGTTTCCAACTTCGTGGAGCCGAGCTCGTGGGTGAACAAGCCGCGGTCAAGCCCAACGATGGCGGCGGCGTGCGTGACGTTGGCGAAGTAGCCCAGGCGCAGGTTAGGCGCTGGCCCCGGGGCCGCACCCGCACTGCTGTCGCTGCTCCCGCACCCGGCAGCGAGGATGAGCGCCCACACGGTGATGAGAGCGGCCAGCCCACGGCGGACTGCGGACCTTCGAGTTGCGCTATGACGAACTGGCATGACGAGCGGGTCCTCGGCGTGCTGGGGCGCGCGAGTGACGTCGCAGCAGACGCGGGCGCTGGGACGGCACGACCACACGCCCGGCGGATGGAGAGGTCGGGCAGGGTCAGGCCGACATACAGATCATGCTGCGAGTGCGCCCGTAATCGATGTGGCGGCGAGCCACAAGCTTCAGCGACAGGGCAGGCACGAGGGTGACGCTACACGAACGAGTGATCCCGATCCCGTATTGCCCACATCGTGAGCAGCAGCCCGCCAGCCGGAAACCACGAAAAGGTTCCATTAGCCGACCCTGGGCTCCCTGAAACTGCGTAAAAGGTTCCATTATGCAGCGAACTGGCGACGGGTGAGGGCGGCTCGGACGGTGCGGACCATGCGCTCGGGGTCGCGGAGTAGCGCTGCGGCAGCTCCGTCGTATTCCACGGCGACGCGCTGCTCGATAAATGCCAGGTCGACGCGAGCGAGCCGGCCTCTCGAGTCTTCGATCCAGTGCTACGGCACCGGGTTCAGCCCATCGAGCACAAGCCACACTCGCACCCGCGACTCCGGACGATGACTCCGCTCGCGGATCGACCAGTTGCACCGCGCGACGGGCCGCCACGATGCCGCGGTCGCCACGCTGCTCGACTAAGGCACGGAACTCGGGCAATGTCACCAACGGGGCGCGTATGTCTGCGCGACTCCCGCGAGCGAGTACACGCCTTGAAACAGCCGCAGCACCGCTGGCCCGCGAAGTTCGCCGGGAGTCCAAACGGCCATCCACAGCCCCGCCCCCACTACCCACTTGTCCACACCCCGCGCGTCGGTGGTTGCCGAAAGGTTCCACTAGGCAGTACAGGGAGTCGCTCGGCTGCCGAAAGGTTCCACTTGGCAGTACAGCGGGTCGGCTACTGAGAGTAGTGGGGGTCGCCTGATCGAATGCGTTGTGTAACGAAAGACGGCGTGTCTGGGGTATCAATGGTGCGATCCCCGAGCATCGGGGATGACCGGCACTGGAAGAGGGTCCGATGCAGGCCGTGCGCACCGTCGACGGAGCGGCTCCGGCTCCTGAGCCGATTCGGGTCCTGGAGCGCTGGCGGGTCGCCTGGCATGGCCGCCGCGACGCCCAACATCCTGCTGAACCAGGCCAGCCGCACCCTTACCTGGAGTCGCTACGGGCGCAGGCAGAAGTCGGCCAGCGAGCCGTGACCGAATGGCTGCACAGCAGAGTCGATCCAATCGACCGGGAGGCAGTGCAAGTCCTCATTCTGCTCGACCAGCACCGCCGGGACCCGATGATCGCACCGGAAGAGGCCGTGACTAAGCCGCCGGTCAACGAGGCAGACCCGC
>DASUII010000383.1:0-6447 GCA_036279835.1 Pseudonocardiaceae bacterium
GGTGCCGCCGGCCCTGAAACCCTTCGGAGCGGTCCCGCCGCTGGTCACCGATATCAACCTGTCGGTGGACGACCAGCAGCTGTACGTCTCGTGCTTCGGCACCGGTGAGCTCAAGCAGTACGACGTCTCGGACCCGGTGAACCCACGCGAGACCAGCTCGGTGTGGTTGGGTGGCATCGTCAGTCGAGCGGCCCACCTGGCCGCACCCGAGCTGCCGCTGGCCGGCGGTCCGCAGATGGTCGAGGTCAGCCGGGACAGCCGGCGGGTGTATCTCACCAATTCGCTTTACGGCGCCTGGGACGACCAGTTCTACCCCGACGGCGTCGGCGCGTGGCTCGCCAAAATCGACGCACCCGCCGGTGGAGGCCTCACCGCCGACGAGGCCTTCTTCCTGCACGGCGAGGACTTCCGCGGCCTACGAGTACACCAAGTCCGCCTCCAAGGCGGCGACGCCTCCTCAGACTCCTACTGCTACCGCTAAATCGGGCTGGAGCGCCATTCGGTTGGCGAATGGTGCTCCAGTGACGGCTCCGGACCGCGATACGCCTGGAGAATGGCGCCGGGTCACGGGAAACGAGCGAACGTTAGCCTCTTGTGGTGGCTACTGCGACCCGGGTTTATGCAGCGCGGGTTGCTGGGCTGCCGGTGTTCGGGCCCGACGGCGAGCAGATCGGCAAGATCCGCGACCTGGTTACCGCGCTACGCATCGGACCGCGGCCGCCGCGGGTACTCGGGTTGGTGATCGAGCTCGCGATCCGGCAACGGATCTTCGTACCGATGCTGCGGGTCACCTCCATCGAACCCGGCGCGGTGGTACTTGCCACTGGCACGGTCAGTCTGCGCAAATTCACCCTGCGCCCCAACGAGACGCTGGTGATCGGGGAGATTCTGGACACCCGGGTGCACGTGGCCGCCACCGGAGCGGTCGCGGTGGTGGTCGACGCCGGGATCGAGCAGGCCCGCACCCGAGACTGGGTGATCACCAAGCTGGCGGTGCGGGAACGCACCGGCCGGCTCAGCCGGCGCGGCCCGGTTGAGGTATTCGGCTGGGACGAGATCGAGGGACTGACGCTGGCCGAGGTGTCCTCCCGCGGACAAGGCGCCGAGCAGCTGCTGTCCCTGTTTGAGGGGATGCGCGCGGTGGAGGTCGCCAACACGCTGCGCGAGCTTCCCGCCAAGCGCCGTTATGAGGTGGTCGACGCGCTGGATGACGAGCGGCTCGCGGACGTACTTCAAGAGCTGTCCGAGGACGAGCAGGCCCAGGTGCTCTCCCGGCTGGGCGACGAGCGCGGCGCCGACGTACTGGAGGCGATGAACCCCGACGACGCCGCAGACCTGCTCGGCGAGCTCCCGCAGAGCGATCGGGAGCGGTTGCTGCGGCTGATGGCGCCTGAGGAGTCTGCACCTGTGCGCCGGCTGCTGAGCTACTCCTCGGACACCGCCGGTGGCCTGATGACCCCGGAGCCGGTGGTGCTCACCCCGGATGCCACCGTCGCCGAAGCGCTCGCCCGGGCCCGTAACCCCGAGCTGACCCCCGCGCTGGCCAGCATGGTGTTCGTCTGCCGCCCCCCCACGGCCACCCCGACCGGCCGCTATTTGGGCTGTGCCCACCTGCAGCGGCTGCTGCGCGAACCCCCGTCGAATCTGGTGGCCGGCGTTTTAGATGCGGAGCTCGCTCGGCTTGGGCCCGAGGCGACGCTGGCGGAGGTCACTCGCTATTTCGCTGCCTATGACCTGGTCTGCGCACCGGTGGTAGACCCCGAGGACCACCTCCTCGGGGCGGTGAGCGTCGATGATCTGCTGGATGCGGCACTGCCCGACGACTGGCGCCAACAGGAGGCCTGGCTCACGTCCGACTGGCCCGGCGAGGTGAGCCGTGGCTGACTCACGCTGGCACTATTCGGCAAGTCGACTGGATCTACCGCGCGGACCGCGACGAATCGGTCCCCGGATGGACCCGGACGCCTTCGCCCGCTTCTCCGAGCGGATCGCGCGCTTTCTGGGCACCGGCCGATTTCTCGCCGCCCAGACGGTCCTTGTCGCGGTGTGGATCGCGCTCAACTTGGCGGCCGTGTCGCTGCGCTGGGATCCTTACCCGTTCATCCTGCTCAACCTCGCGTTCTCCACCCAGGCTGCCTACGCCGCGCCACTGATCCTGCTGGCGCAGAACCGGCAGGACGACCGCGATCGGGTGTCGCTCGATGAGGATCGGGCCCGCGCCGAGCGCACCAAGGCCGACACCGAGTACCTGGCCCGAGAGATCGCGGCGCTGCGCATCGCGGTCGGCGAAATGGTCACCCGAGATTTCCTCCGCTCTGAGCTCGGTCGGCTCATCGAGCTCAGAGAACCTGGGCCGCCGGATTCAGCAGCCACGGATCGGGCCGGGCCGGAACGGCCCGGTGCGTATCGGCGCGGTAGGCGAGCGGACCGGTGAGCGCCCAGTGCAGGAACGCCTAGCATGGGAGGCAGTCCCACACCCAACCGGAAGGTCGGTGCCATCCGTGGCCCCCACTCAGAGTGTCCCGTCGGTCGGCGCGGTCAAAGCCGCGCTGGACGGGGTGCACGACCCGGAGATCAACCGGCCGATCACCGAGCTAGGTATGGTCAAGGACGTCACCGTGGCCGCCGACGGAACGGCGAAGGTAGCGGTATGGCTCACCGTCGCCGGCTGTCCCATGCGCGACACCATCACCTCCAGGGTCACCACAGCGGTGTCCGCTGTGCCGGGCATCCGGGACGTCCGGGTAGAGCTCGACGTGATGAGCGACGCCCAGCGCACGGCGTTGCGCCAGCAGCTGCGCGGCACCGCCGAGGAGCCCCGGATCCCGTTCGCCGAGCCGGGATCGCTGACCCGGGTGTACTGCATCGCCTCCGGTAAGGGCGGGGTGGGCAAGTCGTCGGTGACGGTAAATCTGGCGGTCGCGATGGCCGATCGCGGTCTGTCGGTCGGAGTGGTCGACGCCGACATCTACGGCCACTCGGTGCCGGGCATGCTTGGCACCACCGCCCGCCCCACCCAGGTAGAAAAGATGATCATGCCGCCGGCGGCCCACGGCGTCAAGGTCATCTCGATCGGCATGTTCACCAAGGACAACACTCCGGTGGTGTGGCGAGGACCGATGCTGCACCGCGCACTGCAACAGTTCCTCGCCGACGTGTTCTGGGGCGACCTCGATGTGCTGCTGCTCGACCTTCCGCCGGGCACCGGCGACATCGCCATCTCAGTAGCGCAGTTGATACCCAACGCGGAGATCCTCGTGGTCACCACTCCACAGCGGGCCGCAGCGGAGGTGGCGCAGCGGGCCGGGTCAATCGCCTTGCAGACTCGCCAGCGGCTGATCGGAGTGGTGGAGAACATGTCCTGGCTGGAGATGCCGGACGGGTCGCGCAGCTACCTGTTCGGTTCCGGCGGGGGCCAGGTGGTCGCCGACGCCCTGACCCGCTCGCTGGGCAGTGAGGTTCCGCTGCTAGGCCAGGTTCCGCTGGACCCACGGCTGCGCGAGACCGGCGACGCCGGCACTCCGCTGGTACTGACCGATCCCACCTCGCCCGCAGCGGTGGTGCTACGCGGGATAGCCGATCGGCTCGCGACGCGCTCGCGCGGACTGGCCGGACGGCTGCTCTCGGTGAGCCCCAGCTCTCGGTAGTAGACAGTCAGGTTGCGTCGGGGTCGAAGGGTGCGCGCTCGCCTGGCTGTAGTGGCCGGGGAACCGGGGTGCCCCTACCCGTGGGTGCCGCGTAACCGTTCGCTTTGATCCCATCAGATTTGATCACATTGCTGGACGGATCGTCGCCGAGATCGTCGAACAGGTGACGGGTGATCGCGCCTGTCGGATTAAACCCACGCGGGTTGAAGCCGCGCAATCCGCGCAGGTCTTCCAAAGGCGCCCGGAGTTCGTCGAATTCCGGCCCCAGCTCGGAACGCAGCTGCTCACGGGCCCCGTTGGCGTACTCCCGGACCTGGCGCACAGTGCGGCCCAGCCAGGCCGCCGCCGACGGCAGACGTTCCGGTCCCAGGATCAACAACCCGGCGACGATGAGGATCAGGAATTCGCCCCAGCCGATGTTGAACATCCGCACGCACCTCCTCGCCAACCCGTCGAGCGACCCCAGCTTAGCCAATCAGGTGGTGTCCGGGCCGGGTCCGCCGGTCCGCGGCCCCGCCGACGGCCCGACGACCGCGATGGAGAACCCGTCGTAGCCCTTGGCGCCCACCGTCTGGATGGTCGTCGCACTCACCGAGGGGTCCGCGGCCATCACCTCGTTGAGCCGTCGCACGCCCTGCGCATCGGGGTCTGCGGTGTTCTCGTCGAGCACATTGCCACCCCGCACCACATTGTCCACGATGATCACGCCGCCTGGTCGGGTCAGCCGGACCGACCAGGTGAAGTAGTCGGCGTTGTGCGGCTTGTCCGCGTCGATGAACACGAGATCGAACAGCTCTCCCGCCTCGGCCAGCCGCGGCACTGTGTCCAGCGCCTCGCCGACCCGCACATCCACCCGGTCGGCGAGGCCAGCCCTGGCGATGTTGGCGCGCGCCACCTCGGCGTGCTTTCGTACGGACTCCAAGGTGATCAGGCGGCCGTCCGGCGGCAGCGCCCTGGCTAGCCAGATCGTGCTGTACCCGCCGAGCGTGCCGAACTCGAGGATCCGGCGCGCGTTCATCATCCTGGCGAGCAGGTTGAGCAGCTTGCCCTGCGCGGGTGAGACGGCGATGGCCGGCAATCCCGCCGCCGCACTGGCCGCGCGCGCGGCGTCCAACGCCTCGTCGGGTTCAAGCAGCGCGCTGGTGATGTAGTCGTCGACCGCCGTCCACTGCTGCTGGCTCATCGCGTCCCCACTGCCGTCTGGCTACCTGCTGACCATGCCGCCCACCGACCATGCTGCCCCATCTGCCTAGAGCTCGGGGCCGCGGGCACGCAGGTCGTCTACAGTGGCCATCGCCTGCTTGAGCTCACCGAGCCACTGCGCAGCGTGCTCGCCGACCAGCCGCACCGCCCAGGCCAGCGCCTCCGACCGGGACCGCGCCACCCCCGCGTCGACCAGGGTGTCGAGCACCAGGCGCTCGGGTTGCCGTAACCGGGTCATCACCGGCACCGACAGCGTCGTAAACATCTCCGCGGTGCCTCCCAACCGGGCACCCCAGGCCACCTTGCGACGGTAACGGTGCTCGGCCTGCCGAGCGATCTCGATCCGCTCATCGCGGGAATCCTCCCGGAATCGGCTGATCCGGCCGGCCTCTGCGGCTGCGCGCTCAACGTCATCGGTGAACTCGTCGCCCAGCGCGGGCAGTTCACCCACCACGATGATCTCCTCGCGGTCCGCGCTGACCTCGACGTCACCGGTGAACCAGCCATCCGGCAACCGTCCCGCGAACCACGCCTTGGCGTCGTCTGCTGGTGGCAGGTCAGCCTGCTGCCAGCCACCGCGACCGTGTCCCCGACCATCTGGGCGCATCCCATGCGGCCGTCCTCGTCCCACCATGCCATCGTCCTTTCACTCGCCTGATTACAACGTTACACCTGTTGCAAGCGTGAGCGAGACGGATACGCCTACCGTGAACGATGGATCGCCAGGGCCACACAAGCGGCACGGAGCGCACGCGCCACGGGCAATGATCGCGAACTGGGAAGAATGAGCCGCGCTGAGCGCGGCTCATTCTTCCTACACCTGGTGGGGGTCGCTCGCCGCGCCGAGAAACGCGCAGGGACATCGACCAGGTAGGCGCCCTGCGTGCAAGCAGCCAACGCGGCGCCGCGTTGTGCGTGGCTAGCTGCTTCGGAGCTGAGTCTGCAGGTCCTCGACGGTGGTCACTGGCCGATCACAGACGAACCCGTGGCAGACATATGCCGCCGGGGCACCTCCGACCAGGTCCCGCCCAGCGAGCATCGGAGCATCCGCGCCCGGTTCTCCGGCCAGCACGACCGCGCCGCCAGGCGCGGCCGCCCGGGCCGCCACCTCCAGCGCCGCGCGGGCCACATCCCCGGCGGCGCCGATCACCGCAATCTGCACCGGTCCGTGCGCCAGCGCCTCCGCCGTGGTCAGCCAGTGCCCGGTCGCCTGCGGTGCCTTCGCCAGTACCGCTCCGGCCCGCGCCACCGCCGCCTCGGCCGCCGCGCGGTAGGGCTCCGCGCCGGTCAGCGCCGAGGCAGTGACCAGCGCGGCCGCCAACGCGGAGGCACCCGCTGGGGTGGCATTGTCAGTCGGGTTGGTGGGGCGGCGGAAAAGCGCTTCCGCATCGCCGGCGGTATCGAACCAGGCGCCGGGATGGTCCGGGTCGGCGAAGTGCTTCTGGGTCAGCTCCAGGATCGGTAGCGCCGCCTGCAACCAGCGGTCCTCGCCAGTGACCTGGTGCAGTGCGAGCAGACCCTCGATCAGCCAGGCGTGGTCGGCAAGCACCCCGGCGGCCTGACCCACCGCGCCGTCTCGGGAACTGCGCCGCAGCCG
>DASUII010000384.1:0-8101 GCA_036279835.1 Pseudonocardiaceae bacterium
CCGAGCAAGACCATCAGCCGGCTGGTGAAACTGGCCTGCTCCTCCACCGGCGCGCACCGGACCAACTCCGCAGAAAACGCCCCCCGAACTACCCCACGAAACGACGCACGTGAGCCTTGACTTCTATAGGAGCATCAGCACCGACGTTCTGTCGGCGAAAAGGTCCGTCCTGTCGAGTTCACGGCCAACCCCGCCAGCATCCACCTCGCTGACCCGGGCGAACAGCTGCACCGCACGCTCCAAAGCGACAGCCGGCGACGCATGCGGCGCCTAACCGCCGGTGCTGCGCCCACCGACTGGAACACCTCGTACATGTCCACACCAGGTGCTGAAGGTGGCTTGGGTGTCGCGTTCGACGTCGTCGGTGAAAGTGCGGATGGCCCGCATCGCTTCTTGATGGAACTCGTCTAAGGGCGAAAGGGCGGTGAGTCCTCTGGCGAGCCCTCGTAGGTGAATCCCTTCACGGAGTTCGGCGAGAAATGCGATGTGTTGGCTCCACCGCTGATCCAGGTGATAAAGCCATATCTGGCGGGCGGCCTGGTCGACGCTTTCCCGGCCGAGCGCCGCGACCAGGGTGGTGTAGCGATCGGGGCATCGGTGGGCGAGATCGTCCGACGCTAACCGCGTGCGCAGAATCTGCTCGCGGTGATGCAGGACGCGGTCGCGTTGCTGATCGATGAGATGGTGGTAGTGCCAAGTGGTGCGGTGGATTTTCAGGTTGTCCGCTTGCGCGATCCGTTGGGCTTGATCGACGGCCGCGGCAGCGCGTGGATCTTCGGCCGAAGTGAGGACGCCGTGCCGGGTGAGGATCTCGTCGTCGATACTGGTGAAGAACTCGCTGCTGCCCGGGTCGCCCTGCCGTCCGGCCCGACCGCGGAGTTGGTAGTCGAGCCGGCTGCTGTCGTGACGTCCGTACCCCAGCACATAAAGGCCGCCCAACCGCCCGGTGTCCACCAGCCGAATATCGGTGCCTCGGCCAGCCATCTGGGTGGAGACCGTGATTCGCCCGATCTCTCCCGCCCGGGCGATGATGGCGGCTTCCTCAGCGTCGTTTCGTGCGTTGAGTACCGCCGGATCCAAACCCACTTCTTGCAGAGCGGTGGCGAGTTCGTCGGAGGCTGCCACGCTTTGGGTACCGATGAGAATCGGTCGTCCGGTGGCATGGACCATACGAATCCGCGCCACGGCCGCGTGACGACGCCGTTGCGCGGTGGTGTAGATCCGGTCCGGTGCGTCAATACGGATGCACGGATCGTGCCGCGGCACGACCATGACCTCGAGCTGGTGGAATTCCCGCAGTTCGTCGGCGACCGCGACCGCGGTGCCGGTCATGCCGGCAACCAGCTGGTAACGGCGGACGAGATTGCCGATCGTGATCGAGTCGAGAACTTCCCCAGTAGGACTCGGCGGCACCCCTTCCTTAGCCTCGGCAGCGGCCTGTATCCCATCTGGCCAACGCTGCAGCGCCGCCACCCGCCCGCGTGATGGGTTGATCAGCGCGACGGCGTCGTCGCGCACGAGGTAGTCCACGTCCCGGCTCAACAGCGCCAGTGCGTGCAGGGCGACATTGACTCCCGCGAGTGTCTCAGTGTGGGCTGCGGTGTACAGGTTGATTCCGCCTAATGCGGCTTCCACCACCGTCGTGCCGTGATCGGTCAACGCCACGTTGCGCCGCTCGGCATCGACTTGGTAGTCCCGGTCTGGACGCAGCGTCCGCACTATGTCCATCATGATCGGGTTGATGTTCTCGGCGGGTATCGCGCCGGCTAACACCAGCGGCACTCGGGCTTCATCGATGACGACCGAGTCGATCTCATCGATTATCGTCACATCCAGCTCGGGCCCGACACGATCCGCGACATCGGTGACCAACCGATCGCGTAGCACGTCGAAACCGATCTCGCTGATTGCGCTGTAAACTACCTGAGCCGCGTACGTCTCGCGGCGCCGCCGTGATGAATGCGACTGCTGCACGCAGTCCACAGACACCCCCAACAGCGCATATACCGGATGCATCCACTCACGGTCGCGTTGCGCCAGATAGTCATTAACCGATAGGACGTGCACCTGACGTCCCTGGGCGGCGAAACCGGCGGCCGCGATCGCGCCACACAGCGTTTTGCCCTCCCCGGTGGCCATGTCGAGTACGTGACCGGCCATCAGCCCCAGCACACCCAGCAACTGCTCGTCGAACAACCGCAGACCAAGCGCCCGCCGGACGGCTTCCCGACCCGCAGCGCAGAATTCGGCCAGCCGATCGTGGGAGCGCTCCGGCCCGTGCGCAACGAACATCGCTCGCACCGACTCGGCCAGCTCAGCGTCGGTGACCCGCCGGTACCGTTGCTCCCAGGCACCCGCACCGTCGACGACTGGCTGGAATTGGCGCCGGGCCACCGATCCAGGACGCTGTAGAAACCGTCGTATGCCGTCCCGGATCGCAGCAAGCACCACCGCCGCACCGTACCAACGCTGGCGGCTTGTCGGTTTCTCACACCACATCAGGCAGGGGTGACGTCCCGCCGGAGGGCTTGGCCAGGAGCAAGCCGCGTCAACCCATCACCTACGTACTCGGTGTCGGGAATCTCGTAGGTATCCGCCCGAATTCCGTCACCTTTCGCCTCTGACTAAGTAGCAACCGAAAAGTCAGCAGTAGGTAACGGTGTGCAAAGTTAGGGAGCGACGCATGTTGTCATACATCCTTCTCCCGGCCATGGTGGAGATAAGCCGAAGCGACACTGCCGTCGATGAAGCGCTCTGTTCCCGGCCCACTGGGCCCCCTAGAGGAGGATCATATGCCCGGCACACTGAGCTTTGCGGAAATGGACGGCCAGCACGTGGAGCTGCTCCCGGCCCGTACCATCCTGTCCCTGGTCAGCATCGGCGGTCATGGCGGCGGTAGCCAAAACGACGGTGGTCATGGCGGCGACAGCGATGGTGCCGAGAGCGAAGGCGGCCACGGGGGCATCGGTGGTTCCGGCGGTGCAGGGGGAGCCGGTATAGGCGGCCTCGGCGCCAATCTCTGATCCCGTCGCAAGGCTGTCCGAATCTCCTTGCCCTCGATCCGGCTAACCGGGAGCCTGGCGTCCGTGGGGCTCACGCTGACCGGGATCAACAGGTATCCGATCAAGTCCTGCCGTGGCCACGGCTTGACCCACGTCGTGATCGAGCCGTGGGGGCTGGCGGGTGATCGGCGGTGGATGCTCGTCGATGACGAAGGCCGCGTGGTGACGGCCCGGGAGTACCCGCAGCTGGTGCTGGTCACCCCGGAGTTCGACGTCGACGGATTGCTGGTGCGGGCGCCGGACGTCGACCCGCTGCTGGTCGGCACGCCGGATGCGGCTGTGGTCACCGATGTCCGGGTCTTCTCCAGTGAGCTGGCAGCCGCGCCCGCATCGGAGGAGGCGCACGCCTGGTTCAGCAAGGTGGTCGGCAAGCCGGTCCGGTTGGTGTACCTCACCAACCCCGCGCAGCGCCGGCCGAACGCCGCGTACAGCCGCGAGCAGGATCGAGTGTCCTTCGCCGACGGCTACCCGATGTTGCTTGCTACCGAGGGATCGCTGGCCGCGCTGAACGACCTCATCGCCGCGGGACTGCGGCCGGAGGAGGGGCCGGTGTCGATGACACGGTTTCGCCCCAATCTGGTCGTCGCCGGCGCACCTGCCTGGGACGAGGACGGCTGGCGGGTGCTGCGGATCGGAGCCGCGAGCTTCCGTGCGGTGAAAGCCTGCGACCGCTGTGTTTTCACCACGATCGACCCCGGGACGGCGCGCAAGGGCAAGGAGCCACTTGCGACGCTGGTTCGTCATCGGCGGTGGGACGGCAAGGTCTGGTTCGCGATCAACCTCATCCCAGATTTCCCCGGCGCGACCGTGCACGTCGGCGATCGCGTCGAGGTCGTCGAGCAGGTTGAGACCAACGGGCCGCTGCGCGCATAGCCACCGCACCTCCCAGCCGCGGCGACAGCTCTGATTGGTCGTGCCTTGTACGCTGCGGACCACGACCATCGCATAGACGAACGTTGCGACGAAGATCTCGAGTGACCACTGGATGGTCCGGTCGCGCAGGAATGTGCGCAGCACCCGGGGGGAGAACTGGCTACTGGTCAGCTGCAGCACGACCACGGTGATCGAGAACACTAAACCGGTGAATGCGATCATCGCCTGGGTGATCGACGACAGCAGTCCGCGCGCAGCGGCCGGAGGTCCGGGAGATAAGGAACTCTACGGGCGGGGATCCGATCGCCTGGTCCACCGCCACCAGCCCGACGCCCAACCCGATCGCGGCCGCCACGCACAGCGCCGGGATCAGCCAGAACGTCGACCGCAACACATCTTGTAGCCGTTCGGTCGATACCACGTCCATCCCATCACCTCGACGTCAGTAAAAAGCGCGGGGATCGACCAGGTGGTGCAATGGGAGACCCCTGAGGTAACGGCTGAGATTGCCGACGAACTGTTCCACGATCCGCTCGTTTTCGTGTATCGACAGCGCGGCGGTGTGCGGGCTGATTAGCACGTTGTCCAGGGTCCACAGCGGGCTGTCCGCTGGGAGCGGCTCGGTGGCGAACACTTCCAGTGCCGCTCCCGCGATCCGTCCGGCCGTCAACGCGTCGACCAGCGCGGTCTCGTCCACCGTGGGACCCCGACCGACGTTGACCACCGCAGCATGCGAAGGCAGCATCTCGATCAGCGTCCGGTCGAACAGCCCCTCGGTCGCGGGCGTGCCGGGAAGGCACAGCACCACCGCGTCCGCCCGCACGACCAGCTCCGGTAGGTCGGCGGTCGCGCGCAGCTCGTCGACGTCGTCGTCACCTTCACCGGCCGCCGCGTGGCGTCGAACGCCGACCGTTCGCATGCCCAGCCCGCGGGCCAGCCGGGCGACCTCCCGGCCGATGCCGCCCAGCCCCACGATCAACACGGTGGCGCCGCGCAGCTCGCGGACCGGGTAGTGGTGCCAGCGGCGGGCGGCTTTGTCCACCGTCAGCCGGGGCAGCCCCTTGGTTATCGCGAGCAGCCCGAACATCGCCCACTCGGCAAGCTGTGCCGCGTGCACGCCGCGCGCTTTGGTGATCATCACCCGGCGCCGCTCCTCGGCGGTGAGCTCGGCATGACGCAGCAGCTCGCCGGCCCCCGCTGCGGTGCCCTGCACCCAGCGTAAGCGCGGGCAGCTACGCACCACGGCAGCCAATGCGGCGGCCGTCTCGCCCGCAACTCCGAAGTGCACGTCGGCGCCGGCGAGCATCGCAGTGAACTGCTCCTGACCGGCGGCGCTACGGCGGAAATCGGGATTGCCCGCGTGATCGTTAGGGTATCTCGCTGGTGGCAGCAGGTCCGGCTGGTAGTGCACCTGTGCGGTCGGCTGGGCTGTGCGGATGACGTCGACGAGCTCGGCCTGCAGCGGTGTGGCGATCGCGATCTCAACGGCCGGGTCTTTCGACATCAGGTCCTGCTCCTGCCCTGTCGCGTTCATCACCTACAGCCTGGCCTACCTCGACCGATCCAACTACTCGGTCGGCTTCCCCACCGGACTTCGCTGTGAGGTGTGCCGGTGCACTAATGAAATCGGATCGGCGATCTGCGAGGCTCTCATCACGATGGCTGATGAACTCCAGGAACTGATCCTCGCTGATGCCGGGGCATGGCATACCTGGTTAACCGGGCACCACGAAAGCGTGCCCGGCGTGTGGCTGGTGCTGGCCAAAAAAGGCACGGTCCAACCGACGAGCCTCAGCTACGATCAAGCCCTCGATGAGGCGATCTGCCATGGCTGGATCGATGGCCAGGTGCAGCGCCGAGACCAGCACACCTACCGCCAACGCTTCACACCGCGGCGGCCTCGGAGTCCGTGGTCGGCGCGCAACGTTGAAATCGTCAAGCGCTTGGTCGCCGCGGGCCGGATGCACCTGGCGGGCGTGGCCGAAGTCGAGCGCGCGAAGGCCGACGGACGTTGGGACGCCGCCTACGCCGGCCCGGCCAGCATCGAGGTGCCGGCTGATCTGGGCGCTGCGTTGACCCCAGAACCCAGAGCGCAGGCGATGTTCGACATCCTCACGAGCCAGAATCGCTACGCCATCCTGTACCGGATCGACAGCGCCAAACGCCCCGACACCCGGGCCCGCCGCATCGACCAGTTCGTCGCCATGCTTGCTCGTGGCGAGACGGTCTACCCGCAGAAGCGCACCCTCAGCGACTGACCCCTGCTGCCCGCCGCAAGCTCAGCAAGCACGACCCGTGAGAGACTGCGACGATGATCGCCGGACTGCTGCTGGCGGCCGGGGCCGGGCGACGCTATGGCATGCCCAAGGCCCTGGTCGACGGTGGCGCCTGGTTGCGCCGGGCGGTAGCCACCCTGACCGACGGCGGATGCGACTCGGTGCTCGTCGTGGTCGGTGCGCAGGCCGACCAGGTCCTCCCGCTGGTTCCGGAGACCGCAGCCACGGTGCTGGCCGCGGACTGGGCGCAGGGCATGGGGGCCTCGCTGCGCACTGGCCTGGCCGAGCTGATCCGCAGCGCGCCGCCGCGGGTGCAGGCCGCGCTGGTGCACTTGGTCGACCTACCCGACGTCGATGCCTCGGTGGTCCGCAGGCTCGTCGCACTGGCTGGTCCCGCAGTGGTTGCCCGGGCGGGATTCGAGACCCAACCCGGCCATCCGGTCCTGCTCGGCCGGCAGCACTGGGCCGACATCGTCGCATCGGCGCAGGGTGACCGGGGGGCCCGGGATTGGCTGGCGCAACGCCGCGACCTGATCGTGGTGGACTGCTCGGACCTGGCCAGCGGGATCGACGTGGACACCCCTGGCTCTGCCCCGCAGCGGCCCTGAGGGAATAGATAGCGGCGTTGGAGCGTTATCGGTGAACCGACACGCCAGTCGGGTCGAATACCTGCTAATCGGGACACATCTGTGGTTATCGGCGAAGTTCAGTGCGAGGAGGGTTTGCGGTGCGTGAGGTGCTCGACGAACTGGTGGCGGAGTGGCGCCAGGGCAAATCGACCGCAGTGGGCACAGTGGTGTCCACCTATCGCTCGGCGCCGCGCCCTGCCGGAGCGTCGATGCTGGTGACCTCCGATGAGCGGGCGGTCGGCAGCGTCTCCGGCGGTTGTGTGGAGGGCGCGGTCTTCGAGCTGGGCCAGCAGGTGCTCGCCGAGGACACCCCCATTCTGCAGCGCTACGGCGTCTCCGATGACGCTGCCTTCACCGTCGGCATCACCTGCGGCGGCATCATTGACGTGTTCGTTGAGAAGGTCGACCCGATCCACTTCCCTGAGCTCGACGACGTCGCCGCCTCGGTGGAAAAGAAGGAGGCGGTCGCGGTAGTCACCGTGGTCGCGCACCCCGATCCCGAGCGCGTTGGCCTACGGATGGTGGTCTGGCCCGACCGGCACACCGGCACGGTGGGCTCATCCCACGCCGACGAGGCGATTCTCGAAGACGTCCGCGGCGCCCTTGCCGCCGGTCGGGTGGTCACCCTGCACTATGGCCCCGAAGGTGAGCGCCGCGGCGAAGGCATGGATGTGTTCGTCAACTCCATGCAGCCGCCGCCCCGGATGCTGGTGTTCGGCGCGATCGACTTCGCTGCCGCGATGGCCCGGGTGGGGGTACTCCTCGGCTACCACACGACGGTGTGCGACGCGCGACCGGTGTTCGCCACCAAGAGCCGTTTCCCGGACGCGCACGAGGTCGTCGTGAACTGGCCGCACCGGTACCTCAAGGAGGAGGTCGAGGCCGGGCGGATCGACCAGCGGACCGTGATCACCGTGCTCACCCACGACCCGAAATTCGACGTGCCGGTGCTGGTCGAGGCGCTGAAGTTGGACCTCGCCTACATCGGCGCGATGGGGTCGCGCAAGACCCACCGCAACCGCGAGGAACGTCTACGCGAGGCGGGCGTGACCGACGAGCAGCTCAAGAAGATCGCCTCGCCGATCGGGCTTGACCTGGGCGCCCGCACTCCCGAGGAGACCGCGGTGGCCATCGCCGCCGAGGTCATCTCGCTGCGTTGGGGCGGTGGCGCCACCGGCGGCGGCGCCACCCGGCTAGCCAACGCCGAGGGCCCGATCCACGGCGCAAACCCCATCGCCGAACCCGAGCCGGTCAAGGCGTA
>DASUII010000385.1:0-3105 GCA_036279835.1 Pseudonocardiaceae bacterium
GAGCCCGCGTAGGCAGCCTCGTAACCGATCGCCCGGTCGTACTCGGTGGCGTGACCCACCGACTCGTGGATCGTCAACCACAGGTTGGTCGGGTCGATCACCAGGTCGTACCGGCCGGCCTGGACGCTGGGCGCCTTGACCTTCTCGGCCAGCCAGTCCGGGATTTGCGCCAGCTCACCGTCCCAGTCCCAGTGGGTGTTCCCGGCCAGGTACTCCCAGCCGCGGGCGGTGGGTGGCGCGCAGGTCCGCATGCTTTCGAACGAACCGGACGCCCGGTCCACGGTGACCGCGGTGAGTGCCGGATGCATCCGGACCCGCTGCTGGGTGGTGCTGGTACCAGCGGAGTCGGCGTAGAACTTGGTCTCCTTCGCCGCCCGGAACGTCACATCGGTGTGCTCGACCCCGTCCGCGGCGAGCAACCGGCTCGACCACTCCGACAGCAACGCGACCTTCTCGCCCAGCGGCACCGTGAATGGGTCGATCTCGTAGTCGCCGACCCACACCGCGTCGGGGTATACCGGCTCCGCCGCCAACTCCACCCTCTCCGCATTGAGCGGACGCAGCGTGCGAGCCACCTCGATGGCCCGCTCCGTAGTGGCTACGGCGGACTGCGGGGTCAGCTCGAGGTGCGAGGCGAAACCCCAGGTGCCTTCGACGATCACCCGGACGGCCAGCCCGACGCTGGTCGAGTCCTGCGCTGTCGCGACAGTTCCGTCCCGCAGCCTGATCAGCTGCTGGGTGGTCCGCTCGATCCGGACGTCGGCGTGCTCGGCGCCAAGCTCACCCGCCCGCCCGAGCGCGGCATCGGCCACCGCCCGCAACGGCAGGGCAAGGAAATCGGGATCGATCATGCCGGTACTCACAATGTCCGACCCTAACCCGTCGCCCGTTGCAGCAGCCGCTGCGCCAGCACAGCCGCGGCCGTGTCGAGCATCCCGGACTCTCGTAACGCCGCCAACGGAACAACCGGCACGTCGATCGGGGTCTTGTCCCCGACGAACTGAGGCTCGACACTGATCACTTTCGCTACTGGAAGCTCTCGAAGCAGCAGAATCCGGATGGTCCCCGCCATCGTGACCACCGCGAGCTCGCTACCCTCGGTGATCTCTTCGGGTTCCAGTGGATCAAGGGATGCCCCGAGAACTCCCAGCGAGCACCGGGCGGTCCGCACCACCTCGTGAAATGCGTTGAGATCAGTCAGTCTCAGATGGAGCACCATCTCCGGCTCCTCGATCGGAACACCCTGCAGACCTGCCGCGAACTCGCCGCCGATAACCATCGGCACCCGGGCTGCCAGCGCGGGCCAGATCACCCCGTTCGCCAACAACCATGCATCCAGACCTATCGCGTCCACGCCGGATTCCAGCCGCTCGTCAAGACCAGCGGTACTCGGTTCCACCCCGAAGGTGACCGCCAATCCGAACTCGCCCAGTAACCTGCGCACCATCGCCAGAGTGGGCTCGCGGGCGCCCTTCTCCCAGCGACACAGCTGATATCGGCTCAGGCCGGTGCGCCCGGCAAGCTCGTCCTGGGTCAGAACGTGCTCGTCTCGGATGGCTCTCATCAGCTCTGCTGTGCTGCGATAGGTGCGGTCCTGGATTCGACGTGCCATGCCGGCCACGATGCCGGACAGCTCCGACAGACGGTCCGATTCAGCCCCATTGCCGGTACGGCTATGCACAGCGAGCGCAGTTATCCCCAGCGAAGCGGTAGGAGGTTGACAAAGGGGCACCGTCACTGTCCGTGTCGCCCAAGGAATCGGTGTGGCAGCGCGCGTAGGTGCCGAGGTGGCAACTTTCCCACCAAGTTGCCACCTGCGGCACCTACGTAAAATATCCCCACACCTCCCAGCTGGGACGGATGTTGCCAATGTGACGAAGGTCGTGCTTTCCGGGGCAACGGTGTCGCGCTGAGCGAAATCGATGTCCGAGACGCCGCAGCGGCGCAGCGCGAGCGACGCGGCATCACTGCGCAGGCTGGCGAAACGCAGGCTTCTGGGGATCTCAGGGTGCTGGACCCAGGGTCTCGGTAGGGGATAACCCTCGTGCGCCGGCCAGCACGGTGCGGCACCGTATGGATTGTTGGTCGCACAACCTGGACGCCACGCCGGAACGCCCAGCCAAGCGATGAACGCCCGAGGCCCGCACACGGGGGGTGCGCGAGCGGGCACCACGGGATGGCCCGGGTCGTCATTCGGGGACGATCCGGGCCTCCCGTTATTTGGCGGGCGATCCAGATTCCGTGGACGATCCAGGGCCGTGTTCTTGGGCCCAACGTTGGGCCAGCTGGCACACCCGCTGGGTGAGCTCCGCAGAACTAGCCTCCGGGTCGCTATTGCGACCGGCGGCCAGGCCGAGCAAATAGGCGGTGAGCGGGGCAGCCGGCCGCGCGACGCCGTGCGCGACGTCCCGCGACATGTCCAGCACCCGCGACTGCATCGCGGTCGGCGACACGGCGTCGGTGATGTCCAGCTCGCGGCACACCAGATCCACCCACTCCTTCAGTGTGTTCACGCCGACCATCCTGCCCGCGCGCCGCAACCCTGGGCAGGGCAGGCTTGGCAGGTGCAGACGATCTACCCGCAGCGCGCCCGGATGACTATCGGGCAGCAACGCGCCTGGGACCGCTGCTGGGACCGGTGGGGTGCAAACGTCGCGGATCTGCCCGACGGACCGCTGGATGCCGCCGGCTGGTTCGGGCGCACCGCGCCGATCGTGCTGGAAATCGGCTCGGGGATGGGTGAGTCGACGGCGGCGATGGCCCTGGAAGCACCCGACGTCGATCATCTCGCCGTCGAGATCTACCAGCCTGGGCTGGCCCAGCTGCTGCTGCGCATCGAGCAGGCTGAGATCAGCAACCTGCGACTGCTCCGCGGCGACGCGTACACGGTGCTGCACGAGCACGTCGCGGCGAGCAGCCTGCACGCAGTCCGGATCTACTTCCCCGACCCGTGGCCCAAGCGACGCCACCACAAGCGCCGGTTGGTCCGACGCGAGTTGGTCGCCCTAGTGACGTCCCGGCTGGCCGTTGGTGCCACGCTGCATCTGGCCACCGACTGGGAGCCCTACGCCCAGGAGATGCTCGCGGCCTGCGTCGCCGAGCCGG
>DASUII010000386.1:0-8425 GCA_036279835.1 Pseudonocardiaceae bacterium
AGAAGCTAGACAACGGCATCACCGGCATCAGCGGGAACGGCACGATCCCCAGCTCGACGGTCGGTAGGTCGGTAACCGATACGAGCCGGTCCAGTTGGCCCAGCAGGGTCCCGATCGTCCCAGGGGTGCAGCGCAGAGCAGCCTCGCCGACAATGAGCTCGATCCGGCGGCCTGGCTGGTAGAGAACATCCTGGCGCCGCACCCGTGCCGTCGCCATCGCGTCGGGATCGGCGTCGCCGGGGTCCGTCAGGGTGGATCGGTCCGGCCGCTCGAACAGCTCCCGGGCGTATGCGGCGGTCTGGACCAAGCCGGGCACCATGGCGGGCTGCCACTCGGCGATGTGCATGGCCACCGCCTCCAGCGCCGCTTGCGCCTCGGAGACTTTGGTCAGGCCGCCCTCGATGCGCGACTCATCGCGGTGGGTGACGTACTCGATCCGAGCGGCGGCAAGCAGCCCCAACAGTTCGGCCGTAACCGATTCGTCGGCTCCCGCGGCAGTGATCCAGGCCCGGATGTCGGCCTCGGTGGGTAGCTGCTTGCCGGTCTCCAGCTTCGACAGACGGGGCTGGCCCCAGCCGATGCGCCGGGCGAACTCGCTACCGGATGGGGCGGCACCCGCTCGGATCGCTTTGAGCCGCGCGGCCAGGCGAGCACGGCGCGGACTCAGCGCCACCGGCCGCCCCTTCCGCTTAGAACGCCGCGAGGTCTGTCTCGGAAACGATCCTCGCCAGCGGGGGGTGTGCAGCGATGTAGTCCCGCCAGGGCACGGCTAGGCGCAGCGCAGCCTCGCGCCAGTGGCGTGCCGCTTTGATAGCGGCCGGGTCGGTCACCCGCTCCGTCGAGCGCCAGGCGTTGTCCTGGTCGTACCGCGTCCCGTAGAGCACGGAGTGATCGAACAGCCAGAAGTCTGTCCGCTGGGGCAGTTCGATGGGCCAGGGCTCGCCCGGTAGCACCGCGACAATGCCGATCAGCTCGCCAGCCTCTACGTTCGGCCGGTAGCTCCAGGTCAGCTCGAATCGCAAGTAGTCCGTGATCGGCTCGGTGACCACGTGGACCCGATGCATAGTGCAGCCCGCCGCGGTGCGCCTGGCCACCAGTGCAATCCACTCCCGTTTGGCCGGGTGATCAGTTTTGTGGCTCGCCGGCCTGGAACGCGGCCAGGGCCGGATCCTCGCCGGAGTTGCCGTAGCTCTGCAGCGTCTCCAGCCGGAAGATGTCGACCTGAGCGCACTCGAAGTAGTCGTCGAACCCCGGCGACATCAGCGAGCCAGATACCGCGCAACCGCTTCGATGACGACCTCGCGCTTGATCCTGACAACACCCTCGTGCGGCAGGACGTTGTCCACCTGCGAGCTGTCGACGGTTGGGCCGACCAGAACGAAGTCGGTGCCGTCAAGGTCGTCGTGGACGCTCGGGCAGTTCTTCTCGCCGCTGTCCGCGTCCTTCGCGAGTTGCACAAGGCGCAACAGCATGGTTAGAGGGTGGTGTCACCTGAGCCCTCGGAGGGTCCGGGGCTCGGAGTGTCGCCCGGTCTGCTTGAAGTACGCGAGGCGCTGGCGACGCCCGGAGAGTGGCTGCGCGGTGGCGAGTTCGGCAGCGAAGCCGTCGCCGCGTGGTTGGTCGGCGTGCACCGCGACGTGCAGTCGTGACCACTGCGCGACGGTTTACCTCAGCATGCAGGAACTTTACGCTGTGAGCGATGATTCCGAATCGCATGGGGAACGCGTCTGGGATTCGCCCGTCGTTTCGCTCGCATTGCCGCACTGGCCGGCAATTACGGTGAATAGTAGAAACGAACGCGCTCAGTGTGTGACGTCGATCACATTCTCTCTGCCATTCAATCGGTCAGAGCTGGGTCCCCGAGGCCGGCGCGGCGGTGCGCGTCGCGGGCCCGTTCGTCGGCGGCCGACGCGGCGTAGCGGCCGACCATCTGCCAGCTGCGCCACCCGGCAAGACGCATCAGGTCCTGCTCCTGCTGCCCATTGGCCAGCCAGCGGTGCGCCATGGTGTGCCTGAACTGATGCCAGGTGGCGGCGCCAGTCGGGGAGAAGCTCGGAGAGGTCCCCGACGTCCACTATGGCGGGTCGGAGTGGCGCCGTCGCATCCATCGCAGCGGGTCCAATATCTAGCTTTACAAGCGGTGTGCTCGGAGCCCAAGATCCGTTTGTGCAGCTAGCGCCCCCGGCAGGACTCGAACCTGCGGCCTAGCGATTACCAGAAGCCACTACCGGACGGTGCCGGTCATGACGGAACACTTCGTCTGGCCAGCGGAGTCCCTCCTCGACAGCACGGGCTGGTGCTGGATGTTGGCGGTTGTTTCGGGTAGGTAAAGGGTGGAGATGATCATCGCTATGGTGGCTGGGAGTGACAATTCCACCCGAGAATCCGCGGATTTCCCAACACAGCGTAAGTGACCACCTCACATCTTGCGGGCTCGCAGGAGTCAGCGTTCATCGATCGAACCCGGGGTGGTTCAGGAGCGAACACAAGTCTGGGATACCGCGCGCAGCGGTCACACGAGTCGAGGAGCGTTCGAATGGGAAGTGTCTTACGACGAGGGGCAGGCGCCCCGGCGGCCTTGGCCACGGTCGCCCTGGTCGCGTGGAGCGGCGGCGTCGCGACGGCTGATCCACAGTCGCCACAGCCGGTGGCCGCAATCCCGCACGTGACCGGCATCTCCACCTCGGTGGCTCTGGATTCCGGATTCGTCTCGGCGCTGAAGTCTCTCCAGGTGATGCCATCGCCGTCGGGGAAGGCCACGGTGACCGATGGCGTCGCCACGTTCCCGATCACAGGCGGCCACGTCACGGTCTACAAGCCCGGCGAAGTTGATCCTTATGTACAGGGCCGCCTGATACACCAGGGCAGTGGGTTGAAGCTCACCAAAAATGACACCACCGTCCAGATCGACAACTTCGTTATCGATCCCGGCAAGCCGGCGATACTGACCGGCCGAGTGCTGGCCAACGGTCGAGTGGTTGCCGCAAACACCAAGCTGTTCGACCTTGACGGATCAACTCTGCAGCCGATCACCACTGACGCACAAGCAGGCACGGCCACGCTGCAGGGCACGACGGTCAAACTCTCCGACGGAGCAGCGACGGCGCTCAATGGGGCATTCAAGACCGACGCCCTCAAAGGCGGCATCACAGTCGGCATCGCCACGATCATCGTGAAACTGCCCGGGCAAACGCCGATGCACTCCCGCAGCGCGGCTACTGGCGGCAGAGATACTTGGTGCCGGCACGTCGTTGGGAGCTAAAGGAACCGCTAGCTGCGCGACAGCAGGCAAGCAGCCACGGAGCCGCATGAACCAAGCCCTGCTATGGCCCCGGTCGGCCCTGATGTCCAAGGCCTGTGACATGGGCACTCGGTGGTCTATCGCGGCAACCCCCTACCGTGCTGCCGTAGTCCTGAACTTGATCCTGCGGCCGGTTGCGGTCGAACCCCGAATCCAAGGATTCTGGGACGGTAGTTGTGGTTATTCGTCGATAGCGCCGATCACCTGCGGCTTTCGCAATCGCAATCGCGCGTCGTCTGCGGTCATATTCGGTTGTTTGGATGTGTTTTGTGACCATAAAGTGTCCAAACGATCACTCGTCAGGTGACCGGACCCAGATCTCCGGAATCGGTTGAAGGACGTGCCCGTGACGTGGCCTTTCCGGAATCGACTTGTTCCCGAAAGAGATGAGGTTCGCCGTGGCTGACGCAGCGGTGGCGGGCAGATCGCTTACACCTCCAGGTCAATCACCGTCGCGATCGACACGCCACCCGGCCCCAAAATCACTCGAACTCCGCTCGCCGAGTTCAACACCCCCGGTGCCAGATCCCCCAAGTGACCCCGCTCGTCTCAATTACAAGATCAAGAAACGGCTGGCGAAGCTCAGCTGCGACCGTCACTCAAGTTCCGGAGGTCTGGGACCGCACCGGACGCCAAGAACCACACAACCCCGCCTCGAACAAAAGGGCGACATCACTCTGAGTAGTTCTGGTGACCGCGAACGTGATCATCAGTTCGGAAGAGTGCTCGATGCAGCGTCCGGAAGCTACAGTTGCCTCGGATCGGGGATCGGCGCGCACGGTAGGAGACGACTCGTGGCGGACAGCTCGTCCGGGGCCGGACGGACACCCCCTCCGGGCATTGATACCACAATTCCGCAACCAGCCAGGTTCTGGGACTACATGCTCGGCGGCAGGGATAACTATCCGATAGATCGTAAGGTCGGCGAGCAGGTCCTGACGACCTTTCCCGACCTGCTCGACGCCGCGCGCGCCGACCGCGGTTTCCTTGTCCGGGTCGTCAGGTATCTGGTCGAAGACGCCGGGATACGCCAGCTACTCGACATCGGTACAGGACTACCTACTGCGAACAATACTCATCAGGTTGCTCAGGCCAACGCGCGAGAGTGCCGCATCGTCTACGTCGACAATGATCCGATGGTGCTGGTCCACGCGCGTGCTCTGCTTACCAGCACTTTTGAGGGAAAAACGGATTATCTTCATGCTGACGTTCGCGACCCCGAGTTGATCCTTGAAGGTGCCGCCAAGACCCTAGACCTCACCCAGCCGGTTGCACTCATGCTATTGGGTATCATGAATTACATCCTTGATGGCACCGAAGCGCACAGTATTGTCAAGCGGCTCGTCGACGCGTTGCCTTCAGGAAGCTACCTCGCGATGTCCCACCCCACCGCGGAAGTCCATGCTGAGGCGATTGAAACGTCCATTGCGCAGTACAACGCCAGCGGCGCACCGCCAATCAGAACTCGCAGCCGGGAGGAGCTCGTTCAGTTCTTTGACGGACTAGACTTGCTAGAGCCGGGTGTGGTGTCGTGTTCACTGTGGCGCCCAGACCCCACCGACATCGGTGTCATTACCGAAGTCACGCAATACGGCGGTCTGGCCCAGAAGCCTTGATCAATCCCCCGGCTACACCACATCGGTATCGGTATCGGTGGCCGCTACGTCGGCAGCCGCATCGTCGTCCTCATCTACAACCTCGGCATCAGAGTGTTCACTACCGACGGCGAGCTACTCCGACAACTACAACTCGACCCGAAACCCGACCCGACCCGACCCGACCCGCGACTACCAACCCCAACCCCACGTGAACCTTGTCCCGAGACACCCGTGCACGGTGTCCCGAGACATCACAACACTGCAATGCAAAGGGATTTATGACCTTCTGTTCCGTAGTCGCAGGCAGCGCCCCGCCACTACCTGCTCGTTGTCCAGGGTCGTGCCTTTTCTTCCGGTTCAGGTCCAAGCACGTCCGTGATCGTCCGTCGCCGTTGATGTAGAAACTGATGTAGGCAAAGGTGATCTTGAGCCGCGGGCTCTGATCGGCTGTGTCCGCTCGCCGAGCACCTGATTCTGGATCAGTTGCTTGTCAACCAGCCTCGCCGCAGCGATCACGGATCTTGCATGCTGGAGCTGGAGGGGTCCGTTGGCTTGGCGCAGCCCGATCAGCCGGCGCCCCGGCGGCCTTGGCTAGCGACAATGACATTACTGTCCGCAAGCTGATCTGCTGGCTGGTGGGAGCTGTCGTAGGGTAGGCGGGATGCATCTGTCTGAGCTACCCGCGCTGGAAGTTTGTCGTAGTGTGGCTGCCCCGCCGGGAACGGTTTGGGCGCTGGTCAGTGACATCACTCGGGTCGGCGACTGGGGTGGCGAGTGTGCGCACGCCGAGTGGATCGACGACGCCGACGGGCCTGCGGTGGGGGCGCGCTTCCGCGGTCACCAGGTTCGGCACGGCCGGCAGTGGACCAGCGTGTCGGTGGTGATCGAGGCCCAGCCTGGCGTCAGCTTTGCGTGGGCGGTGGGAGACGCGCAGTACGCCTCGGCCACCTGGCGCTATCAGCTGGCTTCCGACGGATCCGGGGGCACCATCCTGCGTTACCGCGCGGTCATGGGCCCCGGCCCGTCCGGGTTGAGCGACGCGATCGCGAAGGCACCTGAGCGTGAGGACAGCATCATCGCCCTGCGTCTCAACGAGCAAGAAGAGAACATGACGGCAACGCTGGAAGCCATTAAACAGGCAGCCGAGCAAGGATAAACGCCAGGCCAACGTTCGGTACCCGATGTGCCCGGACCGGCCGTCTGTGAATCAGAGCACGAAAGCGTCCCGGGTGACTGCTGTATCCGGCCTATAGGCCAGCTCGTCCACCGTACACTTCGTCGCCTGCGCCAACGGGTGGTGCGGCGCGGTTGACCAGGAGGGACGCTCTCGGTGCTTCTCCGTGTTTCTTCAATACTTCTCGACGTCCGACGGCCAGACGACGGCCCATAGGTCGACCTTGCCGACGGGGTGCAGGGTTAGCGGCGCCTAGTAAGGAACGGACTGTAAATCCGTCGGCTGATGCCTTCCAAGGTTCGAATCCTTGACCCGCCACTCAGCACAAACAGCCCCTGACCAGCACGAATGTTGACCGTCGTTCCGGATGACGACGTAGGGGTAGCGGTCCGTCATTGAGGTTGCGGACGCCGCCGGAGGCGCTGGTCGGTGTGTGGGTTTGTCTTGTCGTCACCGTCACCGTCACTGCGCTAGTTGAGTGGAGACGACGACGGCCCTCCCGCTTGTGTCGTGGGGACCGCCGCGGGAGGGCCGTGCTGGATGCACGGAGGCACCCGCTGGTGACGGTAGAGGCTGATCAGGTTCGGGTCGAATCGCGGTTGGCGTCTGGGCAGGTGGTCTGCCCGGGCTGCCCCGGTGTGCTGCGTCCGTGGGGGTGGGCGCGCCCTCGGGGTGTGCATGGTCTTGCGGGGGTGTTGCACCCGCGGCGGGCCCGTTGTCCGGTGTGTCTGGTCACCCATGTCCTGTTGCCGGTCACGGTGTTGCTGCGGCGTGCGTATGCGGTCGAGGTGATCGGCGCGGCCTTGGTTGCCCGGGCGGGTGGGTCGGGGCATCGGGTGATCGGACCGGAGCTGGGGTTCCGGTGGCGACGGTGCGGGGCTGGCTGCGGGTGATGGGCGCCCGGTTGGAGGCGGTGCGGACACGGTTGCTGCGGGTAGCCCACCGCGCCGGGGTGGATCAGGTGGTGCCCAAGGCCCTGGGGTCGCCGTGGCGCGCCGTACTCGCCGCGTTGGGGGCGGCGAGTACGGCGGTGACTGGCCGCTTTGGTGTGTTCGGGGTGCTGGGCCCGGTGACGGGGTGGCAGGTCGCGGCGGCCTGTTCGGCTGGTCGGCTCCTGTCGCCGGGCTGGCCGCCGCTGGGTGCGGGTGGCACCGGCAACACCAGTCGCCTCTGACGCAGCCCGGTGGTTGAGCGAAATCCTCGCCAGGGTCACTGCCCGGCCAGTCCCGGCCGGGTATTTCTTTGGCGAATCGAGGTTTTCGTGGTGAGCACGCACGATCAGGACGGCGTGACACGCCGGGCGCGGGCGCAGCAGGTGGCGTTGTTCCGATACCAGCTGATCTGTCTCGCGCTGGAGGCTGGCTTGTCGACCAAGGCGCGGGGCCGGGTGGTGCGGGCGATCGCCGCGCACGTCCATCAGGGTCCCTTCGGTGGGCAGCTCCGCTACTCCCGTGACTCTTTAGATCGGTGGATTCGTCGGTATCGCGCCGGCGGATTCGATGCGCTGACCCCGTCGCTGCGCCAGCCCGGCACCCGCCTCGACACCGAGGTGTTGGAGCTGGCGGTGGCACTGAAGCGGGAGAACCCGGACCGCACCGCCGCGCAGGTCGCCCGGATCCTGCGGGCCGCGGGTGGCTATTCGCCGTCGGAGTCCACGCTGCTGCGGCTGTTCCACCGCCGCGAGTTGATGGGCCCCGCCACCGGCGGCGGTGTGGTGTTCGGCCGGTTCGAGGCCGAGACACCCAACGAGCGGTGGGTGGGAGATGCGTTGCACGGGCCACGGGTAGGTGGCCGAAAAACGTATCTCTTCGCGTTTTTGGACGATCATTCTCGGCTCGCGGTGGGCTACCGGTTCGGGTTCGCCGAGGACACCGTGCGCCTGGCCGCCGCGCTGGAGCCAGCGCTGGCCGCCAGAGGCGTTCCGGGCACCGCCTATGTGGATAACGGCAGCGCCTTTGTTGATTCCTGGCTGTTGCGGGCGTGCGCCAAACTCGGAATCCGGCTGGTGCATTCCACCCCGCACCGGCCACAAGGCCGGGGGAAGATCGAACGTTTCTTTCGCGGCGTGCGGGATCAGTTCCTCGTCGAAGTCGCCGACACCAGCGCCGCCGAGCTGACCGAACAGCAGCTCACCCCGGCCGCGGCGCTACTGGAACTCAACGGCCTGTTCACGGCCTGGATCGAAAGTGTCTATCACCACCGGGTGCACTCCGTGGCTTCAAGGGTGAGTTTTGGCCCCATCTGTGGGTGAGTTTTGGCCCCACTTAGCGATCTTGGGGGCGTGGTTTACCGATGAGTGTTGGCCCCACCTGCAGCTCGTGACGGGGTTCTGCAGTGTGTGGGGTGTCTGTC
>DASUII010000387.1:0-11453 GCA_036279835.1 Pseudonocardiaceae bacterium
GACCTCCAGCCCGGTGACTCCGGTGGCCCGCTGGTGAACGCCGCTGGGCAGGTCGTGGGTATCGACACCGCAGCTGCTACCGGGTCCCACTCCTCCGATGCTGAGGGATTCGCAATCCCGATCAACGATGCGATCGCGATCGCCAAGCAGATTGAGGACGGTACCGCGTCTCCGAGCGTACACATCGGACCAACCGGCACCCTCGACATCGTCGCCCAGACACGGGGTTGCGGTCGATTGCCCCAGGCGGTGATCACCCTGCTCGTCAGCCATCACCCCGGAGACCTGGTGTAGCTGGTGTGGCTGGGGCATTTCCTTGTTCTACCTCCGTCTGTGCTGCCGATTCGGCCCGGACTTGGCAAGCTGTTACCCAGCATCCAAGGAGGCCAGATGGCCATTTCCGGCGTGGACCAGCGGACCACCGCCAAGGTGATCCTGATATCGGTGGTCGCCGCCGTCGGCGGCTTCCTCTTCGGCTTCGACACCGCGGTGATCAACGGTGCGGTGGACTCCATTCAGGGAGCCTTTCACCTCAGTCCTGGCCTCACGGGTTTCGCGGTGTCTTGTGCGCTGCTCGGTTCCGCCGTGGGCGCGTGGTACGCCGGCCGGACCGCGGACCACCTGGGCCGGGTGCGGGCCATGGTCATCGCCGCGGTGCTCTTTGCTGTCAGCGCGGTCGGGGCTGGACTGGCCTTCTCGGTGTGGTCGCTGATCGCATGGCGGTTCGTCGGCGGCCTGGGCGTCGGGATGGCCTCGGTAATCGCTCCGGCCTACATCGCCGAGGTCGCGCCTGCGCACATCCGCGGCCGACTCGGCTCGCTGCAGCAACTGGCCATCGTCTCCGGCATCTTCGTCGCGTTGCTGTCCGATGCGTTCCTGGCAAACCTCGCCGGCGGGGCGAGCCAGCTGCTCTGGTTCGGTCTGTCGGCCTGGCGGTGGATGTTCCTCGCCGGACTGGTTCCCGCCCTGGCCTACGCCGTGCTGGCCCTGCAGATTCCGGAATCGCCCCGATATCTGGTGGCCAAGGGAGAGCTCATCCGCGCCGCTGAGGTACTGCGCGAGGTGTTGGGCGCCCGAAGCGTCGAAGCCGTGCAGCGCAAGGTGCAGGACATCGTGGTCAGCCTGCGACGCGAGGACCAACACGCACCGAGGCTGTCGGACTTGCGCGGACCCCGTCTCGGGCTGCTCCCCATTGTGTGGGTGGGGATCCTGCTATCGATCTTTCAGCAGTTCGTCGGCATCAATGTGATCTTCTACTATTCGACCAGCCTGTGGCGTTCGGTTGGATTCAGCGAGTCTGACTCGCTCACGATCACCGTCATCACCTCGGTGACCAACGTCCTGGTCACGCTGATCGCCATCACCATCGTCGACAAAGTGGGTCGCAAACCGATGCTGCTCGGCGGATCGTTGGGTATGGCGGTGACCCTGGGAACGATGGCTGTGTGCTTCTCTCAATCGATCGGAATCGGCAAGGACGTCACCCTGCCTCAGCCATGGGGAACGATCGCGCTGATCGCCGCCAACCTTTACGTCGTGTCATTCGGCACGACCTGGGGGCCCGTTGTCTGGGTGCTGCTCGGCGAGATGTTCCCCAACTGGATCCGGGCGGTCGCGCTCGCCGTGGCCGCCGCCGCTCAGTGGCTGGCCAACTTCGCCATCACCACGACGTTCCCGGTCCTGTCGAATGCCGGCTTGTCCTTCGCCTACGGGCTCTACGCGGTTTTCGCCGTGCTGTCCTTCGGGTTCGTGCTCAAGGCGGTCAAGGAGACCAAGGGCCGCGAACTGGAAGACATGACGGGTTAGTGGACATGGCGCAGCGGTGGCCTTAGCCCGCCGGGGACCTTGCAGGCCACCGCCGCACGCCCTACCAGCTAGTCCTTGAGTTCAAAGAGGCCGGCCAGCCCACTGCCACCATTAGCACGACTCCCGATGATCGCCGCAAGCCCACTGCGCTGCAAGCGGGGGTCGGTGAGCGATTCGCTGCCTTCACCGGGCTCGATGTAGCCGTAGTAGCAGTCGTTGTCGCAGGTGTCAGGACGTCGTAAACTGCCGTCACCCATTGTGAAGATATCCGCAATCCTCATAACGCTCCTTTTCGCTTCAGCCGATGGACGAGTTGTGCAGGCCAACAGAACTCAAGCGACCTAGGGAGGTTGTACAACGTTGTGCCGCCCGTGAAATTATGCGGAGATGATGTGCACGCCTGGGGCCGTCTTGCGAGACGATGCCCCAATCGTCGACGCACTCCAGCGTTAGCGAGCTCTTCCCCCGTGTCGCAACGACAGCATGTCAATCCGCCGTATTCGGCAGCCCCCAGGTGACCTGAGCTGGCCTCCTCACTCTCCGTGGTCACGCAGTTACGAAGCTAGGCCATGCGGTGACTCAGTGCAACAACAACTTTGGGTACATGAGTGGTCACAGCGAGTAACTAAGAGGCTCAGGTGACGAGGACGGCGCGGAAGTCGTTGACGTTCGTCAGGGTGGGACCGGTTATCACCTGATCACCCAGCGTGGCGAAGAAACTGTGCCCGTCGTTGTCGGCCAGCGCCGCTGCGGCGTCCACCCCGAGCTGCGTGCCGCGGCGCAGGGTGTCCGGGCCGATCAGGGCTCCGGCCACCTCTTCCGTCCCGTCTACGCCGTCGGTGTCGCAGGCGATGGCGTAGACGTGCTCGGCCCCGCGCAGGGCCAGGGCCAGGGACAGCAGCAGTTCGACATTGCGGCCGCCGCGGCCGGTGCCGCGCACGGTCACGGTGGTCTCGCCGCCGGAGAGCAGCACGCACGGCGGTGCCGCCGGCTGGCCATGGCGGCGCACCTGGCGGGCGATGCCGGCCAGCACGATCCCGACCTCCCGAGACTCGCCCTCCAGCGAGTCACTCAGGATCACCGGTGTGACTCCGGCCTGGCGGGCCACCGCCGCGGCGGCTTCCAGCGACTGCTGCGGGGTGGCAATCACGTGATTGGTCACCCGGGCCAGCCTCGGGTCGTCGGGTCTTGGGCAACCCGGCGACGTCGCCAAGTGCTCCCGCACTACCGGCGGCACCGGGAGGTTGTAGGCCGCCAGCACCGCCAGTGCCTGCGCCGGAGCGGACGGCTCCGCCACAGTGGGCCCGGAGGCGATCACGGCGGGGTCGTCGCCAGGCACGTCGGAGATCAACAATCCCACGGTCGCAGCCGGGAACGCCGCCGCCGCCAGCCGGCCGCCTTTGATCGCGGACAGGTGCTTGCGCACCAGGTTCATCGCTGTGATCGACGCCCCGGAGCGCAGCAGCGCGGTGTTGATCGCTTGCTTGTCGGCCAGAGTGATGCCCGGCGCGGGCACCGTCAGCAGGGCCGAGCCGCCGCCGGAGATCAGCGCCAGCACCAGGTCGTCGGCACCGAGGTCGGAAACCAGCTCCAGGATCCGGCGGGCGGCCCGCTCACCGGCGGCGTCGGGCACCGGGTGCGCCGCCTGCACGATCTCCACGCGCGAGCATGGCACCGCGTGGCCGTAACGGGTCACCACGAGTCCGCTCAGCGGGCCGTCCCAGGCCTGCTCGACCGCCTGCGCCATCCGTGCGGACGCCTTCCCGGCGCCGACCACAACCACCCGCCCGGACGGCCGTACCGGCAGGAATCCCGGCACCCGCTGCAGCGGATCCGCGGCCGCCACCGCCGCATCGAACATCGCCCGCAACAGCCCTGCCGGATCACCCACCGGCGAGCACGGGGAACGTGACGGGCATGCGTCCCATCAGCCACTCTTGTCCCACGGGGAGGTGTGTGGATCCGTTGCGGATGTGCCGGAGACGGCAACTTTGGCGAGAAGTTGCCGCGGGTGGCACCTCCTCACGCTGCAACAGCCCTCCGCCAGGCCTCACACGCCGTGACGATGTCCAGGTTTGACCGCGGCAACGGCTCACGCTACCCGGCAGGATGGGTCGCGGCCCGCTAGGAAATCTTGCAGGTTGTCCAGGACGAGCATGCCCATGGCGGTGCGGGTTTCCAGAGTGGCGCTGCCCAGGTGGGGCAGCAGCACGGCGTTGTCCAGCTCAACCAGTCCCTGCGGGATCTCGGGTTCGCCCTCGTAGACGTCGAGTCCGGCGCCGGCGATCGTCCCGGATCGCAGCGCCTCGATCAGCGCGGAGGAGTCGACGACGTCGCCGCGGGCGCTGTTGACCAGGAATGCGGTGGGTTTCATCGTCGCCAGCGCCGCGGCGTCGATGAGGTGGGTGTTCTCGGCGCCGCCGGGCATGTGCAGTGAGACGAAGTCGGCGACGGCCAGTACTTCGGCGAGGGTGCTGACGCGGCGGGCGCCGGGGATCCCGTGGTCGGGCTCGAAGTCGGCCGGGTCGTAGAAGACCACCGGCATGCCGAAGCCGAAGTGCCCGCGGCGGGCCAGCGCCACTCCGATCCGGCCCATGCCCACGATGCCCAGCGTCTTGCCGGTGACGTCGGCGCCCATCAGGTGGGTTGGCCGCCACCCGGTCCAGCGCCCGGCGCGGACCTCGCGTTCCCCCTCGCCAGCCCGGCGGGCGACCATCAGTAACAGAGTCATCGCAGTGTCAGCGGTGGTGTCGGTGAGCACTCGCGGGGTGTTGGTGACGACGATCCCTGCCTTGGCCGCGGCGGCGGTGTCGATGTGGTTGTAGCCGACGCCGAAGTTCCCGAGGAACTTCGTCCGCAGTTCACCCTCGAACAGCTCAGCGGGCAGCCGGTCGGAGACGGTGGGCAGCACGACGTCGGCGTGCTCCAGCGCGGCGCGTAGCCCGTGGGCCCCGAGCGGGACGTCGTCAGCGTTGAGCCGCACGTCACTGAAACGTCGCGTCAGCTCGTCCTCGACCGGGGCCGGCCAGCGCCGGGTGACAACGATGACGGGCTCATCCACGGTGATCCTCCAGCAGGTTGGTCGTGAGCACGCGCGCCACAGTCTCCCCGATGCACGACGGATCAGCCGCCACCGTAATACCGGCTGCCGCCAAAATCTTCGTCTTCTCCTGGGCGGACTCCCCGATGGAAGACACGATCGCACCAGCGTGTCCCATCTTGCGGCCCTTGGGGGCCGACAGCCCGGCGATGTAGGCGATCACCGGTTTGGTCATGTGATCGCGGACGTAGTCCGCACCCTCGGCTTCCTGCGGGCCACCGATCTCGCCCACCATGACCACCGCGTCGGTGTCCGGGTCGGTTTCGAACAGTTCCAGATGATCGCGGAAGGAGGACCCGTTCACCGGGTCACCGCCGATCCCGACCGAGGTGGACACGCCGATGCCCAGCGCCTTCATCTGCGATGCGGCCTCGTAGCCCAGGGTGCCCGAGCGCCCGATCACCCCGACCCGTCCGGGCAGGTAGATATGCCCGGGCATGATGCCCACCAGCGACTGCCCGGGTGAGATGGTGCCCGCGCAGTTGGGTCCGGTAAGCGTCATCCGCTGATGCGCCCGGTAACGCCGCATGTAGCGCTTGACCCGCATCATGTCCTGCATCGGGATGCCATCAGTGATGCAGACGCAGAACCGGATCCCGGCGTCCGCGGCCTCCATGATGGAGTCGGCGGCGAACGGCGGCGGCACGAACACGATCGACGCATTCGCCCCGGTCTCGGCCACGGCGTCTTTCATGGTGTTGAACACCGGACGGCCCAGCGCCTGCTCGCCGCCCTTGCCAGGAGTGACGCCGGCGACCACGGTGGTGCCGTAGTCGATCATCTCCTCGGTGTGGAAGCGCCCGATGCGCCCGGTGATGCCCTGCACCACCACGCGAGTGTGCTCGTCGATCAGGATGGCCATGACCCTCCCCGCAACCTAGACACTGGCGGTGCCCACGACGGCGACGGCCTTGTGGGCCGCCTCGGCCAGGCTGTCCGCGGTGATGATGGGCAGTCCGGAGTCTCGCAATATCTGATGCCCGAGCTCGACGTGCGTGCCGGCCAGCCGCACCACCACTGGGATCTTGACGTCGAGCTCTTTGAACGCGGCCACAATGCCCTGGGCGACCCAGTCGCAGCGGTTGATGCCGGCGAAGATGTTGATCAGCATCGCCTTGACCTTGGTATCGTGCAGCACCGCGCGAAAAGCCTTGAGAACCCGCTCTGGTGACGCGCCACCACCGATGTCCAGGAAGTTCGCCGGCTCGCCACCCGCTACTTTGATCATATCCATCGTCGCCATGGCCAGGCCCGCACCGTTGATCATGCAGCCGATGTCGCCGTCGAGGCCGACGTAGGCCAGCCCACGGTCGGCGGCGTGGCTTTCCCGGGCATCTTCCTGGCTACGGTCCCGCAGCTCGGAGATGTCGAGGTGGCGAAATAGTGCGTTGTCGTCAAAGGACATTTTGGCGTCGAGCGCGACCATGCTGCCCTTGGTCGTCACGGCCAGTGGGTTGATCTCCAGCATGGTGGCGTCGAGGTCCCGGAAGGCCCGGTAGGCGCGGCGGAATATCCGGCTGGCCTCGGCGAGCAGCGCCGGTTTCAGGCCCAGCGCGAAAGCGATCTCCCGCGCCTGGAACTCGAGGAATCCGGCCGCGGGTTCGATCGTCGTGCGCACCAACGCTTCGGGCTTGGTGGCCGCCAGCTCCTCGATGTCCATGCCACCCTCGGCGGAGGTGATGATGCACACCCGCTCGATGCGGCGGTCCAGCACGATGCAGAAGTACAGCTCGCGGGCGATGTCGGTGGCCTCCTCGACGTACACCCGGTAGATCAGCTTGCCGCGCGGTCCGGACTGCTTGGTGACCAATCGCCGGCCGAACATGCTGTTCGCGACGTCTTGGACGTCACGGTCGGAATGGCACATCTTCACTCCGCCGGCTTCACCGCGGCCACCGGAGTGGATCTGGGCCTTGACCACCCAAGCGGACCCGCCGATTTCGGTGCACCGGTAGGACGCCTGCTCAGGGTTGTAGGCCAGCCCCCCAACGGGAATCGGTACGCCGAAGCGGGCCAGGATCTCCTTGGCCTGATATTCGTGAATGTCCACGCCCAACCCTCTCAGGCCCGGCTCGCGGCGGCGGTCCGGATCGCCTCGTCCATCGCGATCACGGTCTGGGCCATCCGCTCCGAGGCGGCGTCGATCATCTTGCCGTCCACCGCCGCGGCACCCTTACCCTGCGCCTCGGCTTGGCGTAGCGCTTCGATGATCCGCCGCGCTCGGTCGACCTCCGCTGCCAGCGGGCTGAACACCTCATTGGCCAGCGCGACCTGGCTGGGATGGATCGCCCACTTACCCTCAGCGCCCAGCGCTGCGGCCCGCCGGGCACCGGCGCGGAAGCCGTCGGGATCGGAGAAGTCGCCGAATGGGCCGTCGATCGGTCGTAACCCGTAGGCCCGGCAGGCCACGATCATCCGGGACAGCGCGAAATGCCACTGATCACCGGGGTAGTCCGGGTTCAGGCCACCGATACTCACCGTGCGGGCGCGGTTGCTCGCGGCGTAGTCGGCCACCCCGAAATGCAGTGCCTCCAACCGGCCGGGACTGCTCGCGATGGCTTCGACGTTGGCCATTCCGAGCGCGGTCTCGATCAGCGCCTCGATGCCGACCTTGTTGGGGTAGCCCTTGGCCTGCTCGATCTGGTTGATGAGTGCTTCCACGCAGTACAGATCCGCCGGCACCCCGACCTTGGGCACCAGGATGGTGTGCACCCGGTCGCCGGCCTGTTCCATCACGTCGATGACGTCGCGATACATATAGTGCGTATCCAGCCCGTTGATCCGCACCGACACTGTCTTGCCTTTGGCTGCCCAATCGATGTCGCGCAGTGCCTCGACGACATTGCGGCGGGCCTGCTCCTTGTCGCCGGGGGCGACCGCATCCTCCAGATCGAGGAAGACGAAGTCGGCGGCGCTGTCCGCCGCTTTGTCGATGAAGCTGGTGTTCGATCCCGGCACCGCCAGTTCACTGCGTTGCAACCGGGGCTGACGCATCGGGTACAGGGTGTGGCTCATTCGGCTGACCCCATGTTTTGGCCAGCCGTGGCTTCCAGCGCCGCGGTCGCGCCGCGGTAGTAGTCCTGGGCCGCCGCGACGCCGGCCCCGAGCTCGATTTTGGCCCCGGCGTCGGCTAACGACATCTCCGCGCAGGCCAGAGCGGCAAGGCAGGCGACTTCGTTGAGGTCGCCGAGGTGACCGATCCGGAACACCTTGCCCGCCACCTTGGACAGGCCGCCCCCGAACGACGTTCGGTAGCGGTGGTACCCGATCCGGCAGACCTCCGCGGAGTCGACGCCCTCCGGGGTGCGGATCGCCGAGACGGTGTCGGAGTACCATTTCGGGTCCAGCGCACACAGCGACAAGCCCAGCGCGTCGACCCCGCGACGAATCCCTTCGGCGAGCCTGTGATGCCGCGCGAACACCTGCGGCAGGCCTTCGTCGAACAGCAGGTTCAGTGCGGCCCGCAGGCCGTGCAGCATCGGCACCGACGGGGTGTAGGGGAAGTAGCCGAGGTCGTTGCTCGTGAGCATGTCCTCGAAGCTGAAGTAGCAGCGCGGCATCGTCGAGGACTTGTGCGCCTCCAGCGCCTTGGCGCTGACCCCGAGCAGGGCCATCCCAGCGGGCATCATGAGGCCCTTCTGTGAGCCGCTCACCGCCAGGTCAACGCCCCAGGCCTCCTGCTCGAACGGGATGGACGCCAGCGACGACACCGCGTCGACGTACAGCAGCGCGTCCGAGCCGGCCGCGTCCATCACCGCGCGGACCGCGGCGATGTCCGAGGTCACCCCGGTGGCGGTCTCGTTGTGGCACACGAAGACAGCCTTGATGGTCTTGTCCTCGCCGAGGTGACGCGCGTAGTCCTCCAGCGGGACGCCCTCGCCCCATTCCCGCTCGATGCAGATGACGTCGAGGCCCAGGCGCTGCGCCATATTGGCCCAGAGGTAGGAGAACTGGCCGAAACTCGACATCAGCACCCGGTCGCCCCGGTTGAGGGTGTTGGTGATCGCCGCCTCCCACGCTCCGGTTCCAGAAGAGGGATACATGATCACCCGGCCGGTCTCGTTGGCGAAGACCGTCTTGAGATCGGCGAACAGCGGCAGGGTCAGCTCGGGGAAGTCCGGTGCCCGGTGGTCCTGCATCGGCACGTTCATCGCGCAGCGCACGGCGTCCGGCACATTGGTGGGACCAGGAATGAACAGGTGCATGGGTCCGGCAGGCACCCGCGTCACCGCCCTTCAGAGTGGGGTGCGAGCTGGGGATACAGCGGGTAACGCTTGGCCAGTACCCGGGTGCGTTCGCGCAGCGACGCTCGTTTGGCCTCGTCGAGCTCCCCGGTGAGCGCTTCGGTGATGATCTTGCCGATCTCCCGGAAATCGCTTTCCTGCAGCCCCCGAGTGGCCAGCGGGGCGGTCCCGATCCGCAGGCCGGACGCGACGGCGGGCGGTCGCGGGTCGAAGGGTACCGCGTTGCGGTTGACGGTGACCCCGATCTCGGCGAGCCGGTCCTCGGCCTGCTTGCCGTCCAGCGGAGATTCCCGCAGGTCGGCGAGCACCAGGTGGACGTCGGTGCCGCCGGTGAGGACGTTGAGCCCGCCGCCGAGCATCTCCTCGGCGAGCACTTGGGCGCCGGCGCGGGTGCGTCGCTGGCGCTCCCGGAATTCCTCCGATGCGGCGATCCGCAGCGCCACTGCCTTGGCGGCGATCACATGCATCAGCGGGCCGCCCTGCCACCCCGGGAACGTCCGAGAGTTGATCTTCTTCTTGAACTCCTCCTTGCAGAGGATCATGCCGCTGCGTGGACCGCCGAGGGTCTTGTGGATCGTCGTGCTGACGACGTCGGCGTAGGGCACTGGGCTGGGATGTTCGCCGGCGGCGACCAGGCCGGCGAAGTGCGCCATGTCGACGAACAGGTAAGCGCCCACCTCGTCGGCGATCTCCCGGAAACGGGGGAAGTCGAGCTGGCGGGGGTAGGCCGACCAGCCGGCGAGGATCATCTTCGGCCGGTGCTCCTTGGCCAACCGGGCGAGCTCGTCCATGTCCACCCGGGAGGTCTCCCGGTCCACGCCGTAGGGCACCACGTTGTAGTTCAGGCCAGAGAAGTTGATCCTCATGCCGTGCGTGAGGTGCCCGCCGTGGTCGAGCTTCATCCCCAGGAACGTGTCGCCGTTCTCCATCAGCGCGCTGAAGACGATCGCGTTGGCCGACGCGCCGCTGTGCGGCTGCACGTTGGCGTGCTCGGCTCCGAACAGCTCCTTGGCCCGGTCGATGGCCAGCTGCTCAGCCACGTCGACGTGCTCGCAACCGCCGTAGTAGCGCCGCCCCGGGTAGCCCTCCGCGTACTTGTTGGTGAGCACCGAGCCCTGGCAGTCCAGCACAGCCTGGGGCACGAAGTTCTCCGAGGCGATCATCTCCAGGGTGTTCTCCTGGCGGGCGAGCTCGTTGGCGAGCACCGCGGCGATCTCAGGATCGACCTCGGAGACTGGCTTGGTGAAGAAGTCGGCGGGCAAGTCAGCGGGCTGAGTACTCATCGGCGAATCCTCGGCTCGAAGGGCTGTGACGTGACTAAATGTAGGGACGTGGAGGCGTCGCACCCGCCGGTGTCGATCGGAAGCGGGTCGAGCAGAACCGGGTCGATGCAAAACCTACCGCCGTCGAGGCTCGCGAACTCGTGATTCCGACCCCCCATCGAGGTCAGCATATCGGCGGGCAGCCCAGACAGACAGCCCTGTCTCGTAGAAGAGTAAGAACACCTCCGGCCTGCGGGGCGCTGCGCGCGACAGCACCTATGGCATGCCGACAGCTCAACCCGCAATCGGCGTTCAGGACGTTGCAGTCGCTGCTGGGGTCGCCGCGACGGCCAGCGTGGTTCGATTCCGCGAATAAGGCTGTCCTCGATCGGGCTGGCCTGGTCATGGCGGCACGGGGCTGAGGTCGAGACGTAGTCGGCGAAGGATGCTCGTCGCTCGTCACTGTCCGTGTCGCTCAGGGTCTCGGCATTGCTGCGCGCAGCAGTGCCATGCATCCACCCATCTCATTCATGGGACGTTCGTGACGCATGTGGTTGCAGGGAACGGAATCTCAACGAGGTGCTGGTGTGGGAGATGGCCGTGACGCGATGCGGTTACGGCAGACTCTGTGACATGAGTACCCCGTCAGAGCGGATCTTTGCGCAGCTCGAGGATGAGACCGAGCTGCGCGACTTCCTGCCGCCGCAGGCTCGGCATCCCATGACGCTCGCTCGGACAGCAGATCGGATCGCAGATGGGGTTGCGTTGCGAGAAGCAGTAGCGGATTTCCTTGACGATCTTCGGTGGGCCAGGGGGCACGATGACGTCGCGCAGCGGATCGTCGACCGGCCACGCGATCTCGATCCGCATACCGACGCGTATCTCGGAGCTTTGGCCGAACACATCGCTGCCGAGCGTGCACTAGCCGTACCACCCTGGTCGATCGAAGCGGGACGGTTTCTCGTGCGTATCTGGTGGCCGCGCTACCCCGGGCTGTGGGCACGGGCCATCGTGGAATCGCCCGCAGCGTTTCGTCGGCGG
>DASUII010000388.1:0-3877 GCA_036279835.1 Pseudonocardiaceae bacterium
CACAAAACGGCATCGCACTGATCACTAGCCAAACACTAGCACAACAATAAAAACAACACAAAAAACATGGCACTAACATTTCGGCACACTGTTGAGTTCTCAAAGAACAAGCACACACCATCACGAACCACTTTGCAGCGATCAGATCCGGGATGAATCACTTCAACGTACCCCGGTCTCGTTCTGGCCGACCTCGAGAGGTCCTCCTACGATCCCGACGACTCAATCAAGCTTACCAGCCGTCTGAGTCGAGCTCCCCCCGGGCCCGGCCTAAGCTCTCAACACCATCTCGCTGAGCGCTTCGTCCGTTCCGCTGCGGGGCGAACCGAAAGGTACGGCCAGCACACCACGGAAGTCAAATCGGCGGTCCGCAGCTGCCAGAGCCGGGAGCGGGCGGCCGCACATCGCCGCTACCAGTTACCGAACCTGGCGCCCGTCCGCGCGTGCGGTGATGTCGCCCCACTCTGCGACTTGATAGACGTTAGGTGAGAAGCTGTCGCCCAATTCAGTGAAATTAGCCATCGCGTCGGAGTGTACGCGCGCACTCAGCGTCTCCGGTGGGGTAGCAGCGGCCCACCCGATGACAAGCCACGAATCGATCAGCCGCTGTGCGGGCTCGTTGGGTTCGGGCGCCGGCGGTACGCCGACACGGCCGGACTGCCAGCCACCCAGAACCGCCAAGGACGGTCCTGCGCGGCGGCGACGCCGACCCGTGGACCGGTGCGCACTTGTTCGGCGGCTATCGGATCGCCGGGTAGCAGGCGCACCTGCGACGTGGGATCGGTGACGTCGAGACCGTTGTGCTCGCGGCGCAGCCCGAGCAACGTCGCCAGCCGGGCCGGCCCGCGAGCGAGGTCGGCGTCGGACCGCGCGGTAGGCCGGGCCAACCGGGCGGTAGCAAGGTCGGAGACGACCTCAGCGCCGCGAAGCAGCACCGCACCGGGTTCCCCGTCGGGCAAGCACGAGATATTGGCACAGAAGTGCAGCCCATAGACGAAATACACGTACAGGTGGCCGGGCGGGCCGAACATCACTGAGTTTCGGGCGGTGCGGCCGCGGTAGGAGTGCGCCGCAGGATCATCGGAACCGCGATAGGCCTCCAGTTCGACGAGGCGAACCACCACCTGGCCGTCGGGTCTGTCCGCAACGACCAGGCAACCCAACAGCAACCGGGCTACCGCCAGGACGTCAACGGCGAGGTATTCGCGGGCAAAGGTCCTGACCACCACTAGCTGATCCAGGAACGGTGCCCGTCAGCGGCACGCCGAGCGCGCTGCAGCTGCTCGGCTACCCGGTCCGGGGCGGTCCCGCCGTAGCTATCGCGGGAGTTGATCGACCCGGCGACGTTGAGCACCCGGCGCACGTCGATCGTGAGTTCAGGATGGACGGCGGCAAGCTCCATCTCCGACAGCTCGTCCAACCTCACCCCGCGGGATTCAGCCAGCCGCACGCAGGCGCCAGCCGCGTGGTGCGCGGTGCGAAACGGCACCCCCTGGCGCACCAGCCACTCCGCCAGATCCGTAGCCAGTGTGAACCCGGCCGGGGCCAGCTCGGCGAGCCGCTCGGTCTGGAAAACCAAGGTTGCGACCATCCCGGCCATCGCAGGAAGCAGTAACTCGAGCTGGTCGACGGAGTCGAACAGCGGCTCCTTGTCCTCCTGCAGGTCCCGGTTGTAGGCCAACGGCTGCGCCTTGAGTGTGGCGAGCAGACCGGTGAGGTTACCGATCAGCCGGCCGGCCTTACCCCTGGCCAGCTCGGCCACATCCGGGTTCTTCTTCTGCGGCATGATCGAGCTGCCTGTCGAGTAGGAATCGTCCAGGGTGACATATCCGAACTCGGCGGTGGCCCAGACGATGATCTCCTCGGCGATCCGGGACAGGTCCACGGCCAGCATCGCGAGCACGAACGCGGCCTCGGCGGCGAAGTCCCGCGATGCCGTGCCATCGATCGAGTTCTCCACCGGCGCATCGAAGCCGAGTTCGGCGGCCACCGCAGCCGGGTCCAGGCCGAGCGACGAGCCGGCCAGCGCACCGGAGCCATAGGGTGACAAGGCGGCCCGAGCATCCCAGTCCCGCAGCCGCTCGACGTCTCGCAGCAGGGCTTGGACGTGGGCCCCCAGATGGTGCGCAAGCAATACGGGCTGGGCGTGCTGCATATGCGTGCGGCCCGGCATCGGCGCATCGGGGTGTGCCTGTGCCTGGTCAAGCAGCGCGTCGATGACGTCCAGGGTGCCGCTGGAGACCCGGCGCGCTGCGTCGCGAAGCCACATTCGCAGCAGTGTCGCGATCTGGTCGTTGCGGGAGCGGCCAGCCCGCAGCCGGCCACCGAGCTCCGGCCCGGCGCGCTCGATCAGGCCACGTTCCAGCGCCGTGTGCACATCCTCGTCCTCCGGTACCGGCACGAAAGCGCCGGAATCGACGGCGGCATCGAGGCGATCCAGTGCGTCCAGCATTGCGGTCAGCTCATCGTCGTCGAGCAGCGCGGCGCCGTGCAGCACGCGCGCGTGCGCCCGGGAGCCGCGGATGTCGTACCGGGCGAGCCGCCAATCGAAATGCGTCGACAGGCTCAGCGCCGCCAGTGCATCAGCCGGCTTCGCACTGAACCGGCCACCCCAGAGCGCGCTCACAACGACAGGTCCCGTGGTGTCTTCGGCTCGACCCGGCCAAGCAGGTCTCGCTGCGCCGCTAGCTTCGACGGAAGCCCCCAGAGCTGTACGAACCCCTTGGCCAGCGACTGGTCGAAGGTGTCACCCGCATCGTAGGTGGCGAGGTTGAAGTCATAGAGCGACTGCGGGCTGCGCCGTCCGGTCACCGTAGACCGGCCGCCGGCCAGCTCAATCCGGATCTCGCCGGTCACGTGGCGCTGGGAGTCGGCGACGAAGGCATCCAACGCGCGCTTGAGCGGGGAGAACCACAGGCCGTCGTAGACCAGCTCGGTCCAGCGCTGCTCGACGCTGCGTTTGTACCTGGCCAGGTCACGCTCTACGGTGACGCTCTCCAGCTCCTGGTGCGCCGTGATCAGGGCGATCGCGCCGGGCGCCTCGTAGATCTCCCGGCTCTTGATGCCAACCAGCCGGTCCTCGACCATATCCAGCCGGCCGACACCGTGGGCTCCGGCCCGGGTGTTGAGCTGCTGGATCGCTTCGAGCACCGTCACCGGGACGCCGTCGATGGCGACCGGCACGCCGGACTCGAAGGTGACCACCAGCGTATCCGGCGCCTTCCACTCGATGGGATCGCTGGTGTAGGAGTACACGTCTTTGGTCGGGGCGTTCCACAGGTCTTCGAGGAACCCGGTCTCGACCGCCCGGCCCCATAGGTTCTGGTCGATGGAGAATGGCGAGCGCTTCGTGACGTCGATGGGAAGGTCGCGTTCCTCGGCGTAGGCGATCGCTTTCTCCCGGGTCCACGCGTAGTCCCGGACCGGGGCGATCACCCGCAGGTCCGGCCCGAGTGCGCCGATGCCCACCTCGAAGCGCACCTGGTCATTGCCCTTGCCAGTGCAGCCGTGTGCGACCGTGCTGGCACCGTGGTACTTCGCCGCCGCCACCAGATGCTTGACGATCAACGGACGGGACAACGCGGATACCAACGGGTAGCGGTCCATGTACAGAGCGTTGACTTGCAGCGCCGGCAGGCAGTACTGCTCGGCGTACTCGTCGCGGGCGTCGGTGACTACGGCCTCCACCGCGCCACAGGCCAGGGCCCGCTGGCGGATCGTCTCCAGATCCTCGCCGCCCTGACCGACATCGACCGCGACGGCGACGACCTCAGCTCCGGTTTCCTCGGCAATCCACCCGATCGCCACCGAGGTGTCCAAACCCCCGGAGTAGGCCAACACGACCCGCTCGGCCATCTGCTCTCCCTTCGGTCGGGCT
>DASUII010000389.1:0-4435 GCA_036279835.1 Pseudonocardiaceae bacterium
GAGCCGCACCACCGAGGGCGCTGCGCGGCGGACCCGGCCACCGCGCAGCGGGATGATCCTCGGGATGGTTGCCTGGCTGATCGGCATCCTGTTCGTGCTGCCGGTGTTGTGGATGCTGCTGACGTCGTTGCACTCCGAGGCAGCAGCCGCCACCAACCCGCCGTCGATCGCGGCACCGCTGACCTTGCAGGGCTACCGAGAGTTCTTCGGTGCCTCCAGCGGCGCCAGCCCCTGGCCTCCGCTGCTCAACTCGGCGACGGCCAGCGTGCTGTCCACGGTGCTGGTGCTGGTGTTCGCCATCCCCGCGGCCTACGCCCTGTCCATCCGACCCGTCCGGAAGTGGACTGACGTCTTGTTCTTCTTCCTGTCCACCAAGATGCTGCCGGTCGTGGCGGGTCTGCTGCCCATCTACCTGTTCGCGCAGGCCGCCGGGCTGCTGGACAACGTGTGGCTGCTCATCGTGCTGTATACCTCGATGAACCTGCCGATCGCAGTCTGGATGATGCGCTCGTTTCTCGCCGAGGTCCCGGTCGAGATGCTGGAGGCCGCCGCGATGGACGGCGCGGGCCTCATCCGGACCCTGCGCGAGATCGTTGCCCCGGTTGTCCTGCCCGGGATCGCCGCCACGTCCCTGATCTGCTTCATCTTCTCCTGGAACGAACTGCTGTTCGCCCGGGTCCTCACCGGGACCGTCGCGCAGACCGCACCGGTGTTCCTCACCGGCTTCGTGACCAGCCAGGGTCTGTTCCTCGCGAAGGTCTGCGCCGCGGCCCTCGTAGTGTCCCTGCCGGTGATCATCGCCGGGTTCGCGGCCCAGGACAAACTCGTCCAGGGCCTATCCCTCGGCGCCGTAAAATGAGAGCAGCCGTGCTACGCGCACCGGGCGACGTCGTCCTCGAGGAACGGCCCGTTCCCCGGCCCGGTCCGGGGGAGGTCCTCGTCCAGGTCCGCGCCGTCGGGGTGTGCGGGTCCGACACCCACTACTACGAGCACGGGCGTATCGGCCGGTTCGTCGTCGAGGCCCCGCTCGTGTTGGGCCACGAGGCTGCGGGAGAGGTGACGGAACTGGGGGGCGCGTTCGCCGAGTACGTCGTCGTGCACGAGGCCTTCGCCCACCCGGTGCCCGGCTGCATGGGCGATGACGCCGCAGCCCTGCTCGAGCCCCTTTCGGTCGGTATCTGGGCATGCATGAAGGGCCGGGTCACCGCTGGCTCCCAGGTGCTCATCACCGGCGCGGGACCGATCGGGCTGGTCAGCGTTGCGGCGGCGCTCGCCTTCGGAGCGACCGAGGTCGTCGTGTCCGACGTCAACCCGGTACGGCTGGCTCTCGCGAAGCAACTGGGCGCCACAACGGTCATCGACGCGCGGGCGATGAGTGTCACCGACCTCTATCGGCCACCCGAGGTGCTGCTTGAGTGTTCCGGGCACCCTCCGGCGATCGGGGACGCGATCCGCGCGCTTGACCGCGCTGGTCGTGCGGTGCTCGTCGGCATGGGTGGTGACGAGATCCTGCTGCCGCTGGCCGTGATCCAGGAGCGAGAGCTCGAGCTCACTGGCACGTTCCGCTACGCCGGAACCTGGCCCAGGGCGATCGCGCTCATCGCGTCGGGACGGATCAACCTCGATCGTCTGGTCACCGGCACTTACCGGCTCGACCAGGTGGAGCAGGCGCTGACGGCCGGCCGACGCGACCCGCAGTCGGTCAAGGTCATGGTCCACCCGCAGACCTGACCCGCCCCATCTCGCTGACTGGAGGAGACCCGATGGCATCCGTCACCTACGACAAGGCAAGTCGGATCTACCCGGGTGCCGAGCGGCCCGCGGTCGACGCGCTCGACCTCGACATCGCCGACGGCGAGTTCCTGGTCCTGGTCGGGCCCTCCGGCTGCGGCAAGTCGACGAGCCTGCGCATGCTCGCCGGCCTCGAAGAGGTCAATCACGGCCAGATCCGCATCGGTGACCGGGACGTCACGCACCTAGCGCCCAAGGATCGCGATATCGCGATGGTGTTCCAGAGCTATGCGCTGTATCCCCACATGACGGTGGCACAGAACATGGGCTTCGCCTTGAAGATCGCCGGCAGGAGCAAGGAGGAGATCACGGCCCGGGTCGCCGAGGCTGCCAAGATCCTCGACCTGCAATCCCATCTCGCCCGCAAGCCCAAGGCGCTGTCCGGCGGTCAGCGCCAGCGGGTGGCCATGGGCCGGGCGATCGTCCGTTCCCCGCAGGTATTCCTCATGGATGAACCGCTGTCCAACCTCGACGCCAAGCTCCGAGTCCAGACCCGCACCCAGATCGCCGCCCTGCAGCGCCGGCTGGGCACGACCACGGTCTACGTCACTCACGATCAGGTCGAGGCCATGACCATGGGCGACCGGGTCGCGGTGCTCAATGCGGGCCTCCTCGCGCAATGTGACACGCCATTGCGGCTCTACCAACAGCCTGCCAGCGTTTTCGTCGCCGGTTTCATCGGTTCTCCCGGGATGAACATCGCGGAGTTCAAGCTCGACGGAACAGATGCGGTGCTCGGGCAGGCCCGTGTCCGGCTGGCGACCGAGACCTTGACCGCGCTGGCCGAAGAGGGAGCTGACCGCGTTGTCGTCGGCTTCCGCCCGGAGTCCGTCGACCTGGTGACGGAGAATGACCCCGAGGCCTTTCCCGTCACCGTCGCCGTTGTCGAGGAACTCGGCTCGGACGCGTTCCTGCACGGGTGGCACTCGGACCTGCCCGGTAGTGACACGACCGGGGATGGACAGATCATCGCCCGGGTCGATCCGAACCGAACGCCCGCCAAGGGCGAGCGGGTCCACCTGCGTATTCAGCCCGGCAAGGGGCATTTCTTCTCGGTGACCACAGGTCAGCGGCTACCCAGTTGAAAGGACCGCACATGCAGCCGCTCAACGCGACATCGTTGCCGTCACTGCCCGCGTTAGTGCCGATTCCGAGCTATCACCGGGACACCGTGCGGGTGGGCATCGTGCATTTCGGCGTAGGCGGGTTCCATCGATCGCATCAAGCCATGTATCTCGACCGTCTGATGCGCGACGGGAAGGCGCTGGACTGGGGCATCTGCGGGGTCGGCGTGCTGCCATCCGATCGCAGGATGAAAGACGCAATGGCGGCGCAGGATTGCCTCTACACTCTGGTGGTCAAACATTCAGACGGGTCTCTTGAGCCTCAGGTGATCGGCTCGATTGTCGATTACCTGCTCGCGCCGGACGATCCGGAGGCGGTCATCGAGAAGCTGGCCGACGAGCAGACCCGGATCGTGTCATTGACGGTGACCGAGGGCGGGTACAATTTCCACGCCGTCACCGGGGAGTTCGACGCGAGCAACCTTGACGTCGTGCACGACGTCGCGCCTGCAACCGTTCCGAGGACCGTTTTCGGGTTGGTCACTGAGGCCCTGGTCCGTCGGCGCGCGCGCGATCTACCGCCGTTCACCGTGATGTCCTGCGACAATATTCAGGGCAACGGTGATGCCGCGAGGAAGAGTTTCGTCGCGTTCGCCGCGCTGCGGGATCCCGCTCTCGGTGCCTGGGTGCAGCAGCACGTCCGGTTCCCGAACTCGATGGTCGACCGGATCACTCCGGTGACCACCGACGAGGACAAGGCCGAGCTCAGCCGACGGTTCGGGATCGACGATCAGTGGCCGGTCGTCTGCGAGCCCTTCACCCAATGGGTATTGGAAGACGACTTCAGTAACGGTCGCCCGCCATGGGAGGACGCCGGCGTGCAACTCGTCAGCGACGTCGAACCCTACGAGCTGATGAAACTGCGGCTGCTCAATGCCAGCCACCAGGCACTGTGCTACTTCGGGTATCTCACCGGATACCGGCTGGTGCACGAGGTGTGCCAAGACGCATTGTTCCAGAATTTCCTACTCGCGTACATGGACGAAGAGGCGACGCCGACCCTGCAACCCGTCCCCGGAATCGACCTGCGGGACTACAAACAGAACCTGATCGCCCGCTTCTCCAACCCGAACGTGCGGGACACGGTTGCACGACTGTGCGCGGAGAGCTCCGACAGAATCCCGAAATGGCTCCTGCCGGTCATCCGGAACAACCTGGCCACCGGAGGTGAGATCAAACGGTCGGCCGCGGTAGTGGCCAGTTGGGCACGTTACGCAGAGGGGATAGATGAGCAGGGCCAGCCGATCGAGGTGGTCGACCGGTTGAAGGACACCCTGATGGCGAACGCTCGCCGGCAACACGAAAATCCGCTCGCCTTCATCGCGGATCGAGAGCTGTTCGGCGACTTGATCGATGACGAGCGCTTCACCTCGCACTACCGCGCATCGCTGGCGTCACTGCACGAGCACGGCGCACGGACTACCCTGGAGAAGCTCCGATAACAATTCAGGGAAGCTCGCCGATGAAGTCCTCCGACGTCGTTGGCTGGGAGAACATCGGGAAGTCGTAGGCGAGCGCGT
>DASUII010000390.1:0-8451 GCA_036279835.1 Pseudonocardiaceae bacterium
CCTGCCCGACGATGACGCGCTCGCCCGTCAACGCCAGATCACCCGCTGGCATCCGCTGCGCGCATTCAACGCACTCAACGTCCGCCTCCTCGGCACCGATCTGCTCACCGTGCGCGTGCAACTGCTACCAACACTGCCCGAGCGGCCACCCGCCATGACTCGGGAAGCACACAGTCGATGTGCGGGCTAATCGGTGCCCTGTCGCCTCATCGCCTTGCCCGGGTTCTCAAGATCGTCAACAGTGAGGGGTAACCGTGCAGGATCGCACTGCCATCACTCGGTTCCGGCGATCATGGCGGGTCGTCGAGCCGTCGCAGAACCCATTATTAGTCGGTCCACGGACCGACTAATCAGCGGCGCGGCCGGCCGAGCTGGGTACGCAGCGCCGCCAGCGGCAGTGCTCTAGTGGCGAGCGCGCAGCCAAGTCTGGCGATGCCGTGCAGGTCGGCCAGTACGGTGGCGGTGAGGTCGACGCGGCTGTCCGGGTCGTCGATCCAATCGACGGGCACCTCGTGGATTCGCAGCCCGGTGCGTTCTGCGAGCACCAGCAGCTCGGTGTCGAAGAACCAGCCGGTGTCCTCCACCAGCGGCAGCAGCGCGGCAGCGATGTCCGCGCGGATGGCCTTGAAGCCGCACTGCGCATCGGAGAACCGGGTGCGCAGGGTGCCTCGCAGCAGGGTGTTGTAGCAGCGGGAAATGACCTGCCGCTTCGGGCCACGCACCACCCGGGAGGACCGCGCCAGCCGAGTGCCGATGGCCAGGTCGGAGTGCCCGGAAATCAGCGGTGCGACCAGCGGCAGCACCGCGGCGAGGTCGGTGGACAAGTCGACGTCCATGTATGCCAGTACCGGCGCGTCAGAGCTGGACCAGGCGGTGCGCAACGCCCACCCGCGGCCCTTCTCGGCCAGCCACAGCACGGTCACCGCCGGCAGTTCCCGGGCCAGCTGGGCCGCGATATACGCGGTCGAGTCGGTGCTGGCGTTGTCGGCCACGGTGATCCGGAAGGGGTAGGGGAAGCTGTCGGTGAGGTAGGCGTGCAGCCGGCGCACGGACGGACCGAGATCGGTCTCCTCGTTGTGCACCGGCACCACGACATCGAGTACGGCGGCGTCGGTCCGGGCCAGCGGGCCCGGTGGGACGACCTGCGGCAGGCTCACGGCGCCACCGCCGTCAGGTCGTAGACGGTGACGCCGTCGATCGTGCGGGCACTGAAGTGCTGCGCCACCCAGGCCGCGATCTGACGGCTGGTGTCGGCTCCGCCGTTTTGCCGCCCGAAGCCGCCACCACCGATCAAATAATGGATCTCTCCTAGGGCGACTCGGTGCTGGAATTGCTCCAGTGTGGGCGACGGGTCACTGCCGTTGAACCCGCCCACCGGCATCACCGACTCACCGGTGGCGAGCTGATAGCTGGCCGCACGGGTGGAGCCGATGGCCGCAGCTACCCACGTGTAGCGGCTGGCGTCGGCCTGCAACAGAGTGACGAGCTGGGTGCCCGGGGTGCTGCCGTTGAGTAGTCCATCGATGTCGTCCTGCGGATTGCCGTCGGCTCCCGACCGGCCCGAGAGCCGCGGGCTGCTGGCCGGCAAGGCGTCAAAGCCGTCCTGCCATGAGCCGCCATCGAGAGATACGAAACCGTCGGAACCGTCACGGGCGAGGCGGACACCGTCGAGACCGTCACGGGAGCTGTCGGGCTCAAAGGCTGTGCTGGGCCCCGCGGACGGGATTGTGCCTCCGTACGGAGTAGCCGCCGTGTCCAGGGCGTAGGCCGCTGGCCCAGCAAACCCGGCCAGTAGCGCAGCACCGGCGACGGACATCCCGAGGCGGCGACCCAGCTGGAATCGCGGCAGCTGGGTCTCGGCGAACAGCCCGCCCGCGGCGACGAGGCCGACGACCAGCACGGTGACCCTCAGCCCTGGCGCGAATTCAGGGGTGCGGGCCAGCAGTACCCAGGCCCAGACCGCGGTAACTGCCATTGTGCCGGCCAGCAGCACGCTAGCCGCCCGGTTGGCCCGGCGCCGCCACAGCTCGATCGTCCCGACACCGACCAGCGCGCCGATGGCCGGGGCCAACGCGACGGTGTAATAGGAGTGGATGATGCCCTGCCCGAAGCTCAGCACCGCGGCGGTGACGAGGAGCCAACCACCCCAAAGCAGCGCCGAGGCGCGCAGCCGGTCGCTGCGCGGGGCGTGCCAGCTCACCCACAACAGGGCCGCGAACAGCAGCAACGCCGCGGGCAGCAGCCACGCGATTTGGCCTCCCCAGCTGGAGTTGAACAGCTGAGTGAGGCCACCACCACCGAAGGCAGCACTAGCACCGCCCGACGGACCGCCGATGCTGCCAGTCTCGTTCCCGGTCAACCGACCGAAGCCGTTGTAACCGAAGATCAGCTCCAGCACGCTGTTGGTCTGCGAACCGCCGATGTACGGCCGGTCCGCGGCGGGGATCAGTTCGACGATGGCCACCCACCAGCCAGCAGTGACCACCAGCGCCACCCCGGCCGCGAGAAGCTGGGTCGCCCGGCCACGCAGCGCGGTCGGCGCCGCGACGAGATACACCAGCGCGAAGGCCGGTACGACGACGAAGGCCTGCAGGCTCTTGGTGAGGAAGGCGAACCCGATGAATGTTCCCGCCGCCACCAGCCACCTGGTGCGCCCGGCTTCAAGCCCCCGCACCAGTGCGTAGGCGCCGAGGGTGAGCAGCAGCACGAGCAGCGCGTCGGGTTTGTTGAACCGGAACATCAGCGCCGCGACCGGGGTGAGCGCGAGCGTCGCACCGGCCAGCAGCCCGGCACCTGGGCCGTGCCAGCGGCGCACCGCCGCATAGAGCACACCCACCGCTGCCACACCCTCCAGCGCCTGCGGTACCAAGAGGCTCCACGGGTTGACCCCGAAGATCCGCGCCGAAAGCTCCATCACCCATAGCGACGCCGGCGGCTTGTCCACCATGATCGAGTTGGCGGCGTCCGAGGAGCCGAAGAAAAATGCCTTCCAGCTCGTCGCACCAGCCTGCGCGGCCGCGGAGTAGAACGTGTTGGCCCACCCTGAGGCACCGAGATTGACCAGGTAGAGCAGCGCGGTAGCGGCCAGTAGGGTGAGTACGGCCGGCCGGGCCCACCACGGGTCGGCGGTGCCGGCGGCAGGCGCTGGGATGGACAGTGAATTTCGACGTCGTTCTGGCACTCTTCAACCCCCATTTCAGCCAGACCCTATTAGGCCCGGTGTCCGGGATCACGGAGGCGCGCCATCCGCCCTGACCGTCGACACTTGACGGCCTGCAGGGGCTCGAGCACCTGCCCGGTGACGTGTTCGGGTGATGGGGGGCTATAAGGACCATGGCGGTTGTTGCGTAATGGAGAGATTCTGAGACAAGCCCGGTAAGATCATCACGGAAGGGCGGCTCGCGACGCTCGGTGCGTCACAACCAGCGTCTCAGAACATCGCTGGAGTCCTTAAGCGAACCGCTTCTGACCGGCTCAGCTGCCAAGCGACACGAGAGTGTCAGTGACGCAGATCACATGGACCAGTTCGGCGTCGGAAGGTCCCTCAGCCATGCTGGTAGCCGGCGGTGCTGGCTTCGAAGTGCCTCGCCCTCGGTTGAGCCGGGGGGCGCTCATCGGGGCACCACCCCAGCGGGACCGCTGATGTCGCCGATGGCGACCCGGCGGGGGGTACCTTCTGGCCCGGTGTGCTCTGGCTGCACCGCCACGGCGAGACCTTCCGGTAGAGGCCATCGGACGTCGCCGGGGTCTGGGGCTACCACGCCCATGATACAGATCCGTCACCGGTACCGCACGGCCCGAGGGGTGACAGAAGCCGAGTTACCGCAGGTCAGCTGCTTTGGCTTCCCACCGCGGGTGACAGCTGAAACGGGTCGTCGACTTCGGCGGCGCGGTCCCGGGCGCTGGCCTCCCGCTGCCAGGTCACGTCACCGGAAGGGGCCCGGCGGGGGGTGCTCGGCCACTCGGCGGGTCCACCAGGGCGGCACGGTCATGGTGGCGACCTTAGATCCCCGGCGGCCGGTTGGGGATTACCGTCGGTTGACGGAGCGTCCGGTGGCCGAGGCAGGCCCACGGGACGGCGCAGCTCGAGGAAGCAGCGGCGCCCGCTGTGGCGGTCCCCGGCCTGAAGTCCAGCCTGTCCGGCGAGCGCGGTGAGCGCCTGCAGCCCGGCGACTGCCCAGGGGAACCAGGGGCCCGCGGCGCTGCCGGCTACCTGGAGTCGGGCGACGCCCCGCCACAGCACAGCTTCGGGGTGCTCGGCTTCGACCAGCATGGTGCCGCCGGGCCGGAGCAGCGCAGTGCAGCGGCGCAGCAGCCGCACGGGATCCCCACCGATGCCGATGTTGCCGTCGGCCAGCAGCACGTGGTGCCAGCGCCCCTCACGGGGCAGGGTGGCGAAGGCATCGCGGTGCAGCACCGCAGCGCCACGGGAGTGGCATTGGCGGACCGCGCTGGGCGAGCAATCCACGCCCAGCGCCGACACACCGCGCGTGGCCAGCTCGGCTACCAGCCGGCCCGGGCCGCAGCCCACGTCGACCGTCGGCCCGGTGCAGCGGTCCAGCAGCCAATCGTCCTCGCCGCCGGCGGGGGCCAGCCAGCGCTGCGCGGCTACCGGACGGACCCGTCCGTCGTCGCCGACGAGCCGGGCCGGGCGACCGGTCAGGACCTCGTCGAATACCGCACGCTGTCCGGGATTCACCGGCCGACACCCCAGCGTGCCGGCCGGGCGGCAACGGCGGCGGCGAACCGTCCACGGGGCACGTCGGCGGCCACGGCGGCGGTGTCTTCCCCGGTGTTCAAAGAATGCGATGAGGGTGCGGCAAGGCCCAAGAACCACACCGAAGAGGTCATGACCGTACTCGTCCTTATCGATTCATGTGCATGTCGGCGGATTCGGCCATCAGTCGATGTCCTCGTCGCAGAAGCGGGATCTGGCGGCCACGCGCCGGTTCCGCGCTCAATCGACCGTTCCGCTCGCGGTTGGTGCTGTGCCTACGCCGGAGCGGGCCCGATGAGGTGAGCGAAGACCACGATATTGTTTCTGTAGCTGTGGGTTGTCTCATCGAAACTTCCGCCGCAGGTGATGAGCCGCAGTGCCGCGTGATCGGTGTCACCGTAGACGGCGCGGGTCGGGAACGAATCCTTGGGAAAGGAGCCAACGGAGTCGACCTCAAAGGCCGCCGTGGTGCCGTCGGCGCGGGCTACCTCGATCCGCTGCCCGGGCTTGAGTGCACCCAATGTGAAGAACACCGATGGCCCGTCCTTGGCCGAGTCGACGTGCCCGATGATCACCGACGGTCCCCTCTCTCCCGGCGTGGGTGAGTAGCGATACCACGCGGGCTGGTCATAGAGCGGGCCCTGGTGCGGGACTTCCATAGTGTGATCGGGATTAAGCCCGACAATGGTGACCGGAGAGGAAACATTGATCGCCGGAATACGGATAGAGATGGGCCTGGCTGCCGACAACACCGCCACCGACGGCACCGGTGCTACCGGAGTTTGTGGACCCGGCAGGCTGGCAGCCGCTAACGGCGGCGGCGCACCCTGCTGATGGTCGACCGCGTAGCCGACCGTCAAGGCCCCACCGAGCCCCAACACAACGGCAAGTACTGCCGCCACCAGCCGACCACGCCGTCTGCTGTTCGCACCCGTCGTGATCCCCGGGTCGGCCGATGGTGGCACCGCGGCAGTCTCCGATCGAGTGGATTACCAGGTGTTGCCTGCGTGCGGCACGCCCTCCGCCGCACAGCACTGGATACCGCTGGCCCGCCCTTTGACAACGTGGTCGTGGCTTGTGACCTCGCTTTCGAGGTCACAACCCACGACACTTGCGAACGAGCTAGCTGCGAGAATTGCTCGTCTCAGTTCGTGCGATTGGTGGCCACTCGCCTGCGGGTCGCATACGCAGCGGCTGCTGCTGCTCCCAGCAACGCTGCAGCGCCGGCACCGAGTAGCCCAGCGTCTTCGACACCGGAGGTGCTACCGCCACCGGCGGCCACCCCACCGGAGGGCGCCTGCGCCTGTCCCTGCCCGGGCAGCTTCACAACAATCGTGGCGATGCCGACGGTCGTGCCACCCTTGAGGGCGTCGGTCTTAAACGCCCCGTTGAGCGCGCTCGCCGCACCGTCGGAGAGTTTGACCGTCGTTCCCTGCAGCGTGGCCGTGCCGGCTTGGGCGTCGGTGGTGATCGGCTGCAGAGTTGATCCATCGAGATCGAACAGCTTGGTGCTCGCGGCAACGACCTTGCCGTTGGCCAGCACCTCGCCGGTCAACGTCGCCGGCTTGCCAGGATCGACAACGAAGTTATCGAGCTGAACTGTGGTGTCACCCTTGGTCAGCTTCAGCCCACTGCCCTGGTGCATCAGAATGCCCTGCACGTAAGGATCGACCTCGCCCGGCTTGTAGACCGTGACGTGGCCACCGGTGATCGGGAACGTGGCGACCCCATTATTCACCGTGGCGTTCCCCGACGGTGATGGCGCCACGCTAAGAGACTGCAGCGCCGAGACAAACCCGGAATCCAGCGCCACCGAAGTGGACACGCCCTTCACATCCGAAATCGAGGCCACCGGCTGCGGCGAACCCGGCTGCGCCAACGCGACGGCGCCACTCCCCACAACCAAAACGACCGTAGCCACACCCGCAGCCACGAGCCCCGCTCCCCGTCGTATAAACTTGCCCACTCGAACGCTCCTCGACTCGTGGGGCCGGCCGTTGTGGCCTGCGATGTCCCTGAACTCGTGTTCGCTTCGCAACGGGCCCCGGTTCGATGCACGCTCGATCATGTGACATCGATCATCTCAACCGAACCGATACGACCATGGTAGGCAGTCCGAGTTCGGCGGAGGGACCGTGCCGTGTCGGTGATTCTCCGGGGATCGGCCCGAGCCGGCAGGCTGATCATCGCTTTTCCGTAGTACACGAGCTGGTAACCAGACCGTGTCACGCGTAATAGGCCTTAACCCGAATACCTTCCACATCGAACCCATCGCAGCAGCAATGCCTTCACCGCTGGCTTGACCAGCAGCTCCGGTCCCAGACCGGAGGACCAGGGTTGCACCCGCCGCTTTTCGTGGAAGCGGCCGAGGGTCGAGGACTCCCGGGTTGGGCACATGGTGACGGTGAGTCGCTCGGGCTGTGTCCGGGCGGCGTGCGTAGCGTGGGATTGTCCCTCGGCGCCGCGGACATCGCCACGCTGACGTTCCTGGGGGTGCGCACCGAGCCCGGTGACAGGGCGTGGCTGGACCACTCGCTCCACGGCCACGCGGAGATCCACCAGGCCACCGGCGTGGTCGTGGCGCAGCTCGGGGTCAGCGCGACCAACGCGCTGACCCGGATGCGGGCTTACGCTTTTGTCGAGCAGCGGTTGCGGTGTCCCGGCGGTTGCGCTTCATCCAGGACGCGATGTGAGCCGAACGATGACTGAGCTCGGTTCCCGAAAGGGAGCCACCCGGTGGCGGTCGTTGGCGGAGGGATCTGTGCGATGAGTCAGGTGGGAACCAGCCGCGAGCATCTGCTGAGTAGGGCATTCGTGGGGCTCGCGGACACCCTGGTCGATGACTACGACATCATCGATCTGCTGGACCGGTTGGTGAGTTACAGCGTGGAGTTGCTGGCCGCCGAGGCGACCGGGATCCTGCTGGTCGACTCCCAGTGCCACCTGCAGGTGGTGGCGTCCTCGAGTGAGGACGCCGATGTGATGGAACTGCTGCAGGTGGAGGCCGACCAGGGCCCGTGCGTGGAGTGCTTCCACACCGGTGCGCCGGTGAGTGTGGCGGATCTAGCCGACGCGGCATCGCGGTGGCCGGTGTTCGTGGCCGCTGTCGCCAAGCGGGGGGCCTACCGGTCGGTGCACGCGCTGCCCCTGCGGCTGCGTGGCGTGGCGATCGGGACGATGAACCTGTTCCACCGTCAGCCGGGGGCCCTGCCCGGGTGATCATCGAGCAGGCCAAGGGGGTGCTCGCCCAGCAGGGGACCCTAAGCATGAACGCGGCCTTCGACCGGCTGCGCCGCTACGCCCGCAACCACAACGCGCTGCTGTCCGAAGTGGCCCGCCAGGTCGTCGAGACCGACCTGGCCACCGACGTGCTCGCCCTCGCCGCACACGCTTTGCACAGTCCAGCAACCGAGCAGCGATAACACGGCTGCTGCCACCCCTCAGGCGGTGTGATACCGGTGCCCGATCGGTATCCGGACAAGGTAGCCAACTTGGAGTCGCGATCTACTGACGCCCTCGTGTCGCCGTCACTGACATCCCATGGCGCAACCCGCTGACACTCTCATGTCGCTTCGCATCATCGCCGGTCGGAAGGCCGTGACGGGCCGGCGGCTCCCAATGATTCCTGAATGACTGACGATGTGTCATGCTAAAGGTATGACGGTGCAGATCGCGGTGAAGCTCGACGACGGCCTGGCCGAGCAGGTCAAGGCTGCGGCGGCGGACGCAGGTAC
>DASUII010000391.1:0-7131 GCA_036279835.1 Pseudonocardiaceae bacterium
TGTTCACGGCCGGCGCGCCCTTACAGCTTTCTAACGGCGACTAGCTCCGATCACTGATCCGACTGCCCAGATCACAAATATGACGATCGCCAACCACAACAGGGCCAACATGGCCCAAGAGATATCCATAACTTCTCCCGATATTTCTGATGTCAAATGCCCGCGTTGGTTTAGAGACTGCTGCTTATTGCGTATCCGCCTGGTCGCGGGCCAAAACGCCCCAGGACGGGTGACGTGGGTCGCACTCCATGGACTGGGCCGTGGCTACCTCAACGCCCGGGTGCTCGTCCCGACGGTGGCCCTGCTTACGATCCGCCGGCGTGCTCGCCCTGACCGCGCTGCGCACCTACCCCCGCGACGTCGCCACCGCCGCTGAGTCACATCGCCGGCAGACCACCACGCGAGCGGGTAACTGACTCAGCTGGGTTAGACGGAGGTACTGCTGTGGTTGTGCCGGTGTTGCTCGGTCGTCCAGCCCAGGGCCCATGCTTCGCTGGGTGGAATCTCTTGGGCGCTCTTAGCGAAGGCCCGCAGCGCGCGTACGAGGTCGCTGCGCAGCTGAGCCGGCATCTTGGCGAGGACGTTCGCTATGGCGGTGCGCCGGTGCTCGGTCATGCTGTCGACGAGCTGTTGACCGGACGGTGTGAGTTGCAGGACCAGGTTGCGGCGATCGGTCGGGTCATCGCTGCGGTGCAGCAAGCCGGCGTTGACGAGCTTGTCGCACATGCGGGTGCCGTTGGAGGCATGGACGCCGAGTCCCGCAGCGACGGATGCAAGATTCTGCGGGCCACGGCTTGCGATCATCACCAGAACTCGAAGTTGCGGCAGTGTCACCCGGTCCTCGACGCTCGCCACCGACTGCGCGGCCACCGCAACAAGTGCCCGAGACGCGACCAGCACGGCGTCGATCTGCTCGGCGGAGGGGTGAGCCGTGTCCTCTGCGGGGTGCGTCGGGCTCATCGACACAGTGTCCTCCCATCATTGCGGTTACGCAAACATTGCGCCAAGACGGGCTTGTCGCGCTCGAAAGAGTTGCTCAAGCGCAATCAATATACACACGCAATGATTGCGCGTATGCTGGTAGCCAAGCGTCGCTGGCTTGCCGGTGGGGAGATCACCAAAGCCGGCCGATGACCGTGCGCTAGCCAGCCACGGGTTACTGGTCCTGGCCACCGACGCCGGAGTACATGAAACGGGGCTCAGGTATGCGATGTCAGATGCGGTCTAGCCGTCCAGGCGGCCCCCCGATGACTGTGTGGCAGCCGTGACCGCGGCCGTGTCGGCGGTTGCGGCCGAATCCGACGAGTACGCCTGCCTGGCTCCGCTGCACCGTCGCTACGCGCTGCTTGCTCCCGACGACCCGGAGCGGCAGTGCCTACGCGGGCAGCTGATCAGCGGATATCTCCCGGTGGCCGAGAACATCGCGCGCCGGTTCGCCGGCCGCGGCGAACCGCTGAATGACTTGATCCAGGTCGCCACGGTAGGGCTGATCAATGCGGTGGACCGGTTCGAACCCGCTCGCGGTTCACATTTTCTGTCCTTCGCAGTGCCGACGATCACCGGAGAGGTGCGCCGGTATTTCCGTGACCACGGCTGGTCGATGCGGGTGCCTCGGCAGTTGAAAGACTTACACGTCGCTATCAGGGCCACCATGGCGGAGCTGTCCCAGCAGCTTGGCCGCGCTCCCCGACCCAGCGAGCTCGCTGACCGGTTGGGGGTACCGACCTCGCAGGTGGTCGACGCGCTGCAAGCCGGGCAAGCCTACCGAAGCTCGTCTTTAGATGAGCTCCTCAGTTCCGGTGACACCGCCGGGACTCCCGACTCGTTCGTCGGCCGACTGGACGCCGATCTGAGCTCGATCGAGGACCGGGAGGCGCTGCGCCCGCTGCTGGCTGAGTTGGCGCCCCGGGAACGGACGATCCTCGCACTGCGGTTCTTCCACCAACTCACCCAGACCCAGATCGCCGAGCAGGTCGGCGTCTCGCAGATGCACGTCTCCCGACTACTCCGCCAGACGCTGACTTTTTTACACGAGCGGATGACCAGTCCGGATTGATCATGACGTCGTTTGGCCGTCACGTCGGCTGGGTAGCCGCGTTGAGGTAGTCCGTACCTTCATGGAGGTCCGCGCATGGCGGTGACCGAGTTGGGCATCCCGGCCCGTCCGGACACCCGGTTCGCCGCCGGGCTGTCGGCGGTAGAGAAGATCAACGTTGCAGGCCTGGAGAAGCACCTGCGCCGACACGTCTGCGGTGAGGTCCGCTTCGACGCCGGCTCGCTGGCGATCTACGCCTCGGACGCGTCGAACTTCCGCCAGGTGCCGATCGGGGTGGTGGTGCCCCGCACCCTCGACGACGTCGTCGCCACGGTGGAGGCCTGTCGCCGCTACCGGGCCCCGGTGCTGTCCCGCGGCGGTGGCACCAGCCTGTCGGGCGAGACCGTCAACGTCGCGGTGGTCATCGATTTCTCCAAATACCTCACCGAAATCGGGGAGATCGAGGTCGCCCGCAAGCTGGTCACCGCGCAGCCCGGGGTGATCAACGAAAAACTCAACCAGGCCACCGGGAAGCACGGCCTGGTCTTCGGCCCGGACCCGTCCTCGCACTCCCGATGCACGATCGGCGGCAACGTCGGCAACAACTCGTGTGGCATCCACTCCGTCCAGGCCGCGTTCTACGGCCCGGGGCCGCGTACCTCGGACAACACCGAGGCACTGGAGGTACTCACCTACGACGGCGCCCGGTTCTGGGTCGGGGTCGACGAGGAACGGCACCTTGAAGAGATCATCGCCGGCGGCGGCCGAAAGGGCGAGATCTACGCCAAGCTGCGCGATCTGCGCGACCGCTACGCCGACGACATCCGGGCCGGCTACCCGTCGGTAGAGGAGCTGCCGCGGCGGGTGTCGGGCTACAACCTCGACGAGCTGCTGCCGGAGAAGGGGTTCAACGTCGCCCGCGCCCTGGTCGGCACCGAAGGCACCTGCGCGACGGTGCTGCAGGCCACCCTCAAGCTCATCCCTGGGCTGTTTCAGCGCACGCTCGTCGTGGTCCAGTACGAGGACATCGTCGACGCCGCCTGCCACATCATGGAGATCCGGGACTGGAAACCGATCGGGCTGGAGGTCATCGACCACGTGCTGATCCATGATCAGCAGGTCCTGGCTGTGAACGCCGACGGGATCGGCGAGCTGCCCCGGCGCGGCGGCGACCACGCCTGGCTGCTCGTGCAATTCGGGGCGGACACCGCGGCCGAGTCGGTGTCCCGCGCGGAGCAGTTCGCGGCCTGGCTGCGGGAGGACAAGCACTACGCCGACGACCGGATCGTCGTCTCCAAGAGCCGGCAGGAGGGCGGTAATAGCGAGGATCTGTGGGAGGTGCGGGAGGCTGGCCTGAGCTCCGCCGCGTTCCCTCCCGACGGGGGTGACTACTGGCCGGGCTGGGAGGACTCAGCGGTACCCCCGGCGAAGGTCGGTGACTACCTGGCCGAGTTGCTCGCGCTCTACGACAAGCACGGCCTGCGCGGTGCGATGTACGGCCACCTCGGTGAGGGCTGTATCCATTCCCGGATCAACTTCGACCTGCGCACCGTCGACGGCATCGCCACCTACCGAGCCTTTCTGGAAGAGGCTGCCGACCTCGTGGCCTCCTACGGGGGCTCGATGTCCGGCGAGCACGGTGACGGGCAGCAACGCGCCGAGCTGCTCGGCAAGCAGTACGGTCCGCGGCTGCTCGCCGCGATGCGGGAATTCAAGGCGATCTGGGACCCGGACTGCAAGATGAATCCGGGCAAGGTGGTCGATGCGTACCGCTTCGACGAGAACCTGCGGCTGGGTACAGACTACAACCCGGCGCGGCCGGACGTCGCCTTCTCCTACCCGCAGGACGGCGGGGACTTCGCACACGCCACGCTGCGCTGCGTCGGAGTCGGAAAGTGCCGGGTGCCCGACACCCAGAACACGATGTGCCCCAGCTACCAGGTCACCCGGGAGGAAAAGCACTCCACCCGCGGGCGGGCCCGGCTGCTGTTCGAGATGCTGCGTGGTGAAGTGATCACCGATGGGTGGCAGTCCCGGGAGGTCGCCGACGCGCTGGACCTGTGCCTGGCCTGCAAGGGCTGCACCAGCGACTGCCCGGTGGACGTGGACATGCCGACCTACAAGGCGGAGTTCCTGCACCACCACTACCGCTCCTGGCGACGGTGGCGGCCGCGCTACGCCTACGCGTTCGGCTTCATCGACCAGGCGTCCCGCCTCGCGGCCCTGATACCGGAGGTGGTCAACGCGGTCACCCAGACTCCGGGGCTGTCCCGGTTGGCCAAGGTCGCCGCCGGGATCGACCGCCGCCGACCGCTACCGACGTTCGCGCCAGTCACCTTGCAGCAGTGGTTCGCCGACCGCGGCGGGTCGGTTAACCCCTCTGGGCGCCGGGTGGTGCTGTTCCCGGACACATTCAATAACCACCTGCACACCGACGTCGGGGTGGCGTGCGTGGAGGCCATCGAGGCGGCCGGCTGGCAGGTCGTCATGCCGCAGGTGCACCTGTGCTGTGGCCGCCCGCTCTACGACTACGGCTTCCTGGACACCGCCCGGCGCTACCTGCACCGGGTGCTCGATGTGCTGCGCGACGACATCCGCGCCGGCACCCCGGTGGTCGGGATGGAGCCGAGCTGCCTGGCGGTCTTCAAAGACGAACTGGGCAAGCTGCTGCCGCACGACGACGACGCCCAGCGGCTGGCCCGCAACGCCTACCACTTCGGAGAGTTCTTCACCACCTTCGACATCGAGCCACCGCACCTGGGGCGCGACGCGCTGGTGTGGGGGCACTGCCACCACCGCGCCACCGGCGGCATGAGCCCGGAGCATCAGCTGCTGGCCCGGATGGGCGCCACGGTGCAACCGCTGCAAGGCGGCTGCTGCGGCCTCGCCGGATCGTGGGGCTTCGAGAACGGCAAGTACGACATCTCCCTGCAGTGCGGGGAGCAGGCACTGTTGCCCGCGGTGCGCGCCGCGGAGTTGGACACCGTGATCGTCGCCGACGGCTTCTCCTGCAAGACACAGATTGAGCAGGCCGGTACGGGGCGCGGCGCGCTACACGTGGCGCAGGTGATGAAGATGGCCCGTGAGCACGGTCCCGACGGCTACCGCGGCAAGTTGCCCGAACAGCCGTACAACCATGTCCGCCCTGGCCCGGGACGCGCCCGCCGCGCCCGCCGGCTCGCCGCCGCCAGCGCCTCCATCGCCGCACTGGGCACCGGTGCCGCCGTCGCGCTCCGGCTTTTCTTCGGCCGCGGTTAAGTGTGGACCCGGGGGAGATCATGGTTTGTGTGACTCCGGCGACATATTTTGTCGTTGTAGTCACACAACCGGTGATCACTCGACGGCCTATCGCTCGCGGTGCCTATTGCTGCGCGGGCGCCGGCTCGACGAAGGAGCCGAGCAGGGAAGCCAGCCGGCGAAGCTCCTCCACGTGTATCCCGCTGAGCAAAGCTAACTTCTCCCGGCCAGCGCGGGTCAGCGCGAGCCGTGGTGATCGGCCTGATCGCCGTGCTGCTCGATCTAGGCGCGATGTCCCTCAGGATGAGCCGGACCCGCTGAGTTCGCTACCTGCTGCCCCGGCGAGCGGCGTCTCGCCGGGGCACGAGGCTCCCAGGCCGGCTGTTGCTTCAGTTGACGACCGCCCTTCGGTCGCCGAGTTCGACGCCAGGGCTGTCTGCAGCGGGCCGAGCAGCCGTGGTATCGAACTCGGCGCACTCAGGGTTGTCACGCGGCGCCACTGGGGGCGTGGCTCACGATGTGCAATCGGGCGAAGGTTGGCGCGAGTACTGGGCGCGGCCGCGGGGTAGCCGGCCGCCGAACACGCCTCGGACTCGCCAGTGATGCTGATCCGGCCGCCACCAGGTACCCCGGTGCACAAACGGCCTGGCCAGGAGAACTTCAACTACGGCAACTACTACGCCTTCTCCAAAGTGTGCTCACACCCTGGGTTGTCCGGCGTCGCTGTAGATTCGCAGAACCACATCAGCCTCTGCCCGTGTCACCAATCAGAATTCCTGATCACCGACTCGGCGAAACCGGTCTTCGGCCCGGCCACCCGGGCTCTTCCGCAACTGCCGATCACGGTCAACGATGAGGGACTATTCGTGGCGCGGGGCGATTTCATCGAGCCCATCGGTCCGGCATTCTGGGAAATACGCTCACGGCAGGGTTGACAAACAAGCCTCGTCACTTTCTGTGACGCCCAGGGTGCCAGGGTTGCGGCACCTGTGCAAAACATCCGTCCACCTCTGCGCCGAGGCGGTTGTGACTGAAGTGACACTGGGACCACGTAGCCAGTGCCCGCGCAGCGACGAGCAGCCGAGGCAGGCGTGAACCGTTGCTGTCACCCGACTCGGTACTGCTCCAGGTCGGCGTGCTTGACCTCCAGCCCGAGGCCGGGGCTAGACCGGTCTGGCCGCAGCACGCCACCAGGCTGCGGCTCGAGCACCCCATCAAAGGCGATGCGTTCGATCCGTACGTGATCGTGCTCGATGCTGCGCGCGTCGCACAAGGCGGCCACTCGCAGCACGCCGGAGATGCCCAGGGCCCGCGTGACGTCGGCCTGCAGGCAGTCGACCGCGCCGGCGTCGAGCATCTGCTGGAAGTAGGGCAGGTGGTAGCCGTATTCGCCGGCGGCGATGTCTATCCCGGCCGGTCCGCGATCACGCAGTACTCGCAGTCCCGCAAGGTCGTCGGAGCTCACCGGTTCTTCGAACCAGCGCACCCCGTGCTCGCTGAACCGCTGCGCCCACAGCAACGCGTCTTTGCGCTGGAAGGCGCCGTTCGCGTCCACGAACAGCTCCGCGGCGTCCCCGATAGCTCGGCGTGCCGCGCGCAGCCGCTTCGGGTCGGCATCGGGATCGCGGCCGACCTTCATCTTCACCCGCGGGATACCCGCCTGAACCCACCCGGCGAGCTGAGCGGCGAGGGTGTCGTTGTCGTAGGAGGTGAACCCGCCGCTGCCGTAGATCGGTGTGGCTTCGTGAACGGCACCGATCGTGACCACCAGCGGCACGTCGAGTAACCGCGCCTGCAGGTCCCACAGCGCGATGTCGACGGCCGAGATCGCTTGCGCCACCACGCCGGGCTTTCCGAGG
>DASUII010000392.1:0-3632 GCA_036279835.1 Pseudonocardiaceae bacterium
TTCCACCCGGCAGCGTCAGCTGCGCGCAGCAGCGACCCGCCGATCAGGCCCAACCCGATGACACACAGCGTGCGATCACTCATGAACTCAGCGCCTCCAGTGCGAAGCCGGCGTAGAGCGCGACCCCATGCACCATCGCAGCCTCGTCGAATACCGCCCGGTTGGAATGATTCGCTGGGGCCGCGTCCGGCTCATGACCCGGCGGGCAGGCACCGAGGAACGCCATCGCGCCGGGAACCATCGCCAGCACGTAGGAGAAGTCCTCGGCGCCCATCAGCGGGTCTGGCATGGGCTCAGCGTGGCGTTTGCCGAGTACCCGGCGGGCCAGGTCGATCACCTGTGGGGTTACCTCGTCGTCGTTGACGGTCACCGGGTAGCCGTTCTCGATCGTCACAGTGGCGGCGCAGCCGTGCGCTGCCGCGACATGCTCGCACACCTGGCGTACCTCCGCATGCAGCTTGATCCGGGTGTACTCGGACAGCGCTCGGATCGTGCCCTCCAGCTCCGCGGTCTCCGGGATGATGTTGGAGCTGGTTCCTGCGGAGATCCGGGTGACGGTGAGCACTGCCGGGTCGAAGACGCTCAACGTCCGAGTGATCATGGTCTGCAGCGCGCCGACCATTGCGGCGGCGGCCGGTACCGGGTCCACCGCGTTGCACGGCGCGCTGGCGTGCCCCCCTTGACCGGTGACGGTCACCCGCAGGACGTCCGAGGACGCCATGATGGCGCCGGGTCTGGTCTGCACTAACCCGCTGTCCAAGGTGGAGGTGATGTGCAGGGCCAGTGCCCGTTCCGGGGTTCCGGCGATTTCCAGCAGCCCCTCTTCGAGCATGTGCCGTGCCCCGTGGAAACCCTCCTCACCGGGCTGGAACATCAGCAGCACCCGGCCGGCCAGCTCGTCGCGCTGCGCGGCGATCAGCCGCGCGGCCGAGGCCAGCATCGCGACGTGCGCGTCGTGCCCGCAGGCGTGCATCGAGCCGGGCAGCTCCGAGCTGAACGGCACTCCCGATAGCTCGGTGATGGGCAACGCGTCCATGTCGGCCCGCAACAGCACGGTCGGCCCCGGCCGCGCGCCCTCGATCACCCCGACCACCGAACTGGCGCCCTGCCCGGTGTGCACTTGCACGGGCAGATCGGCCAACGCGCCGAGCACTGCGGACTGGGTCTCCGGCAGGTGCAGGCCCTGCTCCGGGCGCCGGTGCAAGCTGCGGCGCAGCGCGATCGTGTCCGGCTGCAGCGCTGCGGCGGCGCCCACCAGGTTGCTCGCGCGCCGACTATGACGGGCCTCAGGCGTGCTCACAACCGCTCATCTTCGCACGTCATCGAGCAAATGCGGGCCCAAATCGGTGATCGCATTTCCGTGCGGAGCCAGGGGGCGCATACTTACGCCATGTCCGTCACCGGCTTTGCCATCGCTGTGGTTCGCGAGGACGGGCGCTGGCACTGTACGAAACTGGATACTGCGGCCCTGAAGGACCTCGACGCGGCCATCACTGAGCTGCGCGGGCAACGCTCCACCGGCGCTGTCTTCGGTCTCCTCGACGTCGATGACGAGTTCTTCGTCGTGGTGCGGCCGGTACCCGGCGGCGTGTCGTTGCTGCTGTCCGACGCCGTCGCCGCGCTGGACTACGACGTTGCCGCCGACGTGCTGGACCTGCTGCGCGTCGATGTCCCCGAAGAAGACGCCGCGGATTCCGACGATGTGTGGCCGGAGGGCGACCTCGGGCTGCTCGCCGACCTGGGATTGCCCGCAGAGGAGATGCAGGTGATCATCGATGAGGTGGACCTGTACCCGGACGAGCAGCTCGACATGATCGCCCAACGGTGCGGCTTCCAGCCGCAGCTGTCTGAGCTGCTGGAGAAGCAACCGGGATGATCGCGGCGACCAGTGCCGACCTGGCGCTGGTGCGGCGCGCTCTGGAGGTGGCTGGCGGCGCGGTGCATGCTGGGGACGTGCCGATCGGGGCCGTCCTGGTGGACGCCGACGGCGTCGAGCTGGCCGCCGCCTGCAACGCGCGTGAGGCTACTGGCGACCCGACCGCACACGCCGAGTTGCTGGTTCTCCGTGCCGGGGCTTCCCGGCTGCGCGCCACCGGACGCGGTGACGGCTGGCGGCTGACCGGCTGCACCCTGGCGGTGACGGTGGAGCCCTGCACGATGTGCGCGGGCGCGCTGGTCGCGGCCCGCGTGGACCGCCTGGTGTTCGGAGCCTGGGAGCCCAAGACCGGTGCGGTCGGGTCGCTGTGGGACGTCGTCCGGGACCGCCGGTTGAACCACCGGCCGCAGGTCCTAGGAGGTGTCCTCGAGACGGAGTGCGCGGCCTTGCTCACCGGCTTCTTCGCCGACCACCGCACGAGGATCGCGCCGGCACGTCCGGTACTGTGACCGGCGGTAGCGTGTCCGAGCGGCCGAAGGAGCGCGCCTCGAAAGCGCGTGAGGATTCACGTCCTCCGTGGGTTCAAATCCCACCGCTACCGCCATCTACCAGGCGGAACACCTAGTTGATCCGCAAGGGCTTCCTGGGGTTTCGTCGTTTCGTCAGTGGATCCTCCAACCGACCTCTGCGGCAGCGGCACCGGCGACCACCGTCGCTAGACGCCTGTGGGGCGCGGATCCGGCGCGCCAGCTCGGCGACAAGTTCGTCGTTGGCCACGAAGTAGTCACAGACGGCAGCGTCTGGACTGCCGATCAACGGGGGACCGGACCCGGGGCAATTCACCGACGCGAGGGCATCGGCGGTGCACACGCCACCAGCAACAAGATCGATCACCGCCTCGGCCAGGCCGCCGTGTCGCCTACTTGGGTTGATACCATCGTCGGAGCCGGACACCAGGTGCACCCCGGCCCGGTGCAACTGGCCAACGGTCTGCACCCGCACCTCGTAGGTCAGCCCGGTCTTACGCATGAACTCCAGAGAAGCAGGCGTAAGGACGACACCCCATGCTTTGCCCAGCGTGGGGCAGACTGGGATCGCGGACTCGACCAAGGACGCGACGACGGCGTTGGGCACCTCGATCCCGGTTTCGGTGGCGAACGTGCCGTGCTCGATGGCGTCGACGCCGGCAGCGACCGCATCTCGGATCGCCGTCAGAGGATGCGCATGGGCGGTGACGAGCAACCCAGCGGCGTGTGCTGCGTCAACGACCGCACGCAGCTCCTCGATGGTGAACTGGGGGGCGAACGCATCGGTGCCCGGCGTGCTGACGCCACCGCTGGCCATGATCTTCACGATGTCCACACCCCGCTCGGCGCGGTGCTGCACCGCACGGCACAACTCATCGACGCCTCGGGCCTGGCCACCCATGTTCCAACAATGCCCACCCGGGCTCGTGATCGGCGGCCCCGAAGCCAGCACGGTCGGCATTCCCGTGTTGCCTCGGGTTGCGGTCGCGCCAGTCGATCCCCGCCCAGCTTCGGTCGCCGAGGTCCCGCACTGTCGTCACGCCGGAAGCGAGGTGGGCGCGCAGCGAATCCTCGATGACCGCAGTCATCGGCGGTGTCAGCCGGTGGAAGCAATTGAGCTGGCCAGGAGGTCGGCGAAGACTTCTGCTGGGGTTCGGTAGCCCAGGATACGGCGTGGTCGGTTGTTGAGTTCGGCGGCCACGCAGTCGAGGTAGGTTTGGTCGTCGGTG
>DASUII010000393.1:0-11337 GCA_036279835.1 Pseudonocardiaceae bacterium
TCGGTGCGCTCCCCGGTGGCTCGGTCCTTGACCTCGACGACACCCGACGCGAGACCCCGCCCCACCACCAGGATGGTCGGTACACCGACCAGCTCGGCGTCGGCGAACTTCACTCCTGGGGTGGCCGGCCGGTCATCGAGGATCACCCGCAGGCCGGCCGCGTCCAGCTCGGCAGCCAGCCGCTCCGCGGCGGCGGCGATCGTGGCGTCCTTGCCCGCGATCACCACGTGCACGTCGGCCGGCGCTACCTCACGGGGCCAGATCAGCCCGTGCGCGTCGTGGCTCTGCTCGGCGACCGCTCCGACCAGCCGGGAGACTCCGACGCCGTAGCACCCCATGGTGATCCGGATCGGCTTGCCGTCGGAGCCTAGGGCGTCCAACGCGAAGGCGTCAGCGTACTTGCGACCGAGCTGGAAGATGTGCCCGATCTCGATACCCCGAGCCGCGACCAGCGTGCCGGCCCCGTCGGGGGACGGATCGCCGGCCCGCACCTCGGCAGCCTCGACGGTGCCGTCGGGAGTGAAGTCGCGCCCGCACACCAGGTCCACGACGTGGTGGTCGGCCTGGTCGGCACCAGTGGCCCACGCGGTACCCGACACGACCCGGGGATCGACGAGGTAGCGCACCCCGTTCGCGGCAAGCGCGCCCGGCCCGATGTAACCCTTGATCAGGAACGGGTTCGCGGCGAAGTCCGCGTCGTCGAGTAGCGCCACCTCTGCCGGGGCCAGCGAGGCCTCCAGCCGTTTCATGTCGACCTCACGGTCACCGGGCAGGCCGACCCCCAACAGATCCCAGTGTTGCGCGCCGGGTTGCCGGGTCTTGACCATGACGTTCTTCAGGGTGTCCGCAGCGCTGAAGGTCCGGCCCAGGCCGGCGCCGTTGAGATGCCCGACCAGCGTGTCGATGGTCGGGGTGCCCGGGGTGTGCAGGATCTGGGCCGGCGGCAGGCCGTCGATGGGCAGCTCCGGGGGCGCCGGGGTGATCACCGCCTCAACGTTGGCGGCGTACCCGGACTCGGTGCTGCGAACGAAGGTGTCCTCGCCGGTCTCGGCTTCGGCGAGGAACTCCTCGCTGGCCGAGCCGCCCATCGCGCCGGACATCGCTGACACGATCACATAACGCAACCCGAGCCGATCGAACATCTTGATATAGGCCTCGCGGTGGGCCTGGTATGACCGCGTCAAGCCCTCCTCGGAGAGGTCGAAGGAGTACGAGTCCTTCATCAAGAACTCCCGGCCGCGCAGGATCCCGGCGCGGGGCCGCTCCTCGTCCCGGTATTTCGTCTGCACCTGGTAGAGGATCACCGGGTAGTCCTTATAGGAGCTGTACTCGCCCTTGACGGTGAGGGTGAACAGCTCCTCGTGGGTGGGGCCGAGCAGGTAGTCGCCACCCTTGCGGTCGTGTAGCCGGAACAGGTTCGCGCCGTACTCGGTCCAGCGGCCGGTGGTCTGGTACGGCTCCCGGGGCAGCAACGCCGGAAACAGGATCTCCTGCCCACCGATCGCGTCCATCTCCTGGCGCACCACGGATTCGATGTTGCGCAGCACCCGCAGGCCCAGCGGCAGCCACGAGTAGATCCCCGGGGCGATGCGCCGGACGTACCCGGCGCGCACCAGCAGTCTGTGGCTGGGCACCTCGGCGTCCGCCGGGTCCTCGCGCAGGGTGCGCAGGAACAGCGTCGACAACCTGGTGATCATACTCTCAGGGACTCCTCGGACGGCCGGATTGCGAAGCCCGCAGCGTATATGGCCGCAAGACTGTCAGTCCCCCTGGTTACCGTCTGCGGCATGGCTCTCTCGATCGGCATGGTGACCATCGACTGCTCGGATCCGCAGTCGCTGGCTGGATTCTGGACGGCTGCGCTTGGCACCAGGGTGGCCGGCGATTACGGAGATTTCGTCATGCTGACCGGCACACCGGCGCTTGGCCTACAGCGCGTGCCCGAGCCGCGGGCTGGCAAGAACCGGGTACATCTGGACCTGTATACCGACGACCGGGGCGCCGAGGTCGCGCGGCTCACGGCGCTGGGCGCGGCGGTGCTCGCGGAGGGCCACGCGCCGGGGCTGTGGTGGACGGTGCTGGCCGATCCGGAATGCAACGAGTTCTGGCGTCGGCAGCCATCACGGATAGCCCGGGCGATCTCCTAGGTCGTCTCCCAGTCCAAGGAGAGCGCAAGCGCGCCGGCGAGGGTCTGGTACACGACGCAGTAACGCTCCGTGAGCCGGAGCAGAGTCGCGAGCTGCTCGGGACTGGCGGCCGTGTCCAGGATGAACCGCAATCGGATCGCACGGAAGCCGACGGGGGTCTCCTTGGATACGGCCAGCGTGCCCCGGAAATCGAGGTCGCCCTCGACATGGACGGTGCCGCCCGCGACCGGGATGTCGAGAGATGTGGCCACCGCCCGCAGCGTCACGCCCGCGCAGGCCGCCAGAGCTTCAAGCAGCATGTCGCCCGAGCACAGCGACAGCCCATCGCCGCCGGTGGCGGGATGCAGGCCGGCCTCAGCCAGAGCCCTGCCCGTCCGGACCGAGCACGTGATTCCCTCGCCGAGTTTGCCGTCGGCACTCAGCGTGACGAGCGCGGCCGTGGCGTCGTGCCGGTACTGCTGCTTGAGCGGGTCCTGGAGTGCTCGGAGCTGATGGCGGTCCATAGCCCATGGTGGCACTGAGCCATGGTGGCGGGCACCGCCGTAAATCGGTTGCTGGTCAGCGGGGTACCGACCATGCTGCAACTGACCGACGGAGGGGGCCCGTCACAAGCGGTCCCACAAGGATTGGCGCAGCGGGAGGAGGTGGCTGGCATGGCTGTCACTGGTGTGCGTCTTGTCCTGGCCTTGCCCTCCCGCTGCCCTTCCCTCCACCCGGCCGGCTGATCCAGTCGGGGCGGCACCACCCCGAGGAGATCCTCCCGTGCCCACCACGATCGGCTGCCCGTCCCCTACCCGGTGCAGTTGCACGGCACCGAGTTGCTACTGGAATACCTCGACGAACCGGACGGGCATGCCGCTCCGCGGTTGGCGCAGCTGCGACCCGGGCCTGCGCAGTTGCGCGCGCTGTGGGATCAGCTCATCGACGCGCTGCTGGTGCTCACCGGCGAGGGCCTGGCACACGGTGACCTGTCTCCGTTCAACCTGCTGGTACATCGCGGGCGGCTGGTCCTCATCGATCTGCCGCAGGTGGTGGACATCGTCGCCAACCCGCAGGGGCCCGCGTTCCTGGCCCGGGACGTGCGGATCGTCACCGACTGGTTCACCGCTCACGGGCTGCCCGCACAACTCGCCGACGCCGGCCGGGCTCGCGTCCTGAAGGGGACGACGACGCTGCCGTAGCGTATCGCCCTCGACGAGTTGTCACCCAGAGTGAGATGCATGCACACGGCGACCTCAGTGAAGCGAAGCGTCGTGCGCGACAGCGCCGCAGGGACCACCCACAACAGGCTGAGTGCGCTGCGCGATGTCCACAAGGCCGCGATCACGCTCAAGCCATCTGCCGGGGAACAACCGGCTCTATCCAGTTCCGGGCCTGCACGGTCTTGTACCTGCTGTTCTGTGATCATTCCGTGGATCAACGGGGCCGGTGGCGGTCATGTCGGCGTTCGGGCGGGCTGCTCGGGTTGCGTCGTCGGTGCCGGGTGCACGTCAAGGCTGATTATTGGCTGCGCCAGCCCGCAGAATTCCTGCATTTCCTGTTGATCCGCGAATTGGGGCTATCGGACCTGCCTCCCGCGCACAATAGCGCGGCAGCGGATGATCGGACTGGATTGCCGCCCTCCGACCACAGTGGGATCGAGGAGCTCCCCAAACGCCCTCGACCCGCCGTGCACCAGTGAACCGCACTGAGCGCAGACAGAGGTGGCGCCCGGTGCAAACTGAAAGCCCAGATCTGGTGATCGCGAAGCTGCTACTCGACCATCTCAAGCTGCGGGGATTCCAGTTCCAGCGAGCCTCGGCGGGCGTAGACAGCCCGCTGGTAGGCAACCGTGCGGCAGGAGACTGGGTGGACGCGATTCACATCGAAGGATTCAGCCGCGACTGCTTCGCCTGGCCCAAGCGGACCTCATCGCTGATCATCCCTGGCGAGGGACCGGTGGAATGCAGAGTGCACGGCGATGCGCTCACCGTTCTGAACGAGGTGCTGGCCTGGGAGACCGCGCCGTGAAAGGTGCTTCGCGCGTTCTACAAATCCCCATCGAGCTCCTGGGACTGTGGATAACTCGTGAGTGGTATTGAGTGTTGGAACACTGTTACACACTCACGAGCCGCCGAGCGCCACCACCGGGCCGATGACCACGATCGCGGGCGGGCGCATCCCCGCGCTGGCGACATCCGCAGCGACATCCGCCAACGTGGTACGCACCATCCGCTCGCCCGGCATCGTGCCGTTGGCGATCACAGCGGCTGGGGTGTCCGGGGGCCGGCCGTGGGTGATCAGGGCGTCGGCGAACACACCGATCCGCTCGACGGCCATCAGCAGCACCACGGTGCCACGAAGCCGTCCCAGCGCCGGCCAGTCCACCAGCGATGTGGGATCGTCCGGCGCCACGTGACCGGACACGACGACGAACTCATGGGCCACCGCCCGGTGCGTCACCGGGATGCCCACCGCGGCCGGTACCGAGATGGCGCTGGTGACGCCCGGGACCACTGTCACCGGAACGCCGGCGGCCGTGCAGGCCAGCACCTCCTCGAAGCCGCGCCCGAAGACGTAGGGGTCACCGCCCTTCAGCCGCACCACGAACCGGCCGGCCTTGGCATGCTCGATCAGCTGCGCGTTGATCTGCTCCTGGGCCATCGCCCGGCCGTAGGGCACTTTCGCGGCGTCGATCACGGTGACGTGCGCACCGAGCTCGTCGAGCAGTTCCCGGGGCGCCAGCCGGTCGGCCAACACCACGTCGGCGCGGGCGAGCAACCGCCGACCGCGCACGGTGATCAGGTCGGGGTCGCCCGGTCCCGCGCCGACCAGTGCCACTCCCGGAGTCGCGACGTGGTCTTCGGCGTCCGGGGCGTCGTCGACGGCTCCGATGCGCAGCGCATCGATCAGCGCGTCGCGGACGGCGGCGGAGCGACGCGGCCGGCGCCCGGCGAGCACGCCGATGAGCAACCCTTCGTGGTCCCCGGTGGCCGCAGTGACGGCGCTGCCACCAGTCGCGTCGTCGGCCCGCACGCAGAACACCCGCCGTCGCTGCGCCTCCGCAGCCACCGCGGCGTTGACCACGGGATCGGAAGTGCAGGCCAGTGCATACCAGGCGTTCTCGAGATCCCCGTCGGCGTAGCCCCGGACGTCCCAGTGCAGTTCTCCCCCGGTAGCCATCGCCTCGACGGCGGGAGTGGCCTTCGGAGCGACGAGCAGCACCTCGGCACCAGCGCCGATCAGCCGCGGCAGCCGCCGTTGCGCGACGGTGCCCGCGCCGACCACCACGACCCGGCGTCCGGCCAGCTCCAGCCCCACCAGGTACGGCTTCACCGGACCGGTTCCCAGCACAACAGCGCGTTGACCGCCGCCGCAGCGACCGCGGTTCCGCCCTTGGCGCTGCGGTTGGACAGCGCCGGCAAACCCGACTCCCGCAGCGCCGCCTTCGCGGCAGCGGCGTCGACGAACCCCACCGGTAGTCCGATCACCAGGGTCGGGCGCAGCACGCCGGCTGCGGCGAGGCGGATCAGTTCGCGCAGCGCCGTCGGCGCGTTGCCTACTGCCCACACCGCCGCTTCGGGGTACTCGGCAGCGGCCGCCCGGATACCCGCCGCGGAGCGCGTCAGCCCCTGCAACGAGGCCGGCGCCAGATCAAGCGCGACGACACACTGCCGCGAGGTGATACCCGCGGCAAGCATCCGAACATCGACCACCAGCGGCGCCCCGCTGGCGAGCGCGCGGCGCCCCGCGTGCAATGCATCCTCGTCGCAGACCAGGTCAGCAGCGTAGTCCAGGTCCGCGCTCGCGTGGATTACCCGCTCGGTTACCGCGCGGGTTCCGGGGGGCAGCCCCTCGGTGTCCACCTGGGATCGGAGGATCCGGTATGACTCGACTTCGATCGGATGCGCAGCGCGACTCACGTCTTCCCTTTCCGGGCCTCGGCACGGCGTACAGCTTGCCGCCACAATGGTGCTGCACCGACGGTGGTGAGCCGAACGGAGACCGCGGATGAGCGACGAAGATCACGATGATGAGCTGGCCACCCAATATGTCCTCGCCCGGCGCCTGCGTCCGGACCTCGACGGAGCTGGGCTCGCTCGCTTGATCGTCTCCAGACTCAACGAGGATCAGTTGCTGGGCCTCGCGGGTGAGGCGCTCGCCTGGGCACCGCACCCTACCGATCGCGAAGAATTGGCGATGCACTACGTGGAAAATTTCGTCCGCGCCATGGAAAGTGACCCCGATGCTCAGTAAGGGGTATCGCCGCACGCACACAGGTCGGGCACAATCACGCCCATGAGTGAACGCTGGGGGGGCAGACCTCACACAGCGTTGCGACGACTTCTCGTCGTCGGCACCGTCATGGCCCTTGCGCCGATTGCCTGGGCGTACCACGGCATCAGCATCCCCACGCTACCGGCCTCGTTCGACAGCCCAGGATCCGCGATTTTTCTGTTCGGCAGTGGAACGCTCACCACGCCTAATCCTGCCTCGAAAGCCATCACCTACAACCCGGACCTGGCGCCGATCGGTGCCGCGATGACGGCCCGCCTGATCCCCTCGTCGGACGGATCGACCCGGGCGGAGCTTACGGTCTTTGGACTGCTACCCAACCGCGGCTACGCGGCGCACGCACACACCAGATCCTGTGGTGTGGCTGCGGATGCGGCTGGTCCGCACTTTCAGAATCATCTCGACCCTGCTGCGACGCCCCAAGCGCCGTCGAGCAGCCCCCGGTACGCAAACCCGAACAACGAGGTCTGGCTCGACGTGCGCACCGACGCCACCGGCGCCGGCATATCAATCATTACGGTGCCCTTCCTTTTCACTGATCGGGCGCCCGGATCGATCGTGCTGCACGAAGCGATGCGGACCCTCACGGATCCGGGCCACGCCGGCAATGCAGGCGCCCCCATCGCCTGCCTCACCCTTTCCGAGCGGTGACCGCCAGCGCGTTACCCTGGGATTATGGGTACCGGGCTGATCTCGTTCGTAGGCGCCGGACCCGGCGCACCGGACCTGCTCACGCTGCGTGCCGCGGACCGGCTCGCCACCGCTGACGTGGTGATCTGGGCGTCGTCGCTGGTGCTTACCGCAGTGCTGGAGCATTGCCGCGACGATGCCGAGCTGCATGACTCGGCGGGCATGACGCTGGAGGACGTACTCGAGGTGTATACGGCGCATCCGGACGCTGCGATCGTGCGGCTGCACTCCGGAGACGTCTCGCTGTATTCCGCTCTGACCGAGCAAATCACCTGGTGCACCCGGCGAGGCCGGGCCTTCGAGATCGTGCCCGGGGTGGGCTCGCTGGCCGCCGCAGCGGCCGCTGCGGGGGTGGAGCTCACCGCGCCCGAGGTGGCGCAAAGCGCCGTGCTCACCCGGCTCGGCGGTGGCCGGACCGAGGCGTCGATGCCGGGCGGGGAGAGTGTCGCCGGTTTCGCCCGCCATGGCACCACGATGGCCATCTACCTCTCCGCCGGCCGACCGGCCGCGTTGCGGGAGGAACTGCTGGCCGGCTACCCACCGGAGACCCCCGCTGTCGTCGTCGCGAAAGCCAGTTGGCCGGACGAGACGGTGATCACGACCACGGTGGACGGCCTCGCCGATGCGTTGACCACGTCCGGTATCCGGACGGCAGCGCTGGTCCTGGTGGGGCCGGTGCTGTCCGGCGCGGGCGCTCGTAGCCGACTTTATGATCCCAACTACTCGCACGGCTGCCGGCGCCGTTCGCTGCCGGGCACCACTACCGGCCGGGCCATCCCCACCGCCAAGCGAAGGTTGCCGTGACCGGCTCTCTCAGCATCGTCGGACTGGGGCCGGGCGGTCCTGCGCACCGGACCCGCGCCGCTGAGGACGCCGTCCGGGACGCCGAAGTCGTGTTCGGATATCGGGGTTACCTGGCGACCTGCCCGGACCTCACTGACGCACACCAAAACCTGGTGTCCAGCGAGATCGGCGCCGAGCAGCAGCGCGCCGAGGGCGCGGTCCGCGCGGCCGCCGAGGGTGCCCGGGTGGCGCTGGTGTCCTCCGGTGACGCCGGCATCTACGGGATGGCCTCGTTGGCACTGACCGCCGCCGCCGCGCTGCCACCGGCACGACGCCCCGCGGTGCGGGTGGTACCCGGCGTCACAGCGGCTATCGCGGCGGGAGCGCTGCTGGGAGCTCCGCTGGCTCGCGACTTCGCCTGCCTGACCCTGTCCGATCTGCTCGCCCCGTGGGAAGCGGTGGAGACCCGGCTGCGCGCGGTGGCCGCCGCTGACCTGGTCCTCGCGCTGTACAACCCGCGCTCGGGGGGGCGGGCCTGGCAGCTCGGTCGGGCCCGCGACATCCTCGCCGAGTACCGCTCCGGTGACACCCCGGTCGGGCTGGTCACCGACGCGGGGCGAGCCGACGAGCAGGTGGAGATCACCACGCTGGCCGCCCTGGACCCCGACCGGGCCGGGATGCATACCGTGGTGATCGTCGGCGCTGGCGGCACCAGCCGGTTGGGCGACTGGCTGGTGACTGCACGGTCGCTCAGTGAGTCGCGGTGACCGTCCATCTGGTGGGTGCCGGACCCGGCGACCCCGAGCTGATTACCCGGCGCGGTGCGGCGCTGCTAGCCCGAGCCGACCACGTCGTCTACGACCGCCCTTCGATGGCCGAGATCGTGGCGCTGGCCCCGGTTGCGACCCGGCACTGCGTCGGCAAGCAGGGCGCCATCCCGGCCCCACCACAGCATGAGATCAACGCACTGCTCGTCACGCTCGGTCGCACCGGGGCATGCGTGGTGCGGCTGAAGGCGGGTGATCCGTTCGTGGTGTCCCGCGGCGGGGAGGAGGCGGTGGCCCTGGCCCGCGCCGGGGTGGACGTCGACGTGGTACCCGGGGTGTCCGCCGCGGTGGCGGCGCCGGCAGCGGCCGGGATCCCCGTGATGGTGCGCCAACTGTCCCGCACGCTCACCGTGGTCGCCGGCAACGACGACGTCGACGAGGTGAACTGGGCCGCGGTGGCCCAGCTGGGTGGCACCGTGGTGCTGCTCACCGGACGGGCGGCGCTGCCCCGGGTGGTCGCCGCGCTGCGCGCGGGCGGGATGCCGCCCGACACCCCGGTCGCCGCCATCAGCGCCGCCAGCCGCCCGCACCAGCGCACCGTCCGCGGCACCCTGGCCCAGCCGCCGTCGGCACGGCTGCCCGCCCCGCTGACCGTGGTGATCGGCGACGTGGCGGCGTTGGACGTCACGGCGGGGTGTGCGCATCCTCAGCTGGAATCTTCGTGAGTGCCACCCACGCCACCCTGCTGGTTCCCGCCGACACCCCGGTGCACCGGCTGGCGCCGCAGTGCAAGGTGGCCGCTACCGCACTGTTCGTGCTCGCCGTCGCCGCCACTGCGCGGGGCGTGTACTGGCCCTACCTGTGGTATCTGCTGCTGCTCGCCGGGGTCGCCGCGCTGGCCCGGCTGCCCCCGCTGATTTTGGGGCGCCGGCTGCTGGTGGAGGTGCCGTTCGTGCTGTTCGTGACGGCGCTGCCGGTTCTCGGCGGGCCGCCGCACCAGACGGCGCTAGGGATCGCGCTGTCGGTGCCCGGGCTGCACGCCGCGGCGACCATCACGCTCAAGGCGACGTTCGGGCTGCTCGCCACGGGCATCCTGGCCGCGACCACGCCGCTACCGGAGATCATCACCGGGTTGGAGCGGTTGCGGCTGCCGCGAGTATTCACCGCGGTAGCGGCCTTCATGGTGCGCTACACCGAGGTACTGGTGGCCGAGTGGACCAGGATGCGTACCGCCGCGCTGTGCCGGGGGGGCAACCCGCGCTGGCTCTGGCAGGTCCGCGACATGACGGCCGGTCTCGGTGCGCTGGTCGTCCGCTCCTTCGAGCGGGGTGAGCGGGTGTATCTGGCCATGGCTTCCCGCGGGTACACCGGAACCTTGCCGACCGCACTGACCGGCGCCCCGGCATCTCGGCTGGCGTGGGGAGCTGCACTGACGGTGCCCGCGCTGGCCGCAATCGGGACGGCGCTGGCATGATCCGCGAGACCTGCTCGCAGGGTCGAGCCAGCAGGCCAGCGATGCTGGTCGTGGGTCACGGCAGTCGGGACGCCGACGGGGTCGACGAGTACTGGGCGTTGGCCAGCACCATCCGCGCCGCCGCAGGTGATCTGCTGACCGGGTTCGGTTTCATCGAGCTGGCATCGCCCACCGTCGATGAGGCCATCGACGACCTGGTCGCGCGCGGCGCCACCGAGATCGTCAGCGTGCCGCTGGTGTTGCTGGCCGCCGGGCACTTGAAGAACGACGGTCCCGCGGCATTGGGCCGGGCCCGGGCCAGGCACCCCGACGTGCAGTTCCGGCTGGCCCGCGATCTGGGTATCGAGCCGGGCATCCTGGAGATCACCGCGGATCGGGTCCGGGACGCGGCCGGTGACGCCGACCCGGAGAAGCTCGGGGTGGCGCTGATCGGGCGAGGGTGTAGCGACCCGGACGCCTGCGCAGACCTGTGGAAGGTCAGCCGGCTGCTCGCCGATGGGCGCGGTCTGGGTACCGTCGAGCCGGGGTTCGTCTCGGTCGCCACCCCGTCGGTCTCCGAGGCGTTGGAGCGGCTGCGGCTGCTCGGTGCCGGGACGGCGGTGGTCGCCCCGTTCTTCCTGTTCTCCGGGATACTGCGCAACCGGATCTACCGCGAAGCGGCCGCCTGGGCGCAGGAGCACCCCGAGGTCGAGGTCCGCGGCGCTGGCCACTTGGGCCCCGACCCTCGGCTGGCCCGGCTGGTGTTGGAGCGCTACCGGGAGGCGCGGGCTGGCGACGTCCGGATGAACTGCGACCTGTGCGCCTACCGGGTCCAGCTGCCCGGATACGAGTCCAAGGTGGGCACACCGATCTCGCTGACCTCGCACGGCGACGGCCCGGCTCGAGGCTCCCGGCGAGCTCGTCGGGCCACCCGTGTGCCCGCACCAGCACCGCAGATCCGTCGCGGCCGGTTCGCCGTGTCACGATCATCTGACAACGTCGCGGCGATCGAGGTGCGGGATCTCGACTTCGCCTACCCAGACGGTCGCCAAGCGCTGTCCGAGGTCTCGATGCGGGTTGAACCCGGTGAGCGAGTCGCCCTGCTCGGCCCCAACGGTGCCGGCAAGACCTCGCTGGTGCTGCAGCTCAACGGGGTGCTCACGCCATCGGCTGGGTCGGTGTTCATCGGCGGCGTTGAAGTAGGTCGCCGCACCTTGACCGA
>DASUII010000394.1:0-21746 GCA_036279835.1 Pseudonocardiaceae bacterium
GGAACGAACGGTTACGGCTCAACGGGGACCTGCCAGCAAGGCCGGATCACACAGCAGGGAGAGTGCTAGCAGTGTTCGGACGTCGCAGCAGGGCCCAAGACCCGACACCGCCGCCGGGTGGCATCGAGGCGCCCGACCAAGTTCCGCATGGTGCTCAAAGTGCTACCGAGAGCATCGTCGACGGAGGGTCCGGGTTCGGGCCCTACGACGCGGATGAGGCGCCCGATGACGGGTGGATCAGGCTTGATCTCGGCTCACTGCGGTTGCCTATGCCAGACGGCGCGCAACTTCAGGTGGAGGTGGACAGGTCCGGTCCGGTGCGAGCAGTGCACTTGATCACCGGCGTCGGTCAGTTCACCATCACCGCGTTCGCCGCCCCCCGCAGCGGCGGGTTGTGGCGCGAGGTTGCCCCCGAGCTGGTGGCCAGACTGCGAGCCGATGGTGGCCGCGTCGGGCGGGTCACCGGCGAGTGGGGACAGGAGATTGAGGCGGTGACCGAGCAGGGGGTGTTGCGGTTCCTGGCAGTGGACGGCCCACGGTGGATGCTCCGCGGTGTCGCTGTGGGCACCGCCGAGCATTCCGAGGCTCGGATCGCGCTGCTGCGTGATCTGGTCCGGCACACTGTCGTGGTCCGGGGTTCTGAAGCGCTGCCGGTACGTAGCCCGTTGCCGCTGCAACTGCCCGGACCACTGGCCGAGCAACTCAAGCAGGCGACCGCCGAGCTGGTCAACGCTGCGGCCGATGGCGGCTGAGGGACCACCCTGAGACATCCCCTCGAGAAGCGGGAACCACAGATGGGCGACATCGGCTGTGGTCAAGCGAATCAGGTTGCGATCGGGTTACGCTGGTGTTGAAGCGGGTCCGTCGAGGTACCCGCGATCGCAGTCCGGAGGTCGACATGACCGATGCGGCTCCCGGCTACTGGCGGCGACTCGTCCGCAAGCTCACCAGCGAGACTTCCGAACTGGACGCCGAGGACCTGTCGCGCTGTGTGGAGCGGGCCGGCGCGCGGCGCGCCAGTGAATGCTGCTCCGGCCAGGCGGTCACCGTTCTGGGCCGGCTGCGCAGCGTGGAGCACTGCCCTCGAGCGGCGGCGGCTACTCTGGAGGCCGAGCTGTTCGATGGCTCGGAGGCGATTACCTTGGTCTGGATGGGGCGGCGGCGGATTCCTGGCATCGAACCGGGAAGGACTGTCAAGGCCTCAGGCCGGATCGCCGTCCGAGACGGCCGCAAGGTTCTCTACAACCCCTACTACGAGCTGCAGCGGAGTTCATGAGTCAGTCCTTGCCAGAGCCCCCGCCCTCCGAGCGGCGCACTCCGACCTTGCTGGAGCAGATGGGCGGTGTCGGGGGTCTGGTGTCCTCGGCCATGCCTGCAGTGGCCTTCGTCGCGGTAAATCCGCTAGCCGGCTTGCAAGCGGCGATCTGGGCTTCGTTGGCGGTCGCGGTCGCGGTCGGGGTGTGGCGGCTGATCCGCCGGGAGCCACTTCAGCCGGCCGTCTCCGGGATCCTCGGGGTAGCTGTGTGTGCCTTCATCGCCTACCGCACTGGGGAAGCACGGGGTTTTTTCCTCTACGGCATCTGGTACAGCCTCGTGGCGGGACTGGTGCTGGCGTTGTCGGTGGTGGTGCGCCGTCCGTTGGTCGGCGTGCTGTGGTCAGCGCTCAACGGCTCAAGCTTCGGCTGGCGAACCGACCGCCGCGCCCGGTCCGGCTTCGACGTGGCGACCGTGGTCTGGGCGGTGTTCTTGCTGGCCCGTTTCGGGGTTCAGCACTACCTGTACAACGTGCAAGAGACCGATTGGCTCGGGGTGGCCCGGCTGGCGATGGGCCTGCCGCTGACAGCGGTGGCCGCATTGGTGACCATCTGGGCGATCCGGCGTGCCGTCCGGGTCACGACGGCGACCAGCTAGCTCTGGCGACGATTGAGCGCCGCCCGGACATCGGGTTCCACTTCCGCCACAGCGACGAAAAGCAGCTCGTCACCGCCCTCGAGGGGATCGTCGCCCTGCGGAACGATCACCCTGCCGCCACGCAGGATGGTGACCAGCGCGGCGTCGACGGGTAACTGCAGCTGTCGTACCGGCAGTCCGGCCAGCGGGGTGTCCGCGGGCAGCGTGACCTCGACGAGGTTCGCCTGCCCTTGCCGCAAGGTCATCAGCCGCACGAGGTCGCCGACGGAGACCGCTTCCTCGACCATTGCGGCGAGCATCCGCGGCGTAGATACCGAGACATCCACGCCCCAGGCCTCGGTGAACAGCCATTCGTTTCGCGGGTCGTTGACCCGGGCCACCACCCGACGTACCGCGAACTCCGTCTTGGCCAGTAGCGAGACAACCAAGTTGACCTTGTCGTTGCCGGTCGCCGCGATCACCACATCGGAGTGTTCCAGCCCGGCCTCCTCCAGCGAGGCCAATTCGCAGGCATCGGCGAGGACCCATTCGGCGCCCTCCACCTCGTGCGGATCAAACTGATCAGCATCTCGTTCGATGAGCATCACCTGGTGGCCGAACTCGAGCAGCTCAGTCGCGATGGACCGGCCCACCGCACCCGCTCCGGCGATGGTCACGCGCATGGCGGCTCCCAAGGTCAGCTCGAGGAGTTAGTCGTTGAGCGGCACGGTAGCTGCCGCGGTGGTGACATCGGTGACGGTGCCGGAGACAGCGGCGGCGTACACCTGGTCTTCGGCCTGCACCACGGTGTTGTGGTTGGGCAACACCCCGGTCCCGAATCGGACGATGAAGGCGATCCGCGCACCGATGTGTTCCTCCAGGTCACCTACAGTGCGTCCGGCCCATCCCTCGTGTAGCGGTAGCTGCAGCACCGCCACCGTGCCCGACGGATCACGCCACGCAGCCGCCACGCCGTCGGGCAGCAGCATTCGCAGGAACCGATCAGTAGTCCACGGCACGGTGGCCACGGTCGGGATACCAAGTCGTTCGTAGACCGCAGCCCTTTTCGGGTCATAAATCCTCGCGACGACATGGTTCACGCCGAAGGTCTCCCGGGCGACCCGAGCAGCGATGATGTTGGAGTTGTCGCCATTGGACACTGCGGCGAACGCACCAGCCCGCTCGGTTCCGGCCTCGGTGAGCACTTGGCGATCAAAGCCGATACCGCGAATCTGCTGGCCGTGGAAGTCAGCGCCGAGCCTGCGGAACGCCTGCTGATTCTGGTCGATCACCGACAGATCGTGGCCGAGCCGTTCCAGGGCCATGGCCAGCGCAGCGCCCACCCGGCCACAACCCATGATCACGACATGCACGCGGTCACTCCCGGGTCGGTGGGTGCCAAAAAGGTGCTCTCCGAAAACCGTATCGCCGATGCCACTGCCATCCTCCGCCGGGCTGCCGCTCGGCCGTAGGCTTTGCGGGTGTCGAAGCTCGCGACGGCGGTCAAACGGATTCTTGTCGGCAGGCCGTTTAGTAGCGAACGCCTGGCCCACACACTACTGCCCAAGCGCATCGCGTTGCCGGTCTTCGCGTCGGATGCGCTGTCGTCGGTCGCCTACGCCCCCGAAGAGCTCTTCCTCGTCTTGTCGGTCGCAGGGATTTCGGCATATTCGTTCGCATCGTGGGTCGGGCTCACGGTCGCGGTGGTCATGCTGGTCGTGGTCACCAGCTATCGGCAGAACGTCCGGGCGTACCCGTCGGGCGGTGGGGACTACGAAGTCGCGACGGTGAACCTGGGCGGTACCGCGGGGCTTGTGGTGGCCAGCGCGTTGCTGGTGGATTATGTCCTCACGGTCGCGGTGTCGATCTCCTCGGCGGCGTCGAACATCGGCTCGGCGCTGCCCTTCGTCGCTACCCACAAGGTGGCCTTCGCGGTGGCCGCAATCATCGTGTTGACCGCGGCCAACCTGCGGGGGATCCGGGAATCCGGCACGGCGTTCGCCATTCCCACCTATGCCTTCATGATCGGCATCATCGTGATGCTCGCCTGGGGGTTGATCCGGGTGCTGCTGCTCGGTGAGCCCCTCCGCGCGGAGTCAGCGAGTTTCGGGTTGCGGGGGGAGGGCAACCAACTCGTCGGCGTTGCGCTGGTGTTCCTCGTGCTGCGGGCGTTCTCCTCCGGCTGCGCCGCGCTCACCGGCGTGGAGGCGATCAGCAACGGCGTGCCGGCTTTCCAGAAGCCGAAGTCCCGCAACGCGGCCACCACCCTGCTGCTGCTCGGAAGCATCTCGGTGACCATGCTGATGGGTCTGATCGTGCTGGCCCAGCTCACCGGGGTGAAGATGGCCGATGATCCGGCGCGGCAACTGATCGGCGCACCGCAGGGCTACGCGCAGAAGACATTGGTCGCACAGATCGCGCAGGTGGTCTTCGACGGTTTCCCGCCGGCGTTCTACTTCATCACCGCGGTCACCGCGCTGATCCTGGCGCTGGCCGCGAACACTGCTTTCAACGGCTTCCCGGTGTTGGGTTCGATCCTGGCGCTGGACCGCTACCTGCCTCGCCAGCTGCACACTCGAGGTGACCGGTTGGCCTTCTCCAATGGCATCATCTTCCTAGCCGGCGGGGCAACTGTCCTGGTGATCGCGTTCGGCGCCGAGGTCACCCGGCTGATCCAGCTCTACATCGTCGGGGTGTTCGTCTCGTTCACCTTGAGCCAGACCGGCATGGTGCGGCACTGGAACCGGCTGCTGGCTCTCGGGCCGGAGCCGGCCCAGCGTCGCCGGATGCGGCGTTCGCAGGCGATCAACCTGCTGGGACTGGTGATGACCGGCTCAGTGCTGATAGTCGTGCTGGCCACCAAGTTCGCGCAAGGCGCCTGGATCGCGATCGCGGCCATGGTGGCGATCTTCTTGGTGATGCGGGGGATCCGGAAGCATTACGACCGGGTATCCGCCGAGTTGGTGCCCCGGGAGATCGATACCGTGCTGCCGTCGCGCAACCACGCGATCGTGCTGGTAGCCACCTTGCACCTGCCGACATTGCGTGCCCTGGCTTACGCCCGGGCTACCCGACCTGACGTGCTGGAGGCGGTCACCGTCAACGTCGATGACGCGAGCACCCGAGATCTGGTCGCGCAGTGGGGGGCACGCGAGCTTCCGGTGCCGCTGAAGGTGGTCGAGTCGCCGTACCGGGAGATCACTAAGCCAGTGATTGACTATGTCAAGCGAGCTCGCTCGGACAACCCCCGTAACGTGGTGACGGTGTTCATCCCGGAGTATGTCGTGGGCCACTGGTGGGAGCAGATCCTGCACAACCAGAGTGCGCTGCGGATCAAGGCCCGACTGCTGTTCGAGCCGGGCGTAATGGTGACGAGCGTGCCGTGGCAGGCGCGTTCCTCCAACCGGGCTGCGCAACGGGAGGAGCTCGCTCCGGGCGCGGTGCGCTGGGGGATGAACAGCGATCGCGCCGCCAAGTCACACACCACCCCTGGCAACAGCACCCCGGCCGGCGGCCCACCAGCGGGGGCGGCCGCGGCCACCCCCCCGCCGCGCGGGGTCGACCGACCGTGACCGCCGACGCAATAAATCCAGCGGGAGCCGTCGAACTGGAGCTCACCGTCGGACGGGTGGGCCATGGTGGGTTCTGCGTGGCCCGCCATGAGGGTCGGGTGGTGTTCGTCCGGCATGCGTTGCCCGGAGAGCGGGTCCGGGCGGTGGTGACTGAGGACCGCGGCGGATCTTACTGCCGGGCCGACGCGGTAGCGGTGCTCGAACCCGCGGCCGGGCGGGTGGCGCCGCCGTGTCCGGCATCGGGCCCCGGCGGCTGTGGCGGCTGCGATTTCCAGCATGTCGACGCTGCGCTGCAGCGCGAGCTCAAGGCGCAGGTGCTGGCCGAGCAGCTACACCGGATCGCCGGGCTGGACGTCGCGGTGACCGTGCAGGAGCTGCCCGGCGGCTCGCTGGGTTGGCGGACCCGAACCCGGCTGGCGGTGGACGGGACAGGGCAGCCCGGTTTCCGGGTCCACCGCAGCCATACCGTGCTACCGGTGGCGGCCTGCCCGCTGGCGCTGCCGGGTTCTCTGGACGGGGTGTTCTCCCGGCGTTGGCACCCGGGCGGGGAGCTTGAGGTGGTCGCTGAGGATTCCAGTCGGGTGCACGTGGCGCAGGTGCCGGCCGGCGGACCGCCGAAACAGCTGCTCGGCAGCGGGCGTGTCGTACGACACGCTGTGGGCCGCAGCTGGGAACTGTCCGCGCGCGGTTTCTGGCAGGTGCATCCTGCCGCGGCGGACGTGCTGGCCAGGCTGGTAGGGGAGTGGGCAGCCGCGCCGCCGGGCGCCACGGTGTGGGACCTCTATGGCGGAGTGGGCTTGTTCGCCTCGGTGCTGGCCGGTCAGGTCGGGCCGACCGGGTCGGTGACCGTCGTGGAGGCATCCCGGCGGTCAGTGGCCGACGGCGCCGCGGCGCTGGCCGACCTCGGGCAGGTGCGTTTCGTCCATGGCCGGGTGGAACACGTGCTCGCCCAGCTACCCGGAGCTCCGGACGTGGTGGTGCTGGACCCGCCCCGGCGTGGGGTCGGCCGGCAAGTGGCCGCAGCGGTGGCGGACCGCGGGCCCGCACGGTTGATCCATTTGGCCTGTGACCCGGCGGCGCTGGCTCGAGACGTCGCGGCCTACCTTCAGTGCGGGTACCGGCTGCTAGCGGTGCGGGCGCTCGACGCGTTCCCGATGACTCACCACATCGAATGCGTCGCTGTGCTGGCACCCGAGTCCATGATCGTCGAATCTGGGGCGTGACTGTGCAAACGTGGACCGCCATGGCTCAGTTTTGGTGATCATGGGAATCTACCGCTCCCAGTGCGCAGATCGGTCGTACGCGCGGCGTGCCGGTCCCTGATGTCTCTCCTAGAGTGGGAGTCCGGTCGCCATCGCGGCCGGCGGCCCGTCGTTGGCGGCCGGCTTTGGACTTTGAGGCGACCGAGGGGGACCAGTGACCTTATTGCAGTCGGTGCACAGCCCGCAGGACGTCAAGCGCCTTGATCTGGCCGCTGCGACCCAGCTGGCCGGGGAGATCCGCAGGTTTCTCGTCGAGAAGGTGTCGCGCACCGGAGGGCACCTCGGCCCGAACCTTGGCGCGGTGGAGCTCACCCTTGCCGTGCATCGAGTGTTCGACTCCCCGCACGACCCAGTGATCTTCGACACCGGCCACCAAGCGTACGTACACAAGATCATCACGGGGCGGGCGGCAGGGTTCGACCGGTTGCGCAAGCGAGGTGGATTGTCCGGTTATCCCTGCCGCGCGGAGAGCGAGCACGACTGGGTGGAGTCCAGCCACGCCTCGGCCGCGCTGTCCTACGCCGACGGGCTGGCCAAAGCTTTCGCCCACTCTCGCGCCCAGCCCGGCGCGCCGTCCGGGCCAGACCGGCACGTCGTCGTGGTGGTCGGAGACGGAGCGTTGACCGGCGGAATGTGCTGGGAGGCGCTGAACAACATCGCCGCAGGCAAGCACCGACCGGTGATCATCGTGGTCAATGACAACGGCCGCTCCTACTCACCCACCATCGGCGGCTTCGCCGATCATCTGTCCACGTTGCGGCTGCAGCCCAGCTACGAGCGGGTACTGCGGACCGGCAAGGAAGCCCTGGTGCGCACCCCGGTGGTGGGCCGGGCGATCTATGCCGGATTGCACGCCGCCAAACGAGGCCTGAAGGACGCTCTGACCCCGCAGATCCTCTTCGAAGACCTCGGCCTGAAATACCTCGGCCCGGTTGACGGCCACGACCTGAGCACCATGGAATCCGCGCTGCGCCGGGCGAAGGACTTCGGCGGCCCGGTGATCGTGCATGCGGTGACCCGCAAGGGCAACGGCTACCTGCCCGCGGAGAACGACGCCGCCGAGCTGATGCACCAGGTGAAGGTGATGGATCCGGAAACCGGTGCCCCTATCGCGCCTGCCGGTATCTCCTGGACCAGCGTGTTCACCGACGAACTCATCAAGCTTGCCGGCGCGCGCGCGGACCTGGTCGCGATCACCGCCGCGATGCCCGGCCCAACTGGTCTAGCGGTGTTCGCCAAGAGGTTCCCGGACCGCTGCTTCGACGTGGGCATCGCCGAGCAACACGCGGTCACCTCCGCGGCGGGACTCGCCCTGGGTGGGCTACACCCGGTGGTGGCGTTGTACTCCACGTTCCTCAACCGGGCGTTTGACCAGTTGCTGATGGACGTGGCGCTGTTGAACGCGCCGGTCACGATCACCCTGGACCGGGCCGGCATCACCGGCGATGACGGCGCCAGCCACAACGGCATGTGGGACCTGTCGGTGCTGGGGATCGTGCCGGGGATCCGGGTTGCCGCCCCCCGTGATGCCGGCACCCTGCGCGAGGAGTTGGCTGAGGCCGTCGCGGTGGATGACGGACCTACTGTGGTGCGGTTTCCCAAGGGTCCGGTGATCGAGGCAGTGCCCGCGCTGCAGCGCGTCGGAGCAGTGGACGTGCTGGCCCGGCCCGCTGCGGCCGACGGCGACGACGTGCTGTTGGTGGGTGTCGGCGCGTTTGCCATGCTTGCTGTGGCGGCCGCGAGGCGGCTTGCCGACCAGGGCATCGGGGTCACCGTGGTCGACCCTCGGTGGGTGCTTCCGGTGCCTGCGGTGCTGGTGCGGATGGCCGCGCGGCACCGGCTGGTCGTCAGTGTCGAAGACGGTGGCCGGCATGGCGGTTTCGGCTGGTCGTTGGCCGCCGCTCTGCGCGACGCCGAGGTTGACGTGCCGCTTCGTGATCTCGGCATCCCCCAACGCTTCCTCGCGCACGCGTCTCGGGATGAGGTGCTGGCAGATCTTGGTCTGACCGCGCAGGATGTCGCCAGGGCGGTGACCGGCTGGGCCGCCGCGCTGATCCGGCCTATCGGCGAACCTGCTGCAGCGGAGGCTCCAGGCGCCCCATAGCTGCAGCCGAGCCGGTGCAGAGCTGGCAACGGGGTGTGGCACCGTTGGGGGGTGCGCATTCTGATCGTCGAGGACGAGCAGCCGCTGGCCGATGCCGTCGCTCGCGGTCTGCGCCGGGAGGGGATGGCGGTGGATGTCGCCTACGACGGCGACAGTGGCCATGAGAAGGCCGCAGTAACCCGGTACGACGTCGTGGTGCTCGACCGGGACCTGCCTGGGATGTCGGGTGACCAGCTGTGCGCCGAGATCACCTCGTCCGGGGCGGTGACTCGAGTGCTGATGCTCACGGCCAGCAGCGCCGTGTCCGACCGGGTGGCTGGGCTGTCACTGGGAGCTGACGACTACCTGTCCAAGCCGTTCGCGTTCCCCGAGCTGGTGGCCCGGCTGCGTGCGCTCGGCCGGCGCGCGACGCCCGCGGTGCCTCCGGTGCTCAGCGCCGGCGATGTGCTACTCGATCCGTCCCGGCGCACCGTCAGCCGCTCCGGCACTCCCGTTGACCTCACCCGCAAGGAGTTCGGTGTTCTGGAAGTGCTGCTCGCCGCCGGCGGCGGCGTCGTCAGTAGTGAAGAGCTGCTGGAACGAGTGTGGGATGAGAACGCCGATCCGTTCACCACCACAGTGCGGGTTACCGTGATGACCTTGCGCAAAAAGCTTGGCGACCCGGGCATCATCGAGACCGTGGTGGGGTCCGGTTACCGAGTGCCCAGCGCTGACCTTGCGTCCGGCTGAGCGGTTGGTGCGATCGCGCCGGGGCCCGGGGCTGCGGGCCCGGCTCACGCTACTCGCCACCGGATTATCGGCGGCGGTCAGTGCGCTGCTGTTGTGGCTGGGCTGGTTGCTGGTCGGTGGGGTAGTGGCTGCGGTGCCCGACTTGCCGCCAGGCAGCACCGTCAAGGTCAACGGGGTGCCGGTGGCCGCCCGCCAGCTTGGCGAGGCGCTGGCCGAGGCGGCCAGACAGCGCGTGCTGCAGGCCGGGTCGGTGGCGTTCCTGCTTGCGGTCTCCGCCACCGTGCTGCTCGCGTGGGTGATCACCGGCCAGGTACTGCGGCCGCTGCACGACGTGACCGCCACCGCTCGTCGGCTGTCCGCTGAGTCGCTGGATGAGCGGTTGCGGCTGCCGGGTCCCCGTGATGAGGTAGCCGAGCTCGCCGACACCTTCGACGCGATGCTGGATCGGCTGCAAGCCGCCTTCCAGTCACAACGTCGATTCGTCGCGAACGCCAGTCACGAGCTGCGGACCCCGTTGGCCGTCGTGCGCACCGAGGTGGATGTCACGCTGGCGGATCCCGCTGCGGACGCGGCTGAACTGCGCCGGATGGCTTCGGTGATCCGAGACGCGACGTTGCGGGCCCAGCAGCTGGTCGACGGCCTGCTGGTACTGGCCCGGACCGAGGGTGGCGCGCTTCGGGCCCGTGAAGTGGCCGACCTCGCCGACCTCGCCGAGGCCGCGTTGCGGATCGTCGCGTCCGAAGCCCACAGCCGGGCCTTGCAGGTGACCAAGCGGATGACACCGGCGTTGACAGTGGGTGACCCCGCGCTGTTGGAACGGGTAGTGGGAAACCTGGTGGAAAACGCGGTGCGACATAACGTCGACGGTGGCTGGATGGAGGTCTGCACGGATCTGGCGGGAGCACACGCGACCCTGCGGGTCGCCAGTTCGGGTGACGTGATCGCGCCCGAGGCGGTGACCGCGCTGTTCGAGCCCTTCCACCGCGGCGGAGTCGCTCGAACGGCGCACGATGGGGCAGGTCTGGGCTTGTCAATCGTGCACGCCGTGGTCGTCGCGCACGGTGGCACCGTGCATGCGCAACCGGTGCCTGGCGGGGGTCTCGCGGTGACGGTGCAGCTGCCTGCCGGATAGCCGGCGGACTACTCGGTGGGGGAGCTTAGCGCCGCGGCGAGAGGGTACGCGGTGAGTTCGCACTGCCATCGCCGGGCGCCACCCGCGACCAGATGCCGTTCCACGCCGGCGGCATCAAGTGGTTCAGGGGGCTCCCAGCACAGCCTGCGGACCAGGTCAGGTGCCAGCAGGTTCTGCAACGGCAGCCGGTGCTGCTCGGCGATCTCGATCAGCGCCGCACGCGCCGCGGTGAGCCGGACTGCGGCCGCCGGATCCCGGTCTGGCCAGCGGTTCACCGGAGGTGGGCTTTCGCCTTGGGCGCGCAGCGATGGTAGTTCGCTGGCCGGCAACCCTCTGGCGGTCTGCAGCGCGGCGAGCCACGTCTTCACGTGCCGGCGCTGTGAGCGGCCGCTGAACACTGGTCGCGACAGCAGCGTCGCCTCGTCCGGCGGCTCGGACAGCACCGCGTCGATGATCGCGGTATCCGGCAGTATCCGGCCTGGAGCGATGTCACGCTGCCGGGCCATGTGGTCGCGGGTTTGCCACAGCTCCCGGACCGCGGCCAATTGGCGGGCTTGGTGGATGCGATGCATTCCGGAGGTTCGCCGCCATGCTTCAGCCCGCGGCGCGGCCGGCGCTGCGCTCCGCACTGCCTCGAACTCCTCGGCTGCCCAGGCCGACTTGCCCTGGGTGTCCAGTTCGGCGGCGATCGCCGCCCGCAGTGGCAGCAACAGCTCGACATCAAGCGCGGCGTAGGTCAGCCAGTCCGCGGGCAGCGGCCGGCGCGACCAGTCCGCGGCGCCGTGTCCCTTCTGCAAGTGGTAGCCCAGCAGCTCTTCGACGAGTGGCGCCAGGCCGACCCGCTCGAAGCCAGCCAACCGAGCGGCGAGCTCGGTATCGAATACCGCCGTGGGACGCAGTCCCAGTTCGCCGAGGCACGGCAAGTCCTGGGAAGCGGCGTGCAGCACCCATTCCAACGGGTTGAGCACGTCGGCCAGTTCGGACAGGTCGTCAAGACCGATCGGATCGACAAGCACCGTGCCCGCGCCGTCTCGCCGAAGCTGCACGAGGTAAGCGCGCTGCCAGTAGCGATAGCCAGAGGCCCGTTCGGTATCCACGGCTACCGGGCCGGTGCCGCCGTCGAGCAGCGCGACCGCGGCGTCCAGAGCTCCCGCGGAAGCCACCACTGGTGGCACTCCCGCGGCCGGCTCCAGCAGCGGAACCGGAATCGTCTCGGTCAGCGGATGACCCCCGCACGCATCGCGAGGGCGACCATCTGCGCCCGGTCACCGGTGCCGAGCTTGCGCCCGATGCGAGACAGGTGGCTCTTGACGGTCAGCGCGGACAGGTTCAGCGCCTCGCCGATCTCCTTGTTGGACTGGCCGTCGGCGACCAGTTGAAGCACCTCCACCTCCCTGGCTGATAGCTCTCGCGGGGTATTGTCAGTACCCGCCACCCGAGTGCCCGACGCCAGCAGCGGCGCCACCGTCGGGTCTGCGTAGACCCCACCTTCGAGGACTCGACGCACGCCGTCGGTGACCACTGACGGAGACGCTGACTTAAGCAGGTAGGCCTGCGCACCAGATTGGAACGCGGTGCGTACGGCATGTGGGTCGTCAGATGAGGCCAGCACCACGATGCGGGTCCAGCCCCATCCGCGCAGCTCCCCGATCAGGTCCAGCCCGCTACCGTCCGGCAGAGTCAGATCGAGAATGGCCAGATCGCACGGACCGGAGGCTTGAGCGCGAGCCCTCGCCTCGGCTACCGATGCGGCCTCGTGCACAGTGACCGCGCCCATCGTCACCAATCGTGAGGCGATGGCCTCACGGAGTAACGGATGGTCGTCGACCACCAACACGGTAAATAGTTCTTCCCGCGGATGCGGGACTAATGACGCCGGCACGGCGCCGGACGGCGCCGACCTGACGGTCGAGCCATATCCGACAGCAGCCACGTAGCTACCTCCTGGAGTCGGTCGTGCCCCCGACCGCACCGGGACCCCGTCCGAGTAACCGCGCCGCCACTCGAGCGAGGATTGGTGTCGTATGGGCGAGACTAGCCGCCCGAGCGGCCTAACGGGGCCCGCTGCGTAAACCTTCTTGCCGATCTGCCCGTAAAGCCGCCATCGGCGGTCGCCCAATCAGGCGAGAGAGGGCCAGGCCAGGTAACGCTCATGGCATACTGGACGATTCAGTCTATCTACGCATTCATCGCAGGTCGCCGTACGGGGGGCGTTTGGTGACATGTTCAGACCAGGCGCTTGCTGAGAGTGACGACCCCGACAGGGGGGAGTCCGGCGGCTGCGGCGATTAGTTCGCAGAAGGCCACCGCGTGCACCGTCAGACCGTCGCCGACAGGTGTCCACGACGCCCGCAACTCGATGTCGTTAGCCCGCTCGCGACCCGCGATAGCGCCGAACCGCGTTGATGAGGTCTGCGTGACGGTGCCCCCGAGGGCGGTGTACTCAGCACCGGCGCTGTCCAGTGCCTCGGCGAGCCAGGACCAGCTCACGGCTGCAAGCAGCGGGTCCTCAGCCAACTCGGTGTCGAGCTCGGCGCGGACGAAGCCGACCAGTCGCAGAGTGCCGTCCCACCCGTCTTGGCCATCGGGATCGTGCAGCAGCACAAGTCGACCGGTCGCCGACGCGTAGCCGGCGCCGGGAAGCTCAAGGCCCCAGGCGTAGGACCACGGCGCAAGGCGGCGCGGGGGCGGGATCGGTTCCAACCGCATCTCCGAGCGCGGCCGCACAGCGCTGAGCGAGACCACTGCTTTGCGGAAGATCTCCGGGGCGTCGGCCAGATCGGGCACATCCGGAACTGTAGGAGCACCATCGCCAACAGTCTCGCCGAAACGCCGCTGCCCAGCGGCATTGGATATCCAGGGCGTTCGATGCGGGAAAGCTAGCCCGTGCGACGATGGTGGCTGAGATGACCAGGACTACTGAGCCGGCCACCGGTCGTCGGTTACTCCCCGACGCACCGCTGTTGGTCGCCACCCGGGGGCAGCGCCCGAGTCGTCTGCCGGTGTGGTTCATGCGGCAAGCCGGGCGGTCGCTGCCCGAGTACCGCCAGTTGCGAGCTGACCAGCCGATGCTGCAGGCCTGCATGACTCCGGAGCTGGCATGCGAGATCACCCTGCAGCCCGTGCGCCGGCACGCAGTGGACGCCGCGATCCTGTTCAGCGACATCATGGTGCCGCTGTATGCCGCTGGCGTCGGGCTGGACATCGTGCCGGGCACTGGTCCGGTGGTGGAAAGTCCGGTGCGCACCACCGCTGATGTCATGGAGTTGCCGGTACTCGAACCCGATGCTGTGGAGCCGGTGGCTGCCGCGGTGCGGTTGCTGGTCGCCGAGCTGGGGCAGACCCCCTTGATCGGCTTCGCCGGAGCCCCGTTCACCCTTGCGTCCTACCTTGTCGAGGGGGGACCGAGCCGCCACCACGAGCGGACCAAGGCACTCATGCATTCCGAGCCCGACGTCTGGCACGCCCTGCTGGGCCGGCTCGCGGAGCTCACCCTGACCTTCCTTGGGGCGCAGGCCGCCGCCGGGGTGGATGCGATTCAGCTATTCGATTCGTGGGCGGGCGCACTGTCCGAGCGGGAGTACCGGCAGTTCGTGTTTCCACATTCGGCGCGGGTGCTGGCTGGTCTGGCTGACACTGGCCTACCGCGGATTCACTTCGGGGTGGGAACCGGTGAGCTGCTCGGCGCGATGACTCAAGCCGGCGCGGACGTCGTCGGGGTGGACTGGCGGATTCCCCTTGATGTAGCCGCGCAGCGAGTGCGGGCCGTGCGAGCGCACGAGCCGCTCGTGCTGCAGGGAAACCTTGATCCGGCCGTTTTGCTAGCCGGCTGGCCAGCCGTGGAGCGAGAGGTGCGCCGGGTGATCGCTGAGGGCCGCGCGGCCGACGCCCACGTGTTAAACCTCGGTCACGGCGTCCTGCCAGGAACCGATCCCGACATACTGACCCGCATCGTGGAGCTGGCGCACTCGCAGTGAGCAACACCCGGGTTGCTGTGGTCGGTGCCGGAATCTCCGGGTTGACCACGGCGTACCGGTTGCGGACCCTGCTCGGGCCGGCTGCCGAGATCATGCTCATCGAGGGTTCGCGGCGGCTGGGCGGTGCGTTGCGCACCGTGGAACTCGGCGGCGTGGCCCTCGACGTGGGTGCCGAGGCTTTCCTGGTGCGACGGCCGGAGGCGCTGAGCCTGATCGAGGAGCTAGGGCTCGGCGAACAGTTGAGGTATCCCACTTCGGCGGCTCCTACGGTTCGCGCCGTTGGGTGCACCATGCCGCTGCCTACCCGCACGATGCTCGGGCTGCCCGGCGCAGCTGCCGACGTCGCCGGTCTGCTGTCCGCACAGGGGGCGGCGCGGGTGGCCGCGGAACCCACCATGCCGCTGCGCTGGGAGGCCGGGTGTGACGCCGCGGTCGGGCTGCTGCTGCGCGAACGAGCCGGTGACGAGTTGGTCGACCGGCTGGTTGACCCGCTGCTGGGTGGGGTGTACGCCGGGCGTGCCGACGCGCTCGGGCTGCGTGCCACGCTGCCGGCGGTGGCCACCGCGCTGGACCGCGGCGCCGGATCGCTGCTCGCCGCGGCCAGCGTGGCGTTGACCGCTGGCCGGCGGCCGACCGGTGGTGGCCCGGTATTCGGCACTTTGAGTGGCGGATTCGAGGGTCTGGTGGACGCGCTGGTGGCGGGTGCGGCAGTACGCGCGAGGCTCGGGCGACCAGTGCGTGGGCTTGCTCGCACACCGCACGGCTGGCGGCTTCAGCTGGGCCCGACCAGCGAGGCTGAACACGTCGACGCCGACGCGGTGGTGCTCGCGGTCCCCGCCCCCGCCTTGCGGCGGCTGCTGGCCGATCCGTTGCCGGCGGCCTCGGTTGCCGCAGGCCGAGTCGAGGTCGCGTCCTCCGCGGTGGTCGGCCTCGCGCTGCCCCGGGCCGCCGCGCATGCTTTGCCAGAAAGTTCCGGCGTGCTGGTGGCCGCTAAAGAGCCGCTCTCGGTCAAAGCGTTCACCTTCTCGGGGCGCAAGTGGGCGCATGCCCGCTCGGCGCAGGTGGTACTGGTCCGCGCCTCGATGGGCCGCCACGGCGAGGCCCGGGTCTTACAACGTGACGATGCAGAACTGGTCGACGCGGTACGCGCTGATCTCGCCACGCTCACCGGGATCACCGCGGCGCCGGTGGCGACCGTGGTGGCGCGTTGGGGGGGCGGGCTGCCGCAGTACGCGCCTGGACACCTCGACGCGGTCGCCGCCCTCGAGCGGGAGATAGCCGGGTCGGCTGGGCTCGCTGTCGCGGGCGCCACCATGCATGGGGTTGGCCTGCCAGCGTGTATCGGCACCGCCGACACCGCAGCCCGCCGCATCGTCGGTTATCTGAATGACCGTCGGGCAGCAAACGCAGCGCACGGCGGCGTTGAAGTACCCGGTGGAACAATGGGGCCATGACTCGCTTGGACTACGCCGCACTGAACTCCACCATTCGCTACACCATGTGGTCGGTTTTCCGGGTCCAACCCGGGAAGCTGCCCGCCGACCGCTCTGAACCTGCGCGCGAGGCACAGCAGTACCTCGAGACGCTGGAGGGCAAGGGGGTGGCGGTCCGCGGGGTCTACGACCTCGCGGGTCTGCGGGCCGACGCGGATTGGATGATCTGGTGGCATGCCGAGGAGATCGAGGCGCTGCAGGCCGGATACGCCAACCTGCGCCGCGCCACCGCGCTGGGTCGGGCTAGCGTGCCGGTGTGGTCGACGGTGGCGTTGAACCGACCCGCGGAGTTCAACAAGAGCCACGTGCCGGCGTTTCTGGCCGGTGAGGAGCCTAAGAGGTACGTCTGCGTCTACCCGTTCGTACGGTCTTATGAGTGGTACCTGCTGCCCGACGCCGAACGCCGCGAGCTGCTCGCCGAACACGGAATGCAGGCGCGGGATTATCCCGACGTGCGGGCCAATACGGTCGCCTCGTTCGCGCTGGGCGACTACGAATGGATCTTGGCGTTCGAGGCCGATGAGCTGCCCCGCATCGTCGACCTGATGCGCGCGCTGCGGGCCAGCCGGGCGCGCCGCCACGTCCGCGAGGAGGTGCCGTTCTTCACCGGTCCCCGGGTGCCGGTCGCCGAGCTGGTGACGGGGTTGCCCTAGAGCGCGGCCTCGTCAGGTACCAGCCGTAGCGAGATCGCGTTGATGCAGTAGCGCTGATCGGTGGGGGTCTGGTAGCCCTCGCCATCGAAGACGTGCCCCAGATGGCTGTGGCAGGTGGCGCAGAGCACCTCGACGCGCTTGGAGAACATGCTGCGGTCCTCACGCAGCAACACCGCGTCACCGGCCAGCGGGGTGAAGAACGACGGCCACCCACAATGCGACTCGAACTTGTGCTCGCTGCGGAACAGCTCCGCTCCGCAGGCCCGGCACTCGTATACTCCGGCGGTCTTGGTGTGCTCGTACTCGCCGGTCCCGGGGGGCTCAGTGCCTGCTTGGCGCAACACGGCATACGCCTGCGGGCTGAGCTGCTCGCGCCACTGGGCGTCGGACTTGACGACCTTTGGCGTCACACCCTTAACCGGCTCCATGCCAATACGGTACGCGGGCCTCATCCCAGCAGGGCGGTGAGGACGAACGTCGCCGCCTGCCACAGCGTGACGGCCACGCCGAGCAGGATGAGCAGCACCACCAGGACGGCGGCTAACCGCCGAGGACCCTCCGTGCGATTGACCGACTCCGCGAAATCGCTGACTCCGGACAAGTAGCCCTCGACGGTGAACCCGGGCCGCAACCGGTGGGCCCGGTCCAGGTGCTCGGAGAATGCCCGCACCTCAGGATCGTCGCGGTCCAACCCGATCAAGTCGTCGTTCAGCCGACGTCGCTCCTGGGCTTCGGCCTGCTGGTTGGGTCCATACTCGCCGCCCGACCAGTCGGGTTGCGGTTCGCTGCGCACCGGTCCCACGGTAACCGTTATGCGGTAGTTTTCCGATCGTGGCCCGCGGTGACACGCTCGAAATCACGGTGTCTGGCCCTGCGGGCGCGCGCACTGTTCGGGTATCCAACCCGGACAAGGTGTACTTCCCCGACCGCGGCATCACCAAGCGGCAAGTCGTGGAGTACTACCTCGCTGTTTCTGAGCCGCTGCTGGGGGTGCTCGCGCAGCGCCCGGTCACATTGAAGCGCTTTGTCGACGGCGTCACCGGGGAGGCTTTCTACGCCAAACGGGTGCCCAAGGGTGCACCGGCCTGGGTGGATTCCGTGGAGATCACCTTCCCGTCCGGACGCACTGCCAGCGAAGTGTGTCCGACTGAGCCTGCCGTGGTCGTCTGGGCGGCGAACCTGGGCACGTTCGACTTTCATCCGTGGCCTGTGCGCCGCCCCCTAGTGGATCATCCTGATGAGCTGCGGGTGGACCTCGACCCGCAGCCGGGGACCGGCTTCGCCGACGCCGCTGTGGTGGCCGCGGTGCTGCGCGAGGTCCTCGCCGAGGCCGGGATGGTCGGTTATCCGAAGACGTCCGGGGGCCGGGGGATTCACGTCGCGGTGCGGATCCGCCCGCAGTGGTCATTCGTGCAAGTCCGCCGGGCGGTGATTGCACTGGCTCGGGAGGTGGCGCGACGGATCCCGCAACAGGCCACCGTGTCGTGGTGGAAAGAGGAGCGCGGCCAGCGAGTCTTTCTCGACTTCAACCAGGCAGCCCGGGATCGCACGATCGCCTCGGCCTGGTCGGTGCGCGGCACCCCCCGCGCCACGGTGTCCATGCCGGTGGGTTGGGATGACCTGACCGACGTCCACCCGGACGATTTCGACGTGCTGACGGTACCCGCGCTGTTCGCGCAACGGGGCGACCCGCACGCCGGGCTGGACAGTGAGTCCTTCGGCTTGGAGCTGCTGCTGGAGTGGGCGCTGCGGGATGAGCGCGACCACGGCCTCGGTGACCTGCCCTACCCACCCGAATACCCGAAGATGCCCGGTGAGCCGCTACGCGTACAGCCCAGCCGCGCAAAGCGTAGAAATGACTCCAGTTAAAAAGGCATTGCTGTTCGGTCCCGAATAAAGGTCAATCGAGTGCCAGGACCGCCATTCGGAGCCAACGACGTGGGCGCTGCGCGCCGCCCTGAGGTGTGAAATGGGTCCTGAGTCGCGGTGTGGCCCGCGTCCGCAGATCGGGAACAGCCTTGCGTGCGCCGAGTTCGACAGGAGGGCTGCTTTGGCGGCGGTGGACAGCCGTGGTGTCGAACTCGGCGACAGCACGGTCGTCGCGGGCTGTATTTCGAAGCGAATAGCGGTTTCAGTATTATGGCGGGCACAGGGTGCCTTGGCGCGGTACTGAGGCATCGGTGAGGAACCGGGTGACCAGGTCGACGACGCAGGGGCTGTGAGATAGCGCGCCATGTGCCTGGCCCTGCCAGGTCACCAGCGTCGCTGACGGCATGGATTGTGCGGTACGCCGGGCGCCCTCGGCTGGGGTCACCGGGTCGCCGGCGGTGCTCACCACAAGCACTGGGGGCAGCGGCCGGTCCTCCGACGCAGGGGGCGGGGAGGGCACCGGCCACGCACTACACAGCAGTAGCCGGCCAGCGAACAGCGGGCCGAACAGCGCGGAACGCTGCTGCCACTGACTTGCGAGCTGGTGGGCGCGCTCGGGAGGCACCCTGGTGGGGGTGTCGTTGCAGTGCGTTGCCAATGCCGGATCGAAGCGCGCGGGCAGCCCGCGGTCAGTGGTCAGTATCGGCGTCACGAGCGCGGCCAGCTCAGCGCCGTCCCCGTCGCGGGCAGCTGCCAGTGCATGGGACAGCTGCGGCCAGCGCTCCGGGTCACCGACGGTCTCGAGTACAGCCTGGTAGGCGATGCCCGCGGTGATGAGCTGCCAGCCGACTTGGAGAGGATTCCGACCCAGCGCCGTTGCAATGGACAGCAGAGCGCCGCGCGGGTCGGCTCCCAGGGGGCAGCCTCGGGCGACGCAGTCGGCGGCGAACGCGGTGTATCCAGTGTCTGCGGCGACCAGCGTGGCCTCGGCGGCGGCCACGTCGTCGAGGGTGGGATCAACGGCACCGTCGAGCACCACCCGCCCCACCGAGGTGGGGTATCGGCGCAGAAACTCGGTGACCGCCCGGGACGCCTCACCCTGCGAGATCACATTGAGCACCGGCGCGTTGAGGGCGACCCGGAGCTGCTCAAGGTCGTCAGCTGCGCCGGTAGAGCTGATCGTGGTGAGCACCTCGCCGAGGTCCTGTACACAGGTCTCGATGGCGACGCGGGTGATCTCAAGTAGCGAATCCAGCTGTCCGGCTTGGCTCGGATCAGCGTCGATGCCGACTATCTGACTCCGCGTGGTTTTCGGTATGCAATCCAGAGGTTCACTTGGCCCGGTACCGCGGCGGGCCATGCCGATCAGGGTGAAACGGTCCAGGAGAGCGGGGGGAAGTTGCTGCGCCAGGCGGGCGGCCCGGACCGTTCCGGGCTCCCCGGACGCCTCGCCGATCACGACAAGGGGGGCCGGGCCGTCGCCGACCCTGGTGACGTCTATATGCAGAGAGTTGCCGAATACCGGTCTCTCAGCCGTGGCATCGACCCGAAGCTCGCTGCACTCCACTCGTCGTGGGCTGGCCATGCCGAGCGCACCGCTGATCGCGTCGGTGCAGTCTCTCCAGGGCAGCGAATTACGGTAGTAATCGCCAGCCGGTGGTAACGGCGGGCTGCTGGGCAATGCCTGCTGGAAGCGCTGTGGAGGTAGGTTGGCGTCGCGCACCGCCACGGCGGGCCGATCGGAGGGTCCTGCGGTGCAGCCGCCCATCAGCACCGCCAGCAGCACCATTGGCGCTCCCAGACACCGCAGTATCCGGTGGCGCACAGACTCTCCTCGCATCCAGGTCAGCGGTGGCCTGGCGATGCTGACACCCTCCCGGTGAGCCTGCCGTGAGCATGATCCCTACCGGCCACGATCCTGCACGGATTTCCGCATCGCGGCTTGGACTTCGGTGGTCAGCTGGGAGCGCGCGGCGATCGCCGGTCCTCGGTGCCGGCGTTGAGCAGGTACACCGTCCCGCCCTGGGCACTGCGCTGGGTCGGTACCGGGGATGCGGGAACCTCCGCACGCTCTACCGGGCTGCTGTCCGCCGCAAGCCGGTCTATCCCGGTCCTGCCGACCTGCCTGAGCGCCTCGGCCAAGACCTGGTACGTCGCGGCCAATGCAGCGGTCACCTCCGTGCGCAGCGCCTCGAGCGTGGTCACGTCGTTGGCAGCCTGGCTGCGTAGCTCGCGCAACGCCGACTCGTCGCGTTCAACCGCGCACGCCCGGGTCGACAGCTGCTCACCGACAACTCGGTGCAACAGGTGTAAACGGGCGATGCTGCGCAGCTCGCTGTCCCGGATCCCGGCGCTCGCCGCCGCCTCACGTTGCGCGATCGTCTCTGCAGCGTCCTGCTCGGCGGCCTCCCGGTGCGCCGCGGAGTCCGCCTCGAGTTGATCGCACTGCCGTCTCGCATGCTCGAGCAGCGACTTCGCCTCGCGGCTGGCATGTGCACGCAGGCTCGCGATCTGCTCATCCGCGCTCGCTCTCAGCTCGGCGAGCTCGTGGTCGGCGCGAGCCTTTCCAGCGGCGATCTCTGCCTCGGCAGTGGCTTTGAGCTCGGCCGCCTCCTCCTCCGCCAGCCGCATGATGCGCTGGATTCGGGCGCTGGCCTCAGCCATTGGGGTAGCCAGTACGCGGTCAACCCGGGCACTCGCCTCGTGAGCCTCCCGGCGTAGATATTCCAGCAGCTCACTCTGCAACCGGAGATGATTCATCACCTTGCTGAGCTCGGCGACCTGGGTCAGAGCCGCATCCCGGTCGGCCGCGACCACCGCGATGCGGCCATCGAGGGACTCGAGGTGCTCCAGGACCTGTCTTCGGTTGAAGCCGCGGAGAGCCGTCTCGAACGGCTCGTGCAGGGGGACCAGGTCGTCGTTATCCCGAGATCCGCGCACAGGCGCTGATCATAGCGGGCGAACGGGCACGAATAAACCACAACTTCTCGGCCTGCGCACGATCAGTGTGACGCCGATCGACTCGGCGCGGGTCACCTGCCATGGCGGTGACGGGGGCCTGGCCT
>DASUII010000395.1:0-2678 GCA_036279835.1 Pseudonocardiaceae bacterium
GTGGCGCAGTGCCTGGCAGCGCTGCCCGCCGGTGCACAGTCGATGACGGTGGTGGTCCGGCGGGACAACGATGAGCTGATGCTTTCCGTCTCCGGTATCGATGCTTGCCAAGCTGAGCTGATGGACGACCAGGTATGGCCGCTCGGCGGGACGGTCGACGTGGTCGACGTGGTGGACGGCGGTCGGTCGGGTGCCGGCACGATCACGGTGAGGATCCCATGCGAGTAGCCCTGGCCGAAGACGGTGTCCTGTTTCGTGAGGGACTGCTCATGCTGCTGCGCGCGGCGGGCCATCAGGTCGTCGGCAGTGCCTCCGATGGTGACGAGCTGGTCGCCCTGCTGTCGACCCAACCCGCAGATGTCGCGATTCTGGACATCCGTATGCCACCGGAACCGGATGGTGGCCTGATTACTGCGCAGCGGCTGCGGGCCGCGCATCCTGAAATGGGCCTACTGTTCCTGTCCCACTACGCAGAGTCACATTATCTCATGCGGATCCTCGAGATCGGTACCGAACGTATCGGCTACCGGCTCAAAGAGAAAGTGGGCAGCGTCGATGTCCTCACCGACACCTTGACCAGGATAGACAACGGGGAGATCGTCATCGAGCCGGTGCTGGCGAAACGGCTGGTCGACCGGCCCAGAGGGGAGAAGAAAAATATCGTCGCCGCACTCTCGGCTCGTGAGCTGGAGGTGCTCGGGCTGATGGCCGAAGGGCGCTCGAACAATGGGATCGCCGGACAGCTCTACGTGACACCCAAAGCGGTCGAAAAGCATATCGCGAACATTTTCACCAAGCTCGGACTGCATCTCGACACGGCCGCGAATCACCGCAGGGTGCTTGCCGTCCTGACTTACCTGCGGTCACAGCGGACCGAAGTATGATCGGTGCCCGATGAACAGGATCATTGCGGCGAGGCCGTTGTGCCGGTTGCTGGTCGCCTGCCTGGTGGGGGCTGTGTTCGCCGTCATCGTCGGCGGCGTCGGACTCGGCGTCGAATCCGCTCAGGCCGCGCTCCTGCTGCCGTTCGTGGCGGCGGCAGTGAGTGTGGCCGGCCTTGCCATCGCATTGCCCTGGATCGACCGGCTGGCCCAGGGCGTCACGCGCCACCCGATGACCACCCCGTACTCCTCGCTCGCGAAAACTGCCGCCCGTATCCGGGCGGGTTCGGTGGAAGAGGCTCTACCCGGGCTGGCGGAAGTGCTGGCCGATGGCACCCGAGCTCAACGCGCCGTCATCTGGTTGGCGGTAGAGGAAAAACTGGTCAGCGCCGCGTCCCATCCCGTCATCGAGGGTGTCGAAGCTCGCGCCACTGCCAGCCTGGCGGCGCTGCTGGCACTGCCGGATGTGGATCATCTAGTGCCTGTTCTCGACGGATCGATGCTCCGGGCGGCGCTCACGATCAGCAAGCCGGGGCTTGCTGTGACGCCGGCCGACCAACGGCTCATGCAGGACGTCGCCAACGGCGCGAGACTGCTACTGCGTGGCGCCCAGCTGAACGCTGAACTCGAGAAACGGGTGCGGCGGGCCGACGAACTCGCCACCGATCTGCAGGCGTCCCGGCAGCGGCTGACCCGGGCACGGGATGTCGAACGCCGCCGGCTGATCACCGAGCTCACCCACGTGACGACCGATCGGCTCGTCGCGCTACGCACCGAACTCGCCGACGCACAAGAGCTCCTCTCCGATGACGCGGCGTCGGCCCAGCGCGCGCAGCACGCCGTCGCACGAGCCCGGACCGGGCTGGATGAGCTACTCGACCGATTCCGCGTGATCGCCCGGGGGGTGTACCCGACGGTGTTGCGGGCCCACGGTCCCTACGGCGCTCTCGACGAACTGGCGACCGATCTGCAGCGACCGGTGCTCCTGTCCGGGAACATCTCCCAGCGATTGACCTGGGAGGTCGAATCGGGGATCTACTACCTGGCGGCCTCGGCGATGCACCAGCTCGCCGACCGACCGGCCGAACAGCCACTGCACGTGCACCTTGAGCACACCAACGGGCAACTGGCCGTCCGCATCACGGATCCCACCCCCGCCATGGCGACCGACGACGTGCTCGCGGCACTGACCATTGATATGGACCGGCTGGCGGCGCTGGGCGGTGACGTGGAGATCATCGAGAGCGGCGTAGGCGGCATTGCACTACGAGCCTGGTTGCCCGATCAACTCGAGCCGTCGGTGGACGACCTGACCCGACGGCCCAGCCTGGTCCGATCTCACCAGGTTCCACCATGACCAGCCAGCGATCGGAACGCATTCCCACCGTCGCCTACTGGGCGTTGTTCGCAGCCTGCGGCGTGGTGGCGGTCGGGTCGCTGGCCATCGGCGGGATCGTGGCGGTCGCAACGCACTCGTCCGGCATGTCTGCGACCCTCGCTGCCGCCGCGTCGGACGGCAGCTCGTGGGCGCGTGGCATCCTGGCCGCAAGCCCCAGGAGCGAGCCTCCCGGTCAGGCGCTACTGGACTACGCCTTCAGCGTCCTGAATCTCACCGTCGCCGTCATCCTGCTTGGTGTCGGTGGCCGAAGCTGGGTGATCCGGCTGCTGGCGCTCGGGCTGATCGGGTCGGCCGGCGCCTTCAATCTCCAGGCTGACACCGCAGAGCTGGCGGTGCAGACTGCAACAGGCCACAGCATCGCGGGACTGCATGACGCGTTGCTGCATGTCGTCGCCTGC
>DASUII010000396.1:0-3260 GCA_036279835.1 Pseudonocardiaceae bacterium
TAGCACTCGGGTTTGTGCTGCTGCGGTGGTCGCTGCGTCGACTACCACGGTGGCCTGACTGATCGCGCGGGCTCGGGGTAGGTCGATCGCCCCGGAGGCAACAGCGTCGAGAGGGTGTCGGGCAGCTGGGTCGACAACCGGGTGGCCAGGTGCGGCCGTGCGTCGGCCGCACCGCGGGGACAGATGCAGCACTGGGGCGACTTCGGCGGTGACGACTTCGGCGAGCTCCGTGTCCGCTCGTAGGGTGGCGAAACGATCCAGCGCCCGCAGCTGCTGAGGCGTGAGCGTGTGCGATCAGCCGCTCCCAGGCGGCCGCGGTCTCCAACGCGTCGTCGGCGTCCACTCTGTCGACATCCAGGCTGGACAACAAATCGGTGAGCAGACCGGATGGTTCGAACTGCGACCACGCCACGCCAGGCAGCAAGCCAGGTACCGGAGTCTCAGTATCGAACATAGGTTCGAGTTCAGCGCAATGGGTCGCCACTAGCCACCGGAATGCTTGACGCTGTTCGCCATTGCGTAGCCTCCTCGTCCGACCCGGGGCCACGTACCCGTCACCGCCGGTCGCCCAAGGAGGCCCCATGTATGACACCGACACCGACGAGATGGAGCGGCGACTGTCGCAGTGGACACAGGGGTTCGCCGAGAAGGCCAAGCGGTTCCACGCGATGCGAACCCTGGTCGAGCAGGTTCAGGTCACCGAGTCGTCCAGGGATGGCGCGGTCCGGGTCACGGTGGACTCGCGCGGGATGCTCACCGACCTGGCACTCACTGACAGGATCCGCGAGATGTCGGCGCCGGAACTAGCCGCGCAGGTGATGGCCTGTTTGCGGCGTGCGCAGCAGCAGCTCGCCCCGCTGGTCCAAGACGCCATGCAGGCCACCGTCGGTGGCGACCAACCCGTTGTCGACAAGGTGGTGTCGGGCTACCGGGAGCGCTTCGGTGAAGACCTGAGCACGGCACCGGACCCGATGGTGCTCGGACTGGGCGCGATCGAAGGCGACACTGCGCCGCACCGTTACTCGCCACCGCCGAGGCGCCAGCCCCGCGCGGCGCCGTCTGACGATGAGGAGTACTTCGCCGACCGGGATTACCTGCGCTAAGGGGCACGATGTGGCCGACCAGTACGAGGTGCTCACTGAGGCACTACGGGAACACGCCAAGAAAATCGACCGGATCAGCGACAGGTTGGCCGCGGCGGTGGACGCGGCGCGGGAGATAAGCCTGCCCACGGATACTTACGGCTCCTACTGCCAGAGCCTGCCGATGTTGCTCAACCCGCTACAGCACCTGGGAGCGACCGCGCTGGACAGCAGCGCCGAACGTCTGAGCAGCACCGCGGCCCGCGTCAGGGCAACCGCCGTGGACTATGCAGATATCGATGACGCAAACGCGATGGCCTTGTACCAGATGAGGGGATCTAAATAGATGTCGGCCAACCCGATCATCGCGCATGAGGAGCACCCCACAGCCTATGCAGGGATAGGCATCATTGATCCAGCTATCCAGTGCGTCGATGCCATCTCCAGCGGGGATTGGGTAGAAGTCGGGATCGATACGGCGTCGACGACCTTGGACGCTCTCAGTTACGTCTCGAATCCGGCTGGCGCGTTGCTCTCTTACAACGTCGGATGGCTGATCGAGCACGTCGAGATCCTCTCCGAGCCGCTGGACTGGCTGGCCGGCAGCCCCGATGCGATCACGGCCCACGCCAAGACCTGGGGCAACGTCGCAGATGCGGTATCAGCGGCGCGGCAGGACTACGAGCACGCCGTCGCCGGCGATCTCACGACGTGGCAGGGCGCGGCGGCCGAGGCCTACCGGGCCCACGCCCAGGGCAGCGACCACCTGCTCGAAGCGATGGCGATCGCGGCCGACGGCATCGCAGTGGCCGTCACCATGAGCGGGGTAGTCGTCGCTGCGGTCCGCGAAGAGATCCAAAAAATGATCACCGAGCTCGTCGGGTATCTGATCGAGTATGCCGCTGAGCTGCTCGGCACCGGCGGGCTCGCGGCTCCCGTAGTGGCCGAGCAGGCCATGACCTTGATCGCCCAGTGGGCCACCAAGATCGCTGAGCTGATCCTCAAACTACTCCGGACGGTCAAGAATCTCATGCCGCTGCTGCGCCACCTCGATGAGGTCTTCAGCGCACTGCGCGACGCCCTGGCGGCCCAGCCCAGCGGCAGCTCGCACCGACCCACCGGCCGATCCGCTATCTCGTGCGCACTGGATGGATAGCATCGCCGCCGACGGCACGGCTACCCTGATCCAGTGATCGAGGCCAGCGGAAGCACGGCGGTGTCGACGCACGATCTCACCGAGAGACTCCGTCGCCTGCTGATCGGCGCGCCCGGCGTGCTCGTCGCTTACCTGTACGGCTCGCACGCCCGCGATCGGGCTGGGCCGCTGTCCGACGTCGACGTCGCGCTGCTCCTCGACAGCGACGACGAGCAGCGCAGGCTCGAACTCACGGCAGCGATCGCACACGCGGTGGCGCCGATGCGTGCGGACGTCGTTATCCTCAACGACGCACCAGTCGCGCTGTCCTACCGGGTGCTCCGCGATGGCACGGTCCTCGTCTCCCGCGATGACAAAGCCCGCGTCGACCACTGGGTCCGGACGGTCGACCGCTACCTGGACATGGCTCCGGCCCGGCGATTGCTGGCGGCCGGCACGCGCAAGCGGCTGCGTCAGGCCCGTTTTGGTCGACACTGAGGTCGTTAACCGGCGGCTGCGCGAGATCGGCCGCCGGCTGGGTGCACTCCGCGACATTCGCTCGCACGGCGAGAGCGCCTTCCTCACCGACCTGGGCCTGTAGGCTCAAGCAGAGCGGCACCTCCAACTTGCGCTTCAGTGCGCGATAGACATCGCTCTGCACATCGTGGCCGATGACACCGACCGGACGCCTGAGGATTACGGCTCGGCGTTCCGGGACCTCGCCGCGGTCGGGATACTCGAAAGGGATCTCGCCGACCGGCTGCGCCTGGCGACCGGGCTACGCAACGTACTCGTGCACGCCTACCTCGACGTCGATCCGAGCCGGATCTGGACGCACCTGGGTCGGCTCGACGATCTCGAGGATTTCGCGCGTGCCGCCGATGAGTACCTAGAGCGGGATCAATAGACCGTCACGGCGCCAGCACGCTGGTGACCAACTTGGTGCACCAGTCGAGCAGCTCCCGGTCGCGTAGCGGCGCGGCGCCGATACCGCCGGAACCTTCGCTGGGCCGCGGCACCGTCAAAGTCTGTCCAGCGGAGCG
>DASUII010000397.1:0-6635 GCA_036279835.1 Pseudonocardiaceae bacterium
TGTCCCTGGTGGCAGCTGACGTCGACGCCTAGCGTCGGTGGTTATGCCTGATGCAGTGGTGCGGTACCGGTCAGTGGTGGCGGACAGTGCCCGGTGGGAGGGCTTCCCGTTCCGCGACGGCGACATCGTGATCAGCACCCCAGCGAAATGCGGCACGACCTGGACGCAAATGATCTGCGCACTGCTGGTCTTCCAGACCCCGGACTTCGCCGCGCCGCTTGCTGAAATCTCGCCGTGGCTGGACATGTTGACGACAGATCGCGACGATCTCGTCGCGGCGCTCGAGGCGCAACCGCACCGGCGGCTCATCAAAACTCACACGCCGCTCGACGGTCTGCCTTTCGACGACCGGGTGACCTACGTCTGCGTTGGCCGCGACCCCCGCGATGCGGGCTTCTCCTGGTCCAACCACCTGGCCAACCTGGACATGGACTCATTCTTCGCTGCCCGGCGCAACGCGGTCGGCCTCGCCGACCTCGACGAACTACAGCCCGACGGACCACAGGAGGTACCGCCGACCGAGATCGAGCGGTTCTGGCAGTGGGTCGACAACCCAGCGCCGACCAACGAGTCGTCGGCCAGCCTGGCGAAATTGGTGCACCACATCCGGACTTTCTGGCCGGCCACAGCCGGCGCCCCGAATCTCACGCTGCTGCACTACGACGATCTCCAGACTGACCTCGAAGGGCAGATGCGCCAGCTGGCTCGGCGGCTGGGCATCGACGTGCCCGAGCAGCGGTGGCCACAGCTCGTGGCGGCTGCCCGGTTCGGCGAGATGCGCAGCCGGGCGGACCACCTCGTCCCCAACCGGGGCGACAACCTCTGGCGCGACAACACGGAGTTCTTCCACCGCGGGACGAGCGGGCAGTGGCGTGCCCGGCTAAGCGGCGACGACCTTCACCGATATCACCAGCGCATCGCTGAGCTGGGCGACCCAGAGGTGGCTGGCTGGTTACACCGAGACTCGGCGGCCAACTGACGGGCGCGCTTACTGCTCACACCACGATGCGCGACGGGACGAAACCCGGGTCGGTCGCCGGCAGGGCGCCGGCCACCGCTGCGAGGATTTCGACCGCGCGCCGCAGGACATCGATCGGCTGGGTGTAGGGCAGCCGCAGCCGGTCGGCGAAGGCGTGACCGGTGCCGAACCGAGGGCCCGCCGCCAACCGCAGTCCGCGCCGCTGCGCGGCGTCGACCAGGGCATTGGAGATCGGCACTGGGAGTCTGCACCACAGCACCAGTCCGCCCGGCGGCACCGGCACCTGCCAACTGGGCAGTGCAGCGCCAAGCGCGCAGACGAGCGCGTCGCGCTGGGCCCGCAACCGGTCGCGATGCGCCGGCAATGTGGTCTCGGCGGAGTCGAGCAAGTGACAGGCGGCAAGCTGCTCGAGCACCGGGCCGGACAGCTGAGCACGCACCGCCGCAGCCGTCAGCCGTTGGATGAGGGTGGCTTCGGCGCGCAACCATCCGACCCGCAGGCCACCCCAGAAAGCCTTGCTCAGCGAGCCGACAGTGACCACCAGATCAGCCCGGGCGAACGCCGCGAAGGGCGCTGCGGGCGCGATGTCCAAGCCGAGTTCGACGAGGGTCTCATCGATCAGCGCAATAGTGCCCGATCCGTGCAGGCCGGCCGCGAGGCGCCCCCGCTGCTCCGCGTCGAGGAGCAGACCGGTGGGGTTCTGGAAGTCCGGCATGAGGTAGGCCAGCCGAGAGCTGGTCTGGCGAGCGACCCGGGTGACGTCTGCGGCGACGGCGACGGCGGGATCCGCTGCGTCGATGGCCACCGGCACCGCGCGGGCCCCGCTGGCCCGGATGGCATCCAGCGCGTTCGGGTAGCTGGGATGTTCGACGAGGATCCGGTCGCCCGGACCGATGAGCACGTCCAGCGCGACCGTGATGCCGTTGAGTGCACCGGCCGTGATGAGGATCTGCTCGGGCGTGGTCGCCAGCCCACGGCAGGTGTACCGCTGTGCGACCCGCGCCCGCAGCTCCGGCAAACCGGCGGGATGGTAGCCGTGGCCGGGTAGCAGCCGTGGAAGATCGGCCAGTGCCGCGGTGAACGCGGTGACGATCTCAGGCGGGGCCCCCGGCGCGGCGTGCGCGAGATCGAGAACCCCGGCGGTGGGCAGAGCCGGCGCCCAGGCGCCGTATGCGGTTCCCGCGGGCAGCGACGTCCAGGTCCCTGCGCCGTGGCGGGCACTGGCCCAGCCGTCCTCGCGCAGCCGCCGGTAGGCGGCGGTGATCGTGGTCCGGCTCAGTTGCAGTGCAGCGGCGAGCTCCCGCTCGGCCGGCAACCGGATCCCGACGGCCAGCCGGCCGTCCGCGATAAGCAACCGGATACGCCCGGCCAGCGCCGCATAGCGCGGCGGACGCTCACCCGCCAGTTCACCTACGAGCCCAGCCACCGTTGATGCGGCACCATTAATCATGCCACTGACCGCAGATTGGACTGTAGTTCACAGTCCAATCATGACTCATACTGGCTGGGTGCGACAAGCGATCTCGGTGCCGTCATCCGCCCGGCCATCCCGACTAGGTCGACGGCTCGGCCAGCTTGCCGCGGGTTTGACGCTCTACGGCGTCTCCATGGCGCTGTTGATCCGTTCCCGCCTTGGCAACATGCCGTGGGACGTGCTGCACCAGGGTTTGGCCAGCCACATGCATCACTCGATCGGCACCGTCTCGATCGTCGTCGGAGCGATCGTGCTGCTGTCGTGGATTCCGCTGCGGGAGAAGCCCGGGTTCGGCACGATCAGCAACGTCGTCGTCATCGGGATCTCGGTGGACGCCGCACTGACGTTGCTGCCGGTCACGGATTCCCTGCCGGTGCGCGGGCTATTGGCGGCTGCGGGGATCGTGCTCAACGCGGTGGCGACCGCCGCCTACATCGGTGCCCGCCTGGGGCCTGGTCCCCGTGACGGCCTGATGACCGGTCTGGTCCGCCGCACCGGTGGGTCGGTGCGGCGGGTTCGCTCGGTCATCGAGATCGCGGTCGTCGCGAGCGGCTGGGCACTCGGCGGCACCCTCGGGGTCGCCACCGTGCTGTACGCCCTGGCGATCGGCCCGCTGGTTCAGATACTCCTGCCGCGCCTCACCGTTGGCAGGTCGTCAGCAACCGCTGACCCTGGGACGGGACGTCTCGAACAGCTACCAAGCTGCGGCTGACTTGCGAACCGCGTTGGCTATCAGGTAACGGCGCACCCTTCACCCAATGCGGTGGGAGTCGGCGAGGACGACGAGGTACCCGTCGAGATCGCGGATCCAGATCTCCCGATGGCCAGCGTTCGGGTTGAGCTGTACGTCGGTGACGATCTCGGCGGCAACGTCGCGGATCCGGCCGACCGCGGCGTCGAAATCGTCGACCTCGAACCAGACCGCAACGCCGTTGCCGAGCGGCTGCTCAGGGTCTCCAATCGCACCGTGGTGATGACCGACCTCGAGCCGGTGCAGCTGCAGGATCATGACGCTACCGACCAGTAATTGCTCGTACTCGGCGCCGCCGTGACCGCTGGTGGCGCCGAGTACCTGCTGATACCACTGGCTGGTTCTCTCCACGTCGGCAACTGCGATCATCGGCTGAGGCCGCACGGAAGGACGAAGGCTTTCGGACATGACCGCACAGTAGGCCAGGAGTTCACCGACTGTCTTGGACATTCGCGACCCGCCGCGCAGTCGGTGCCGCGGGTCGGTTTGCTTGTGCAGGCACAGTGACGGCCTCTCGTCGGTCCTCTCGTCTGCGCCGTCATCGGCGATGAAGATGACACGCCCACCACTTTCGGTGATTCCCGACTGCCCGTTCGAATGTTCTTGGACGTTGACGAGTACAGGTCTGAAACCGAAGGACTACCGTTTGCCGATCTGCACTACGCCAGTCGGCGGAGCATTCCGACGTCTACGATCGACGGCAGTGACCAAGGGCGACAGTTAAGACACCGGCCGAAGTCAGCGAACCGTTTGTTCGCCCGGTGTTCGTCACACCGCCACGGAAGCCTCGCAAATAAATGGGTAGCATGCGCGCAGCCACCTCATCATTCCTACGCTTACGCCCATCGACCAGGACGGAAAGAGTGGACGAGCAAAGCACCGAACACCGGCCACTAGCGCTGTTCGAATTGCTGGATGAAAGCGGCATCGGACTGATCGACAGCAGCGCCGGACTGTTGGATGAGCGCGAGCGTCGGTTGGTGGTCGGGGCCGCCAATTTCCACGCTCTGGCCGCCCCCGGCCATCTATTACGGATTATCGTCCTGCGCGGTCCGTGGGGAACATTTCCTGCCTTGACCGATCGGACCGTACATCACATCGCGTGGGCCGGTGACCGGGAAGCTGTGGGCTCTATGGTGTTGCGCTCGGTCGTTCAGCTGCTGAATGCAGTGGCGCGCCCGACGAGTATCCTAGGCTTGGTCGTCGACGTAGGCGGTGGAACCAAATTCGGGACCCTTTACCGGTCGTTGCCGGGTTGGTGTGGACAGGTCCGGCGAACGGCGCGTTCCATGGCGCCCATTCAGTTCGACGCCCTTCGGCAGTTGCGTACCGATGTGGTCGAACGCCTACTGGCGGGTCGTGGTGTAAAGCGAAGAGCTTCGACGCGTCTTAATCGGTCGACCAGACCCGGTCTGACGGGCGGCCCACCCGCGGTGCTCTTCGGGCTGCACTGGCTTGAGCTCGGTGGTGCTGAGCGGTGGGCACTGGACACCATCCAAATGGCGGCAGACGCTGGCGCGACGCCGATCGTCATCACTGACCGTGAGTCAAATCACCCGTGGATCACTAAGCCCGAATTGGCTAGTGCACTAGTCGTTCCACTGACCCATCCAATGGATCCTGCCACTGAGGCAGCTTTCCTCAACGGACTACTCGAGACCTTTGATATCCGAGGCGTACACGTCCATCACAATGCGTGGCTGTACCAACGGCTGCCCTGGCTCAAGGCTGTCCGGCCAGACATTCCCGTCATTGATTCGCTGCACATTCGTGAATGGCGTACCGGTGGTTTTGTCGACACCGCCGTTCGACTGTCCAGTGCAATCGATACCCACCACGTCGTCTCGCCGGCGCTACGCGACTACATGACCGGCCGACAAGGTTTGCCCGCCAAGAAAATTAAACTGGCTACCCTGGCGAATCTCACTACTGACAACTCGATCACCACGGACCGCAAATCTGGTATCGACGGCCCGTTTACAGTCGTTTTTGTGGGTCGATTTGCACAGCAAAAGCGGCCCTACCTCTTTCTCCGGCTCGCAGCCCGGTTACGCGAGCATGCACCAGGAAAGTTCAGATTCGTCATGCACGGCGATGGTGAACTGGCGGACGAGGTACACCTACTGAAAGCACGGTTCGGTCTGGACGCACTGCAAATACGTGGGCCTGAGATTCCGGTGGCCCATACGCTGGCCGAAGCGGACATCGTGGTTATCTGCTCGGACAACGAAGGACTGACGCTCACCTCCTTCGAAGCAACGGAAGCGGGCGTCCCAGTAGTGTCGACCGACGTCGGCTCGCAGGCGTCGCTGACCGCTGACGGGTTGCTCTGCCCACGGCATCCCTATCGTTTCTTGGACGCCGCAACCACCAAGGTTATCGCCATGATGACCTCCCCCGATCAACGCAAGAGGTGGCTGGACGAGCAGGTCGTCAAGGCCACCGCATTCGCCAAACTGCCGCTCGCTCGACCCTGGGTCCGTGATCTTTACCAAGGATGGCTCCGTTGAGCACCGTCGCCGCCGTTGTCGTCACATACAACCGTCAAGCGAAGGTTGGCGAGACGCTCGATCGTATTCTGGCTCAGACTCGAGCACCGGACTGGATCATCGTGGTGGACAACGCGTCTACCGATGGTACAGATCAGGTGCTCGCCAGCTATTGCTCTGACCGCCGAGTGATTGTGTACCGATTACAGCGGAACATGGGTGGCGCCGGCGGATTCTCCGCTGGAATGGCCCGAGGCTACGAGCTGGGCGCGGACTTCGTCTGGCTCATGGATGACGACTGCTACCCCAGACCCGATGCCCTCGAAGAGTTGGAAACAGGGCTGGCCAAGGCCGAAAAGGCTATGGCCATGCCATTATCTTACGCGTGCTCCCAGGTCAAATTCGTTGACGGTGAGATCTGCGAAATGAACAACCCAGGCACGACGTGGGACTGGGGCCGGCTGATGGCGCTGGGACACGAGTGCATCCTCGTCACTAATTGCTCCTTTGTGTCCGTGCTATTCCCGCGCCGAGTACTCACTAGGTTCGGTTTGCCACTGAAGGAGTATTTCATCTGGTTTGACGATCAAGAATATACCCTACGGGTAACCAGGGCTGCGCCGGGTGTACAGTGCCTACGGAGCGTTGTTGTCCACGATATGGGTGTCAATCGCGGGGTGAACTTCGCCGACGTTTCGACGGAAAACATGTTCAAGTTTCGCTATGGGGTACGCAATGAGGCGTCTTACCGGTTACATCATCAGGGCGTCGGTGCATTCGTCAAATTCGCAGTTCGGCTGGCACAACAGCTGCATGCCGGCCATGTGGCGTGGCCACTCCGTATCCAACTATTGCGTAAGCTGATCGAAGGAGTAACCTTCAATCCCAAACCTGAATACCCACGCTCAGTGCTGTGAGTTCCCGTCAGTCATGCCCGGATCC
>DASUII010000398.1:0-9593 GCA_036279835.1 Pseudonocardiaceae bacterium
TGGTAGCGGGGGTAGGATTCGAACCTACGACCTCTGGGTTATGAGCCCAGCGAGCTACCGAGCTGCTCCACCCCGCGTTGGTAAGCGTCACCCTACGCGGGCAGCCACCGGGGGAGCAAATCGGGGGTCCACCGCCCGACCAAGACCCGCGAACGCCGGAGTAGACCAGCGGCAAGGCGGCGTTTGCCGGGGACCATCGCGACGCGGCAGCTGCGCAGCCTCGTGTCGTGACGTCCAGCGAGGACGTGTCTAGGTCTGATCATCATCGTGACTCCGTTACGTTGAGCTGCGCCGCCAGGTCCGGCAACGCCCGTACGGGCCATCGACCCGCATGGCTTCGAGACGCGAGACACCCGTCGATGCGGACAGCCGTCGGTCGGCCTCACCCGCGCTTCACCCGCAGAAAAGCTGGAGGACGCACTCACATATCCCGATAGCCCATCTCATACAGTCCACCGGAGTCGGCCGCGCAGAGTGCGTCGCCGAGTGCGGGCAGGCCGATCGCCTTGAAAGCGCGCGCAACCTGGCTCCGGTATTTTAGAATATCAGATTTGATTGCATTGATATCACTCGGGACACACTCCACAACTGCTCGTGCGATCGACTCAGCCACCTCGTCGGGAGGCTTATTCTGACTGATTCCGCGCAAGTACACGTAGTTCGACGCGAGGCAGCCGACTGCTCGACCGACGAAGGCTATCGGGGGGATTTCGGCAACACCCAATGGTCCGCCCGCCGCCCCCATTTTGAGAAAACCCTCCTCCTGCAGGCGCCGCCGGATGCGGGACTCTATCGATGGGCGATCGCCCGTGGATAGAATATCTTCGGGAATTGACGCGAGTGCTCGATCGAGCACTTCCAGCTCAGGCTCCGACAGCTGAGCGTACGATGCGAAGTCTGTTTCTTGTGCTTGAGTCATTGTTTGTGCCTCCATGTTTGCCAGCCCCGACCCGCGCCCAGATACCTTAGCGAACCACTCCAGTGAGTGTGCCGACTCGAACCCAACCTCGGCCAGCGGACCGGGTCACCGGTCAGCCACCGCCGCCGGCTGGTGCGGGAGTAGCCGCACCCCCGGCTGCCGCGGCGGCTGTGTCAAACCGCTTGGTAGCGGCGTCGAGGTCGGCCAGCGCCTTGCCCTGAGAGTTGAAGTCGCCCGCAGCCTGTGCTGCCCGCAGGCGCTTGAGTGCATCGGCAATGTCAGCAACGGCTTGACGCATGCTCTGACTGGCCACTCCAGCGCCGGCCGACGCGGGAAGTTGTGCCGCGCTCTGATTCGGCGCTGGGCCCATCTGGTCCGGCGAGGTGGTGGCATCCCCGGCGCCGGCACCGAAAACCTGGTTGAGCGCCTCACGCAGGGTCGGGGCGTAACCGATCCGGTCGCCGTAGGCCACCAGTACCCGATTCAGTTGCGGGAACGCCGCTTGCTGGTTCGCTCGCTCGATATAGACCGGTTCCACGTACAGCAGCCCGCCACCAACGGGCAGAGTGAGCAAGTTCCCGTAACGCACGTCGGTTTCAGACTGACGCAGCAGGTTCAGCTCCGCGCTCACTTGCGCAGAGGACACGAATCTGTTTTGGACTTGCTCTGGACCCAGCGTCTGAGAGTCACCGGGCAGCTCGAGCACCCGGATCTTTCCGTAATCTTGCGGGTCGGACGCTGCTGAGATGTAGGCCGCAAGGAACGGTCGGCGCAGACTGACGAGCGCGCTGGTCAGCTGGAACTCGGCTGACCCTCGCCCGATTGGCGGACCGGCCAGCACGTAATACGGCGGCTGGTCCACTCCCTGCTGATTCTGCGTCGGATCGGTGGGAACATTCCAGAAGTCGTCGTTTGTGAAGAACACGGATGGATTGTTCACGTGATAACGCGCGAGCATCTCCCGCTGCACCTTGAAGAGATCTTCCGGATAGCGGAAGTGCGCCCGCAGCTCGGGGCTGATCGCACTAGCCGGCTGCACGGTGCCGGGGAAGACATTCATCCATGTCCGCAGTACCGGATCGCTTTCATCCATCGCGTACAGCGTTACGGTGCCGTCATAGGCGTCGACCGTAGCCTTCACCGAGTTGCGGATATAGCTGATCTCATCATCCGGCAGACGGACCACCCCGGTCAGCGAGTCGGTGGTCGCCTGGCCCAACACGGTCCGCTGCGCGTAGGGGTAGCTGTCCAGCGTCGTGTAGCCGTCGAGAATCCACTGGATACGGCCGTTGATCACGGCTGGATAAGGGTCGCCGTCGACGGTGAGCCAGGGTGCGACCTTCTCCACCCGATCCCTCGGATGCTGATTATAAATGATCTTGGAATCGGGTCCGATCGCTTGATTGAAGAGGATGTTGCGCTCGCCGTAGTACGCGGCGAACATCAGTCGACTCGCCCAGTTCCCGAGCGGAACCCCACCCTTGCCTTGGTAAGTGTAGTTCTCGGGGCGGCCGTCGAACTCCCGAGCAGCCGCCCCAGGATCCCCCCCAACGATCGCGTAGTCGTCGATCAACTCGCCGAAGTAGATCCGCGGCTGTTGGACAGGGATATCGCCTTGCCGCGAGGTGTCCGACACGGTGAACACCGGGTAGCCGCCCTCCCCGGAGCCGGCGTCTTTCAGCGCGGAGTTCACGGTGTTGGCCGGGGCAGCAACGAAGCCGTTGCCGTGGGTGAAGGTGAGGTGCTGGTTGATCCAGGTTTTCTGATTCTCGGCCAACGACTTCGACTCAAGCTCACGGACCGCAACAATGTAATCCTGCGTCTTACCGTTGACTGTGTAGCGGTCGACGTCGAGTTTGTCCGGGAAACCGTAGAAGTTCTCCCTTTGCTGCAGCTGCGTGAAGGTAGGAGACAGCACGCTGGGGTCCAGCAGCCGCACGTTGCCGATCGTGGCGGTGTCGGCCTGCACGTCAGCCGGCGACGCGTCGCTACGCCCAGAGTATTGGGAATACACGACCTGCCGGTCGGTGATGCCGTAGGCCGCCCGAGTGGCGGCGATGTTGCGCTGGATCGACGGCGCCTCGCGGACGTTGGCGTTGGGTCGGACCACGAACTGCTCCAGGACCGCTGGCCACGCCGCGCCCACCAGGATGCTGGACAGCAACAGCAGTGCGATGGCGATAGCCGGCAGTTGAAGGTTGCGCAGCGCCGCGCCAACGAAGAAGGCGATCGCGCAGATCACCGCGATGCACATCAGTATGATCTTGGCGGGAAGTACCGCATTGAGGTCGGTGTAACTGGCCCCGGTGAACAGCGGGTTACGTCGGGAGAACATCAGCTCGTAGCGATCCAGAAAATAACCCAGAGCTTTGAACAGCACGAACGTGCCCGCCAGTATCCCGAGCTGGACCCGGGCCGGGCCGGAGAGTTGCCCGCCTCGGCCGGCCAGCCGCAGACCACCGAACAGGTAGTGGGTGAGCAGCGCACCGAGGAAGGAGATCACTACGGCGAGAAAGGCCCAGCCCAGCAGCTTCCGATAGAACGGCAGCTCGAAGGCATAGAAGCCGACATCCTTGTGGAACTGCGGGTCGGACACGCCGAAACTCGTGCCATGTATGAACATCTGCACGGTCTGCCAGTCACCCAGCGCGGACAGCCCGGCGATCAGGCCAACCAGTACGGGCACGCCGATGCCCACCAGGCGCAGGCGACCGACGATAGCCGTGCGATACCGCGCCACCGGATCTTCCGGCCCCGCCACCGGCACGAATACCGGCCGGGTGCGGTAAGCGACAACGATGTTCAGCGCCAGCAGCCCGCCGACAACCAGGCCCACAATGAGGAACTGAACGAGACTGGTGACCAGGACGGTGGAGAACACCGACCGGTAACCCACCTCGCCGAACCACAACCAGTCCACGTAGGTGTCGATCAGCCGCGATCCGATGATGAGCACGGCCAGCGCAGCTGTACCAACGGTGATCAGAATCCGAGCGCGCCGAGAAAGCGCGGGAACTCCGACAGATTGCCGGTTGGCCACAGAACACTCTCCTGGCGACGACAGTGGTGCGGTGCGGACCGGACCCCTTGGCGTAGCCGGTGCCACGTCGGGTCAGTCCTGTCTGTCCAACTCTACGGCGGCCCCCAGGGTTCCGATCCTGGTGCCCGCACCGCTACCGACGGTTCCCGGTACCGATGCGACGATGGTGTAGTGAGCGAGCCACCGCCGTACCCATCCACGCTGTCTCATGCCTTGCCCGCCACGGCGCGCGAGGTCGAGGAGTTCGTGGCAGCCGCCGGGTGGGATCAGCCGCCGCAACTGTTCGCCTTGGTGACGACGGTGACCCTGCTGGCCAGCCAACCAGAACTCGCCGAGCAGCTGGACGCGCAGGCCCCGCTCACGCCAGTAGCGCAGGACACCCTGCCCGAGGGTGAGCTCGATGTTGCGCTGGCCGGCATCGAATGGCCTGACTCGGTCGCCGGCTGCGCGTTAGCGCAAGAAATCGTGGTACTACCACCGGAGGCGCAGGCTGCTCTCGGCGAGCTGCCCGACGACCCGGAGCAGGCCCGTCACGCCGCTGCCGCGCATCCGCAGCGGCGGGAAGGCAGGCTGGTCGCTGCGGTGCTGCGGGACGGCGTCGGAGCCTGTGTGTTGCGGCTACGTGCCGATCCGCTAGACGATCTCAGCCGGGACGAGGTCGTGGAAGATCCCCAGCTAGCCCCGAATCTGCTCCATGCACTGCTGGCAACCTTGGGTTAACAGCCAGCTGGCTGCTGGCCCGCCCGAATCGCGTCCAGCGCGTGCACCGCGTCCGCCAGGGTGCCCACCCGCACCAATCTCAGCCCCGCGGGGGCCCGTTGGACGGCCTCGGTGCAGTTCTCGGCGGGCACCAGGAACACCGACGCGCCCGCTTCCCGAGCGCGAATCATCTTCAGTGGGATGCCACCGATCGGACCTACCTGACCTGCCGGGGCAATCTCGCCGGTGCCAGCTACGAAGGTGTTATTCGTCAGCGCACCCGGTGTCAATTTGTCCACGATCGCCAGCGCGAACATCAAGCCTGCTGAGGGACCGCCCACATCGGCCAGGGTGATGTCGATGGCGAAATTCACGTCAGGAGCCTCGGCCACCCCGATGCCCAGGTAGCCGCGGCCTGGTTGGGTACCCGCGCCGAGGGTGATCGCGACCTCCTGCGGTGGGCTGTCGCCACGTTGGAAGCGGACCTCTACGAGCTGGCCGGGATGGCTACCGGCGAGCAGGTCCACCACCTGTTGCGCGCTGCGCAGCAGGTGTCCGTCGACGGCCAGCAACCGGTCGCCGGCAGCGAGCTTGCCCTTCACTGCGCCGTTGGGAACCAACTGACCGACCACAACCTTGGTCGGATAACCCAGATAGCGCAGCGCAGCCGTTTTCGCATTGGCCTCCGAGCCTTGGAACATCTCCTTGTTCTGCATCTGCACCTGCTGCTCGGACAGCGCCGGCGGGAAGATCTCATCGCGGGGAAGCAGCTCGCTGCTCGCCGATATCCATAGCGCGAGCGCCCCGTAAAGAGTCACGTTGTCGACCACCGACACTGTCGTCATGTTGAGGTGACCGCTGGTGGGGTAGGTCTGAGTGCCTTTGATGTCCACCACTGTCTTGCCTGCCACGACACCCAGGGTGTTGAACGTGGGTCCGGGGCGAAGCGCGACGTAGGGCACCGTCGCGAACGCACCCAGTAACCCCAGCGCCATGGCGAGTCCGAGGCTGACCATCAGGGTCCAGGTTCGCCGGGTCACGGCCGAACAGCGTACGTGCCGAGGTTCCGCGTACCGTGGAGACATGAGCGACATGCCCTTCGGCTTCGGCTCCCAGGACCCTCGGGACCCCGACCGGAGGAACAATCCCGAAGACGGCGGCGGCTCTGGCGCCGATCCGGCCAACCCGTTCGCGGCCTTCGGCGCCGGCGGCTTCGACGTCGGCGCGCTGGGCCAGATGTTCACCCAGCTAGGCCAGATGCTCAGCCAAGGGGCCGCTGGTGGCGGTGGCCCGGTGAACTACGACCTGGCTAAGCAGATGGCGGTGCAGAAGCTGTCCACGACCGGGCTGCCCTCGGCCCAGCAGGCCACCGCGATCACCGACGCGGTGCGGCTGGCCGAGGTCTGGTTGGACCCCGTCACGACACTGCCCGCCGGGACCCACAGCAGTGCCGCCTGGGCGCCGCGGGACTGGGTAGAGAAAACCCTGCCCACATGGCAGCGGTTGTGCGACCCAGTGGCCCGCCGGATGGCGGGCTCGTGGATCGAGGCGCTACCCGACGAGGTTCGCCAGGCCGCCGGTCCCCTGGTGGCGATGGTCGAGCAGATGGGCGGGATGGCGTTCGGCTCGCAGCTCGGCTCGGCGCTGGCCCAGCTCGGTGGCGAGGTGCTCACCTCCACCGAGATCGGGCTGCCGCTGGGTCCGCTGGGCGTGGCGGCGTTGCTGCCGGCGGCAGTCGAGCAGTTCGCCACAGGGTTGGGCCGCAAGGGCTCCGAGGTGACCGTTTTCCTCGCCGCCCGCGAGGCCGCGCACCACCGCCTGTTCGGGCACGTGCCGTGGTTGCGCCAGCGGCTGCTGGGCACCGTCGAGGAGTTCGCCCGCGGCATCCGGGTGGACCCTGACGCACTGCAGGAGCTCGCCCGCCACATCGATCCGACCGATCCGCAGAGTATGGACCAACTGATCTCTTCTGGCGTGCTTGACCAGCAGCACAGCCCCGAGCAAAAGGCCGCCCTGAGCCGGTGGGAAACACTGCTTGCGCTGGTGGAAGGCTGGGTCGACGTCGTCGTCGCAGACGCATTGGGCGAGCGACTCCCAGGTGCGGATGCGCTGCGGGAGACGCTTCGCCGGCGGCGCGCCTCCGGAGGGCCGGCCGAGCACACCTTCGCCACGCTGGTCGGCTTGGAGCTGCGACCCCGCAAGCTGCGGGTCGCTGCGCAGCTGTGGCGCCAGCTCACCGAGCTGCAGGGCATCGAGGGCCGTGATGCGCTGTGGAACCATCCGGATCTGCTGCCCACAACCGCGGACCTCGATGATTCAGCTGCGTTCGTCGACCGGGCGGCCAGAAATGCCACTGACCTGGACGATCCGATCGCGGCGCTGGAGCGCACCGCGGGGCAGGCGCCCCGCGAGCAGCTCCCCCCCGACCCCGAGGACTCCAGCGACGATCCACCCACGCGCTCCGCGGAGTGACGTCGACAAGTACCCGAGCTATGCACAGACTGTCCACAGCTGTGGATAACGTGTGGACAGTCGTTTGATCCATCCAGTGGCACCGTCCAGGATTGCGACATGAGTTCGCCGCGCTCACCCGCCACCACGTCCACCTCGATCCTGGCGGACGCTCTTCCGTGTAACGTTCCGGACCGGCTCAGACTCGCGCCGGGCCGGGTCGCCCTCTGGCGTTCTCCCAGTTGCCTACAGCTCGGGCTGGATCAGCAGCACGCGATGGTCCTCGACGATGTGCCGGCACCACTGGCCACGTTGCTCAAGCGAATGGACGGCATCCGCAGCACCGCCGAGCTGGTCACGGAGGCTCAGGCAGCCGGATGCTCCCGTCGCGACGCCCTGATGATGCTTGCTGACCTGCACCGTTGCGGCCTGGTGCAGGAGGCCTCGGCCGCTGACAATGGCCCCCCAGGCTGGCACCGCGTCGCGCTGGACACCGAGGCGGCCAGCTGGTCGATACACGCGACCTGCACGACGCGACACGTGCTGTGCGCGCGTCAGCAAGCTACCGTTCGGGTGATCGGATCCGGGCGGGTGGCGGTGGCCGTGGCCACCGCGCTGGCCGCGGCCGGGGTCGGTCACCTGGGGTTGCATACCTCCGGCGCGGTCACCGCTGCTGACCTGGGCACCGGCTACCTTCCGGGCGATCTCGGCAAGACTCGCGCAGCGGCGTCGGCGGATGCCGTTCGCCGAGCTGCGCCTGATGTGAGCGTCGCCGCTCGCCGCCAGCCTGACCTGGTCGTGCTGTGCGACGTGGTTGTCCCCGAGCCAGCGATGGTCGCCGAACTCCTTGAGACGCGGGTTCCGCACCTGATCGGCTACGCGCACGAAGGGACGGCGATGGTGGGTCCGCTGGTGTGGCCGGGACGCAGCAGCTGCCTGCGTTGCGCTGAGTTGCACCGGGCGGAGGTGGACCTAGCCTGGCCGAAACTGGCGGCCCAGCTCGTCGGGCTGGTAGCGACTGCCGGGTTGGCCTGCACCCAGCTGGCTGCCGCGTTCACCGTCGAGCAGGTGCTAGCTGCGCTTGCCGGGCCAACTGCCGGTATGCCCGTCCCACCGACGTGGGGCGCCGCGTTGGAAGTGGATCCCGTTCGCGGCATCTTGCGTCGCCATCCGCGACCAACCCATCCACGCTGCGGCTGCGGCGCCAGATGACGCCTCACTACCACTACTGCGCGCAGCGCAGCCGGGAGACAATCACCCCGTGACCGACATCCCGCGCAGCGCCACGCAGCGAACCGCTCGGCTCGCGAGCCTTCCGCTCGGGGTGGCCGGGCGCGTCGCCGCGGGTTGGGGCCGGCGGCTGGCCGGGCACGATGCGCAGGTCGTCAACGCCGAGCTCAGCGCGCGCACCGCCGAGCAACTCTTTGCGGTGCTTGGTGAGCTCAAGGGCGGCGCGATGAAGTTCGGTCAGGCGCTGAGCGTGTTCGAGGCGGCGATCCCCGAGCAGTTGGCGGCACCGTACCGGGAAGCCCTGACGAAACTGCAGTCAGCCGCGCCGCCGATGTCGCCACAGTCCGTGCATCGGGTACTCGACGAGCAACTCGGCTCGGGGTGGCGTCGCCGCTTCGCCGAGTTCTCCGACGAACCTACGGCGGCCGCCAGCATCGGGCAGGTACACCGGGCGGTGTGGCATGACGGCCGTGATGTCGCGGTCAAAGTGCAGTACCCGGGCGCCGGCGAGGCGCTGCGCTCGGACCTACGGCAGCTGCAGAGGTTCAGCCGGCTGTTCCAGGCGATCGTTCCCGGCATGGAGGTCAAACCGCTGCTCACCGAGTTGCGCGACCGGATGGTCGAGGAGCTCGACTACCGCGACGAGGCCGATAACCAGCGAATATTCGCCGCCGCGTTCCGTGGCCATCCCGAGATCGCCGTGCCCTCCATCGTCGCCAGCTCGCCGAAGGTGATGGTGTCGCAGTGGGTCACCGGAACCCCGTTGGCAGAGATCATCCGCAGTGGCTCGCGGGCCGAGCGAGACGACATCGGTACCAAGCTGTCGCTGTTCCACTCGTCGGCCCCCACCATCACCGGGTTGCTCCATGCAGACCCCCACCCGGGCAACTTTCTGCGGTGCGACGACGGCAGGCTCGGGGTACTCGACTTCGGCGCCGCGGCGAAGCTGCCCGGCGGGCCCCCGCGCACCTTGGGGGTCGCGACCCGGCTGGCTGTCGAGGAGCGGTCGGCGGAGCTGCTCGAGTTGCTGCGCTCGGAGGGGTTCATCCAGCCGGGCATGCAGCTAAGTGCCGAGGATGTGCTGGCTTACCTCAGCCCCTTCGCCGATCCGGTACGCACCGGCACCTTCCACTTCACCCGGGCCTGGATGCAGGCCCAAGCCGAGCGCGTCGGCGACTTCTCGGGGCCGGATTTCCGGACCGGGCGAGCGCTGAACCTGCCGCCCAGCTACCTGCTGATCCATCGGGTGAGCAC
>DASUII010000399.1:0-7909 GCA_036279835.1 Pseudonocardiaceae bacterium
CACCGACGACCAAACCTACCTCGACTGCGTGGCCGCCGAACTCAACAACCGACCACGCCGTATCCTGGGCTACCGAACCCCAGCAGAAGTCTTCGCCGACCTCCTGGCCAGCTCAATTGCTTCCACCGGCTGACACCGCCCCCCCTTTGTGCAGCTGGCTGGTATTCCCGGTACCTCCTAGCTGCAATGGGACGACTGGCTCTCGGATCAGCCGGGATCACATTCCGGCTAGCAGGATTCTCCTGATTGCGGCTAGCGGGTGTTACGGTTGGTGGCTGTCCTCAATGACGACGCCGCGTGTCGAGGCGATTGTTGCTCATACCGACGGGCTACAACGTCCACGGCGGAAATCTTCGTCAATCTGCACAGCAAATGATGTCAGACGGACCGGCTTGAGTTGCCGGTGACCAGCACACCGACGGCGATCTCGACTAAGCGGGTTGGTCAGGCCACGGCGCGAATTGAGGGCGGGGATGACATGTCACTATCAACACCTAAGCGGCGTTGCGGGCCCCGGCAGAGGGGCTGGTTGACCGGCTCGAAGAGGGAGCTGAGGTGAGCGGGCCCTCGGTCGTCGGCCAGCGATCCCAGGACGGTGCCGCAGCCGCGGAGCCGTCGACACCGTCGCCGCGACTCAAGCGCGACGAATACGCGCATCTGATTGCGCTGCAGCGCCGATATGCTGAGCTGGCCGCCGACGATCCGGACCGGCGGTGGCGGCGGGAGCAGCTGATCAGTGGCTATCTTCCGGTCGCCGAGCACATTGCCTGCCGCTTCGCCGGTCGCGGTGAGCCGCTGGATGACCTGCTTTAGGTGGCCACAGTCGGTCTGATCAATGCGGTGGACCGCTTCGAACCTGCCCGTGGCTCCAACTTCTTGTCTTTCGCGGTTCCGACGATTACCGGCGAGGTCCGCCGGTACTTCCGCGACCACGGCTGGTCCACGCGGGTGCCGCGCCGGCTCAAGGACCTGAACCTCGCCAGCCGGCGCACCTTGGCAGAGTTGTCCCAACAGTTGGGGCGTGCTCCGCGGCCTAGCGAGATCGCCGACCGGCTGGGCGTACCGCTCTCGGAGGTGATCGAAGGGTTGCAAGCCGGGAAGGCGTATCGCGGCTCGTCGCTGGATGAGATGCTCGGCTGCTGGGAGGGCGGCGCGACGCTGGCCGAGTTCGTTAATGCCTTGGATGCGCAGCTGGCTCGGATTGACCATCGCGAGACGTTGCGTCCGGTGCTGGCCGAGCTCACGCCCCGCGACCGCACCATTCTCATGTTGCGGTTTTTCCACCAACTGACCCAGCGTCAAATCGCCGAGCAGGTCGGCATCTCACAGATGCACGTCTCGCGGGTGCTCCGCCGAACCCTGACAGTGCTCCGCAACCGCATCAGCAGCTCAGGTTGATCACCCGAACGCTGCCGTGCCAGGGCCATGGTCGGAGGACTCGACTCGCTCCATCGGGCGGCGCGCGAAGGCCGGGGCATGCTCGGGCCGGAAGCCGAGGCCCAGCAGCCGGGCCGGGAAGTACGACAGCCGCGGGAACCGTGCGAACAGCTTGATCATCGTCGGGGGCGGGCCGTTGCGCTTGCCTGCCATCACCGGGCGCATCACGGCCCGGTGCAGGATCCGCTGCAGCCCCTGCACCAGCATGGTGGGCAGCAGGCGGCGCGACCGGACGTTCGCCAGGTCGGCGGGGGTCGGCTGGCCACGGCGAAGCGGCTTCGCCAGCAGCGTTGCAGCGGCGACGGCGTCCTGCACGGCCAGATTGATGCCCACCCCGCCGACCGGCGACATGGCGTGCGCCGCGTCGCCGATGCAGAGCAGGCCGTCGATGTGCCACTCGCTTAGCAGATTCAGCCGCACGTCGAGGAACTTGACGTCGTCCATCGTTCCCAGCTCGTGCACCCGATCGGTGAACTCGGGACAGACTTCGGTCACGTTGGCGCGGAACGCCTCGATGCCTTCCCTGCGGAGGTCGGCGCCCTTCGGTGCGAGGTAGGCGATCTGGAAATAGCCGGGGCGTGGCAGCGGCACGGCGAACCGGCGGTCGCGCATCCGCGGGGTGAGCATGCTTTGGCCTTCGTCGTCATGGCGGGAAAGTCGGAACCACCAGACGTCGAACGGGCAGTCGTACTCTTTGGGCTCCAAACCCGCCTCGCGTCGGCCCAGTGACCAGCGGCCGTCGGCCGCGATGACCAGGTCCGCGCGGAGCTCGCCCTCGGTGCCCTCGGCTGTCTTGTAGCGAATCCCGGCGACCCGGCCGCCGTCGCGGATCAGGCCGATCATCTCGGTCTCCATCCGCAGCGTGAAAGTCTTTTCTTTGGTGGCGCTGTCGGCGAGCAGGTCGAGGAAGTCCCACTGCGGCACCATCGCGATGTACGGGTGCGGCACCTTCAGTCGGGTCATGTCGGCCAGCTTCATCATGCCGCCGTCATCGGTGGGGAACCCGGCCGAGGTGAGCTCGCTGTGCGGCACGGCGTCGAACTTCTCGCCCAACCCCAGCTCGTCGAGCAGGGTCAGCGTCGACGGGTGCACTGTGTCGCCGCGGAAGTCTCGCAAGAAATCGGGGTGCTTCTCCAGCACCGTCACCTCGACCCCGGCCCTGGCCAGTAGCAGCCCTGCGACCATGCCGGCCGGCCCACCACCGACGACCACGCAACCCGTGCGCTCGGTCATCTCGATCATCCCTTTTTCATCGCTCGTTGAATATCTTTGAGGATGCCCCTGGACCGGCTGTGCGTCAAGCACTGTGACGACGGATACGCTGATCAGGCGACGAGCGAGACATCGGTGGTTCGCGCGTGCTTCTGCGAGTGTTGAGTCCCGGCATCTAGTCGGCCGTCGCGAAGGCCCGCCGGGCGGCGGCCAGGCGCACCACCTCAAGTCTGCGGCGCTGGTCTAGGGCGCGGTCAACGAGCCTTTGGAGGTCTAGGGCGGCGAGCTGCGGATCTGAGGGTGCCACCTCGATGAGCGCCCGCCAGAGGCTGAGTTTGCCTTCCACGCCCAGCGAGAGACTCTCGGCCTGCAGCAACCGTGTCAGGTGCGGACTCCCGGTGCGGGCCTCAGCCACTCCCAACCGGTGGGCCTTCTCCGCAACCCAGCCCGCAGCCTGCTTGATCGGATGTCTCGTGCTTCCGATCGAGTCCACCAGATCCCGCAGCGTGTCGAGATCCTCTTCGATCTCCTCCGCCAACCGGCCGAGAACATCCGCCTCGGCTTCCCCTTGGATCTCATCTTGCAGTTGACGGGCCATCTCCACGCCGGCGTGGGCGCCGCCCAGGTGGTCGTTGAGGTAGGTACCCAGCTGGTCGTTTGTTGTCACGGACGCTCCAAGGTCGGGGCCGCGAGAGTATCCGATCGATCCAACTATCCGACCGTGTGTTTTGGGCCGCTGCGTTCGTCACGCCTGGGCGTAGGCCAGCCGCTGTTCATCGACCTGCACGGCGATGACTCAGCTGCCCAGGTGCCGCCGGAGCGGGTGTATGCCTCGCTGCTGCGCGCCCTGGATCCGGAGCTGCCGGTCGCGGACCTGCAGCCACTGTCGAGGAGCAGGCCAGCGCCTACCACGAACTGATCGAGCAGTGGGAGGGCTGGCCGCCATCGAGCTGTCCTACCGGCGCCTCGACGACACCCTGGCCCGGCTGTTCCGTCTGCTGACGACGGTGCCGGGCCTCGCCCGCACGGAGGTCCTGAGCGCGATCGCCCGTACCGACCCGAATGCGGCGCACTTGCGCTCGACCTGCTCGCCGCAGTGTCGGTAGTCGAGCTCGACGCGTCGCTCGCTGACGAGGCGGCCCGGCTAGACCCGGCGCAGCTGCGCAGCCTGGACCCGGTGCACATGGCTTCGGCGTTGCGCCTCGGGCCAGCGCTCGGCTCCATGGTCAGCTACGACGAGCGGATCCTGGACGCGGCGAAACGCCACGGTGTCGCCGTCGCGCACCCTGGCTGGCCACCCACGGAGCGAAGCCCATCGTCGCAAGGGCCTGCGGACCGGAGTGTGAGATGGCGCGGGGGGCGAGCACGACGCTCGCGGCCATCAACTCCTGTGGTAAAGGCCTTGAGCAGCACGGCGTGAAACAGCATGCGGGATCAGCGCTCGAGCGACTCTGATCAACAGCGCCGCGCCTGCCATCGACAACCGAGCAGCGGCGATCTCCAGGTCGCACACCGCATAAATGTAGACGCAGCCGATGCAACGGTGACTTGATAGCAACATTGTCACCAGTAGAAACTTTAAGACCGAAGCGGGCAAACCTCCTCAACCAGCCAATCAATACTGAACTGACGCCTCGCTGCCTCGATGTTAGGGTCCGCCTGGAATCTGATCAATCCGCCGACACGCCGTGCTGGAAGGGCCGAGAATGATAAAGCGATACTTGGCACGCCGACGATCAGGCAACCCACCTTCAGCAGCGACAACACCCGGCGGACAGTGGCGCGCTGGCGCGCACCGGGTCTCTACATCGTCGGTAACCGATTCGCCCTCGCTGATCGCGAATTCCTTCGCACGGTTTCTGTGGATCTTCACTACGCTCGGGCTGATCGTCGTGGTGGTCGTCATCGGCTTCTTGATCGGCATTGTTCGCGCACTCGAATCGATCGATAACGGACTGTTCACGGCGTCTAATTCAGTGACCGGCGCCACGAGTGATGTCCAACCCCTACCCAACTACATTCAGACGATCAACTCTGCGCTGACCGACATCGACACCGACTTGAAGCCGATCCGCGGTCAGGTCGCCGATGCCACCGCTTCGCTGGTGTCGATCCGGGGTACCGCGCACAGGATTGACGCATCCTTGAAGGACACCTCCCAGTCGCTGGTCAACACATCGGGTTCACTGGTTGACACCTCGGGAACGCTGGTGGGCGCCTCCCAGTCCGCTGCCTTAATCTCCACCTCGCTGGTGGACACCTCCAACGTGCTGCTGAACGTCCTAGGGCTCGCTCAGTCGATCGACGGCACGCTGGAGTCGATTCAGAACGCGGACAGCAGAGGCACCGCCTTGGTTACCCCGCAGGTGAACGACATCAACAGCGCCCTCATTGGTGCTGAGACGGACCTCTCTACCATCAACCTTCAGCTTCAGGAGACTAATCGCCACCTGACCAACATCTGCATGTCACCCACGCTGTCCCTACTCCCACCCTTCAAGTGCCGCCCGTAGAAGGTTACTGATGCGGCGCTTGTCATCCGCGAACGTCCGCTATTGCCGCTGACCGCGCGCGCATTCCGCTGACCGTGTGCTGATGCCGATGTGACTGCGTCGCCTCGCACATGATCCTGTTCCGCCCGCACGGCCATGGGCGCACGGGCTGTGCTTGACGGACGCCTTCGGCGATCATGTGTGCGCGGGTGCCGCCGCGACTCCGCAATGGGATCGCCAGGCGCCCGGTGTAACCCCTGTGCCTATTTGTAGGTGGGGCCGGGTTTCGCGCTGGCCGCGGAGGTGATGGCTGGTGTGATCGGACGGACAGGGCGTGGTCACGCTGCTGCCGCTCGGATGGGCGGCGGGGCTGACGAGCGAGGCGCCGACGGGCCACAGTTGCGTGTGGTCGATGGCGAGTTCTACCCGGACTGGGAGGCGGTGTACCGGGACAACGTCGATCGGGTGTATCGGCTGATGTTCGCCAAGGTCGGTAACCGGCCGGACGCGGAGGATCTCACCGCGGAGGTATTCCTGGCGGCGCTGCGTCCGCTGCGGGTCTCGGCCAGCGTGGGTGAGGTGCGGGCCTACCTGTCGGCCACCGCGCGGACGGTCTTGGCCGGGTATTGGCGGCGGACCTTGGGCCGCGAGATCACCGTGCTCACCGATGACGAGGGGCTGGAGTCGATGCCGTCCGAGACCGCGGCGGCCTCAGACGCGACGGCGCGGGCGGCGCTGATCCTGGCGGGGCTCCCCGAGAACTATCAGCGCATCCTGCAGTTGCGGTTTGTGGAATCCTGTTCGGTGCGTGAGGCCGCAGCTGCGCTGGGGATAAGCGTGGCGTATGCGAAAGTGCTGCAGCATCGGGCATTGCGTCGAGCCGCGCAGCTGGAGGTGGACGGGTGAGGGCACGGGGCGCGCGCCGGTTCGTCGCGGATCTGTTGCGGGGTCGTCGGCCGCGGTCGTTTCGGGCTGATGACACCGACGTCGGGCAGTTACGCGCGGCGATCACGCTGCGGGCCGCGCAGCCAGGTAGCGCGACACCGCGTGAAGAGTTCGTCACTGATCTGCACCGGCGGCTTGCCGACCAACTGGCGACCGAACAGACCGCGACGCCGTTGCCAGCGCCTCGACCCGTGGTGGACAGCACCCGGCGACGCTTGGTGGCGGCCAGCTCGATCGCGGTGGCTGCCGCGGCGGCTGGTGCCGTGGTGGACCACACGGTGATCAGCCGGGGACCTGCCCAGAGCGGGGCCGGCGGGGAGCAAACGTTGATCCCTAGCACTGGTCAGTGGCGCACGGTGAGCGCCAGCGCGGATCTGGCCGAGGGCGGGGTGCAGGGTTTCGACCTTGGCACGGTCGTCGGGTTCGTGGCGCGCACCGGTGGTGCGCTGCGGGCGGTGTCGGGGGTGTGCACGCATCTGGGTTGCCGGTTGGCCCTGGACGCCGCGGCCCGCCGGCTGGACTGCCCGTGCCACCGCACGTCCTTCGCGGTCAGCGGGGAGTTGCTGCGGTATCAGCTACCCGTGCCGCCCGCGGCCTTGCCGCAGTTCGAGGTTCGCGAGATGCACGGTGAGGTGCAGGTCTACGCCCCGCCAGGTCCGGTGTAACCCCGGTCCGTATCTGTTGGTGAGACCCGCATCGGGTGGGCCTCACCAGCGGAGAGGGGTCGATCATGAAGTACCCGTTCAGAGCCGGGCTGGTGATACCGGCGGTCACGGGGTTGGCCATTCTGGCCGGCTGCGGCGGCCCCACTTCCGCCGCCACCACACCCGCGGCTGCCGAGTCGATGCCCCCAGCCGCGGGGTCGGGTCAGGACGCGCCAGTGGCCACGAACACGGTGGCGATCCAGAACTTCGCGTTCTCCCCGGCGACCGTGACCGTCAAGGCCGGCACCACGATCACCTGGACCAATCGCGACTCCGATGCACACACTGTGACCGCCATGCCGGCAGGGTCGTTTCACTCCCCGACGTTGAACACCGGTCAGTCGTTTCAGTACACCTTCACCGCCCCGGGTCGTTTCGACTACCTGTGCACCATCCACCCATTCATGACGGCCACTGTGGTGGTGACCCCATGAGCACACCGTCAGACACCGACGGCGGTGCCGCGGGGATGAGCCGCCGGCAGTTGTTGCGCCACACGGCGTGGTTCGGCGCCGCGGTGGTGCTCACCGTCAGCGGCGGCGAGGTGATCAGCCACCTCGGCACCCCACCCGCCAGCGCTATCGCCGCGGATCCGCACGCGTTGCGGTTCGTCCAGATCAGCGACAGCCACCTCGGTTTTCACGGGCCGGCGAACACCGACGTGACCGGCTCGTTCAGCCGTGCCATCGACCAGGTCAACAGTCTGGGGTTCCGCCCGGACTTCGTGATGCACACCGGTGACCTGACCCACCTGTCCACCCCGGCCCAGTTCGACCAGGTCGCGCAGATGCTGCGCGGGCTGCGCACCGGGCAGGTGTTCACGGTGCCCGGCGAGCACGACTCGGTCGATGACCACGGGCAGAAGTACCGAGCCATGTTCGGGGCCGGCACCCACGGAGATGGCTGGTACAGCTTCGACGTCAAGGGCGTCCACGTCATCGCCCTGGTCAACACCCTGGCTCTGGAGAAGCTCGGCCACCTCGGTACAGACCAGCTCGACTTCGTCCGCAACGACGTCGCCGGTCTACCCAGTGACACACCGATCGTGGTCTTCAGTCACATCCCGCTGTTCGCGATGTACCCGACGTGGGGCTGGGGCACCGACGACGCCACCCAAGC
>DASUII010000400.1:0-13112 GCA_036279835.1 Pseudonocardiaceae bacterium
CCCAACTGACGCCGCCATCCCACCCAGGGATGACGGCGTCAGTCGTGTATCAACCCACGCACCGCCATTCGGAACCGAAACGCGACCCCGCGTACCAACAAACCGCCATCCGGCTCCGAATGGCGGTTTGGCCTGCGCTCAGGCCGCGTAAAGGTTCCGAATGGCTGTGGCACTCGGCGCTTCGGCGGGCGCACCGGCCCCCGTGTGAGCGCGTGGGCCGCGACGAACGAGCCCATGCGGTCAGCCACCAGAGCCACCACCTCCTCGACGTCCGTCGTCAACTGGCGTGAGCACGTGCGGGGCCCAGGTTGGCGGTACTTGGAGAGCGGCCAACCGGCACGGGAACATCGGTCCGTAGGATCGTGTTGTGGCCAACGTGAGCGATCAGATCCGGGACGTCATCATTATCGGCTCGGGCCCGGCTGGCTACACCGCCGCGATCTACACCGGGCGAGCCCAGCTGGAGCCGCTGGTCTTCGAGGGCAGCCAGTACGGCGGCGCCTTGATGACCACCACAGATGTGGAGAACTACCCGGGGTTCCGCGACGGGATCATGGGTCCCGATCTGATGGAGCAGTTCAAAGCCCAAGCTGAGCGCTTCGGTGCGGAGGTGCAGGCCAAAGACGTCACCTCGGTCGAGCTGGCTGGTGACATCAAGCGGGTCGTGGTGGATGGGACTACCTACCTGGCCCGGTCGGTGATACTCGCGATGGGTGCGCAGCCCCGCTACCTCAACGTCCCGGGAGAGCAGGAACTGCTCGGCCGCGGCGTCAGCTCGTGCGCCACCTGCGACGGTTTCTTCTTCCGCGATCAGGATATCGCCGTCATCGGCGGTGGGGACTCCGCGATGGAAGAGGCCATCTTCTTGAGCAAGTTCGCGAAGTCGGTGACTCTGGTGCATCGGCGCGACGAGTTCCGCGCCTCGAAGATCATGCTTGAACGCGCCCGGAACAACGACAAGATCCGCTGGCGCACCGGGGTGACCGTCGACCGGGTAGTCGGCGACGGCGGCGTCAGCGGCCTGGAGCTCTCCGACAAAGCGACGCTCGACGTCACCGGCATGTTCGTGGCGATCGGGCACGACCCGCGTAGTCAGCTGGTCCGCGATCAGGTGGACACCGACGCAGCCGGGTACGTAGTGGTGACCGCGCCGTCCACCGCTACCAGCGTGGACGGCGTCTTCGCGGCGGGTGACCTGGTGGACCACACCTACCGGCAAGCTGTCACCGCCGCGGGCACTGGCTGCGCGGCCGCGATCGACGTCGAACGCTGGCTCGCTGAGCACGCGGACCCGCACGCGCAGGTGGCCGCCGAGTTCGTCGGCGGAGGCTACGGTTCCAAGTCCTGATCACCAATTCCATCCGGCCATGCAGAACCGCAACCAGGAGATGAGATGGCAGACAAGTCGACCGTGACCGTGACCGATGATTCGTTCGCCGACAACGTGCTCGGCAGCGACAAGCCGGTGCTGGTGGACTTCTGGGCGAGCTGGTGCGGTCCCTGCAAGCAGGTGGCGCCGGTACTCGAGGAGATCGCCTCGGAGAATGGTGACAAGCTCACCATCGCGAAGATGGACATCGACGCCAACCCCAACACCCCACGGGAATACCAGATCATGTCGATCCCGACCATGATCCTTTTCTCGGGTGGTAAGCCGGTGAAGCAGATCGTCGGCGCCAAGCCCAAGGCTGCGCTGCTCGAAGACCTGGCTGACTACCTGGGCTGATTCGCTACTGCCGCGATGTCAGTGGCAGGTTCATCGTCGCAGCAGGCAACCGATTATCGTGGGACGCGTCCTGTCCGGCGGGACGAGCTTGAGTGACAGACCCGCACTGCGACTACGCGCCGAGTGAAGTGAGGTTGAATGCAACTGCTGCGCCGCGGCGACACCGGACAGACGGTGGCGCAGCTGCGGGCGTTGCTGACCTCACAGGGGTTGCTCCCACCGCCGTCGGAATCGGGTGCTGAGACAGCTGCGGACCCTGACATCTTCGACATCACGGTGGAGCACGCGGTCCGCGCCTTCCAGCAGCGCCGCGGTCTGATCAGCGATGGCATCGTCGGGTGGGCCACCTACCAGGCGTTGTGCGATGCGCGTCTGGGGTTCGGCTGCCGCCTGCTCAGCTATCTCATCGCCGGTCCGATGCGCGGCGACGACGTATGCACGCTGCAGGAACGGTTGCTTGAGCTGGGCTATGACGCCTACCGGGCGGACGGGATCTTCGGTTCGCATACCGAGGCCGCGCTGCGCAGCTTCCAACGTGACTATGGCCTGCGGGTCGACGGGGTATGCGGGCCGGCCACCTTGCGGGCGCTGCGTCAGCTGCAGCCCAAGGTCCGCGGTGGTCGGCCGGTGTTACTCCGCGAGCAGGAACGGGCCCGCCGGGCGGGTCCGGCGTTGCGCGGCAAGCGGATCATCATCGATCCGTGCCATGGCGGCTCCGAGCAAGGCATCGTGGTCGACGGAGCCACCGAGACGGACCTGATGTGGGACCTGGCTACGCGGCTGGCGGGCCGGATGGCTGCTACCGGGATGGAGACGCTGCTGTCCCACAGCCGGGACACCAACCCCACTGAAGCTGAGCGAGCCGCCTTCGCCAACACCGAAGGTGGCGACCTGGTGCTGTCGCTGCACACCGACGGCCATGCCACCGCGCTGGCACATGGCTTGGCGACGTTTCACTTCGGCACCAGCAACGGCACCAGCTCCACCCTGGGTGAGGCGCTGGCCGAGTTCATCCAGCGTGAGCTGACCGCCCGCACCGGGATGCTCGACTGCGGAACCCACCCCAAGACCTGGGAGCTGCTGCGGATGACGCGGATGCCCGCGGTGCGGGTGGAACTGGGCTACCTGACCAACCCTGGGGACCGCCGCAAGCTCCTCGAACCTGCCTTCCGCGATGTGGTCGCCGAAGGGATAGTGGTCGCCGTCAAGCGGCTCTACCTGCTGGGTGAGAACGATCAACCCACCGGCACGTTCACCTTCGCCGATCTCCTACGCGGCGAGCTGAATGGCTGCCCCTCGTGAAAGTTGGCTAGGTCCGCGCTAGCGCAGCGCGGCGTGGATCTGGTGCCACACGATGCAGGGAAAGCGACGGCGGTGCCATCTCCAGCGCCGGCAGGCCCGGCAGCGACCCGCTGCAGTGGGCTGATGGTGGGTCAAGACCAGCCGCAGTGCGGCGATGGGGCCCGGATGATGGCAGGACGTTTCCAGCTCGGCAAGCGTGTCCCACACCGACTGGACCATGTTCCTGGCGCACGGGTGATCAGCTAGCCACGCGACGGCGGCTACGGATCCCGGAGCGGGTAGCGGCTGGACGGTCTTGCGTTGCCGGCGCCACCTGGCGCAAGAGCAGCTGCAGCAACGGCCAAGCGAGTTGTGTGGAGGTCGCCGATCTCGACGGCGGGCAGCACGCGGTGCGGGACTCCAAGAACCCCACCGGCCCTGTCCTGATCGTCACCTCCACCCAGTGGGTGACCTTCACCACCGCCCTGCACACCGGCGATTTAGCCTGACCCGCATTCAGCGGCGCGTGTTCTCGCGCTGGACCCGAGGGTCAGGCTGGTGCTGTGTGATCGAGGTGCCGACTACGGCGTGATGACAGACTGACCCTTCGACGTGGTGCTGGTGCACCCGGCCGGTTTCTTACGCAACCGGATGCTCGCACGCACGCTCAAAGCCGTCGCGCTGCTGGGCAAAGGACTTGACGGGTTGCCCGTACTGAACGCTGAGTGCCCGTACCTTGCGAGGGTGAATACTTGGGTGCGGTCACTCAGCGGAAGGGTCGGGGGCAGGTGTGGGCAAGGACGATCGGCGCCTCTACACCTGCCCGCAATGTAACGGCTCCCAGGTGGTTGTGAAGTGGAAACGGGCTGACGTGGACGAGGAACAGGAGATAGCGACGACGGAGCTATGCCCCACGTGCGATGGCTCAGGGCAAATCCTGGGACCCTCGACATAGCCCCACCGCTGTCCCACACTGACAGCATGCCGCGCACTGCGATCCTCTATGCCCGGTCGAACCGACGCGAGAATCTCGACCGGCAGGTGCGGGAGTTGGAGGACTGGTGTGACCGCGCTGGCGTTGTGCCGATCGCAACGGTCGCCGAGGTCGCGATCGGTGTCCGAGCGTCACGTCGGTGCAGGCAGGTCTTGACGGACGTCGCAGCCGGCCTCGCGGATCTCGTGTTGATTCGGGATGTTTCGCGCTTGTCTGAGGACGCCATCCAGCTTGAGCAGATCATCAGCGAGCACCGGTGCCGGCTCGCTACCAGCCGAGACGACCGGCACCACTGAAGCAGCAACGGCCGCAGCTGTCCACGCCGTGGTACGGACGCCGACAAATCGCGTCAGGCCGGACGCAGGCTTGGCTCGACGTTGTGGAGCGTCACCGACGTCAACAGCCTTTCCAACGCAGCCTCGACGTCTTCCTTCCAGGTCAGGGCAGTACGCAGCTCCAGGCGTAGCCGGGGCCAGCGCGAATGCGCGTGCACCGTCTTAAAGCCGACCTGCTGCAGGAACTCGGCGGGAACCACGCACGTGGACTCCGCAGCGGGACGGGCATCACCGAAGGCCTCGATGGCCTTGACACCACGCCGCGTGAGGTCCTTGGCGACCGCCTGCACCAGCATCCGGCCCAAGCCGCCACCTTCGAACTCCGGGAGCACCTTCAGCGCGGTAAGCAACACGGCATCAGGGCTGATCGGTGAGGTGGGAAACGCCGACGCCCGCGGCACCGCGCCGGGAGGGGCGTAAAGCACGTAGCCAGCCGGCACATCGCCGGACATCACTATCCGCCCGCAGGAACCCCACTCCAGCAACACGCTGGAGACCCAGGCCTCCTTCTCCAACTCCGTTTGACCGAAGTCCTCCGCCTGCTCCCGGATATGCGGGGCAAGCTCCCAGAACACACAGCGTCGGCACTGCTTCGGCAGCAGATTGAGCTTGTCCAGGGTGACGCCGACCATTCGACGTGACACTGGGCCTCCCTGAACTCCACGAGCGCGCGCCAGCGGTGGGCACAGCGCCTGGCGCAGCATATGCCGATGACGGCCCAGAGTGAAGCCGGCAGCCACCGTGGGACTGACCTCTACACTGCCAGGGGACCCGCAACCGCAGCGAAGGCGCCCACATGACCCCTATCCCCACCCCTGGCCAACCCTGCCGCAAACAGCCCACCCAACGAGACCTCGATCCGCACCTGCACCGCTACGCACAGCGCACCGCGGGCATGACCGCTTCCGAGATCCGAGCGCTGTTCGCAGTGGCCAGCCGTCCCGAGGTGGTGTCCCTGGCCGGCGGCATGCCGTACCTACCGGCCCTGCCGCTGGACTCGTTAGCTGACGAGCTGGCCCAGATGGTCGCCACTGAGGGGATGACGGCGTTGCAGTACGGCTCGGCGCAAGGCACTGCGGAGCTTCGCGAGCGGATCTGCGAGCTGATGGCCCTGGAGGGGATCCGGGCGCACGCAGACGACGTCACGGTGACCGTCGGTTCCCAGATGGCGCTGGACATGGTGACCCGGATCTTCTGCGACCCGGGGGACGTGGTGCTCGCCGAGGCACCGTCCTACGTCGGGGCGCTGACCACCTTCGCCTCCTACCAGGCGCAGGTGGTGCAGGTGCCGATGGACGACGACGGATTGATACCCGACGAGTTGGCCGCCACGCTGCGTTCATTGCGCGCTGCGGGTCGCACCCCGAAGTTCCTGTACACGATCCCGAACTTTCACAATCCGGCCGGCGTCACGCTGGCCGTGCCGCGGCGTGCCGAGATACTGCGGTTGTGCGCCGAGCATCAGGTGCTGATCGTCGAGGACAACCCCTACGGTCTGCTGGGCTTCGACGGCCAGATCTACCCAGCGATGCGCGCTTCCGACCCGGACAATGTGGTGTACCTGGGCTCGTTCTCGAAGACCTTCGCGCCCGGACTGCGGGTCGGCTGGGCGCTGGCCCCCCACGCAGTGCGGGAGAAACTGGTGTTGGCCGCGGAGTCGGCGACCCTGTGCCCGCCGACGTTCACCCAGTTCGTGGTGGCCCGCTACCTGACTGCGCATGACTGGAAGGGTCAGATCAAGACCTACCGGGAGGCATACCGGATCCGTCGGGACGCCATGCTCGAAGCGCTGGCACACTACCTTCCGTCGGGGTGCCGGTGGACCCATCCCGCGGGTGGGTTCTACGTTTGGCTCACCGTGCCCGAGGGGTTGGACACCAAGGCGATGCTGCCCCGGGCAGTGACCCAGCGGGTGGCCTACGTTCCGGGCACCGCCTTCTACGCCGAGTCGGACAGATCGTTGGCCGGACGGATGATGCGGCTGTCGTTCTGCTACCCCACACCGGACCGGATCACCGAAGGGGTGCGCCGGCTGGCCGCCGTGCTGGACAACGAGCTCGAGTTGCAGCGCACGTTCGGTAGCCTGCGCCCACGCACGGTGTTCGGTTCGCAGTCCCCCTCGCCGGACACCGCTTAAGATTGAGGAGCCTCGGGTGACCGATCGCACCATCGCTGTACTGGCTGGTGGGCTGTCGCACGAGCGAGACGTGTCGCTTCGCTCCGGGCGCCGGCTGTCCAGCTCACTGCGTGATACCGGGCTGTACGTCGAGGAATGGGACGTCGATGCCAAACTGATCAGCCGCATCAACAGCAGCCGGCCAGACGCCGTCGTGATCGCGCTGCACGGCGGCGCGGGGGAGAACGGCGCCGTCCAGTCGGTGTTGGAAATGTTGCGGGTGCCCTATGTGGGTGCCGATCCGCGGGCCTGTCGCCGGGCCTGGGACAAACCGACGGCCAAAGACGAACTGGCCCGCGCTGGGTTGAGCACTCCGGAATGGATCACGCTGCCCCACGCCACCTTCCGTGACCTCGGAGCCCAGGACGTGCTCGACGCGCTGGTCGCCCGACTCGGCTTGCCGCTGATTCTCAAGCCACCCCAGGGTGGCTCCGCGCTGGGGCTGCACCTGGTGCGCGAGGTCGCCGAGCTCCCGGGCGCCATCGTGGGCTGCCTGGCCTACGGGGACTCGGTGCTCGCGGAGAGCTTCGTCGAGGGCGTCGAGGTCGCGGTCACCGTGTTGGACGGACCGGACGGGCCCCGGGCGCTACCCGCGGTGGAGATCGACGCCACGTCCGGGTTCTACGACTACACCGCCCGCTACACCGCGGGACTGGCGACCTTCCACGCCCCGGCCCGACTCGATAGCGCAGCGGCCGTCGCGGTAGCCGACCTGGCAGTCAGTGCGCACCGGATACTCGGACTGCGTGATGTGTCTAGAACCGACGTGGTGGTCACGCCGGACGGAGTGGCCCAGTTCCTCGAGGTCAACGTCGCCCCCGGACTCACCGAGACATCACTGCTCCCGATGGCGATCGAATCCACCGGCGCCCACCTGGGCACCATCTACGCCACCCTCATCGAACGAGCCATTGCCCGCGGTCCAGAGACGTCCGGACGGCTCCGCCGGCACGTCGACTAGGGTTCGGGCTCGGCGCACAGCTCGAAAGATTCGATCATCCCGAGGGCTTGCAGAGGACGCAGAACAGCCCGACCCTCAGCGACCAGACAGAAACCGATGTCGAACGCCTCGGCGTGCTGACGCGCGTTTTCCAACACCATGACGCCCTGCGCGCCGATGAACGTCACACCACGCAGGTCGACTATCACCCGGCGACAGGTCCCAGCGTCGAGCTGGCGGTGGATAGCCGCGCTGAGCTGCGGCGCCGTTCGAGAATCGATCTCGCCGCTGACCCGCACGACCACGACGTCGTCACGGCGATCGAGCGTCAAACCGATGGACTGTTTCGACAGCCGTCGGTGGCCCCCCGATGTGCCGGCGTGTGGCTCGCCGCGGTCCGGTTCGTCCGGAGCCGCCGGATCCACGAAGTCCGCACGCGGCCCTGACTCCGGTCGCCGTGATGACGTTGCGTGCGCCATCCAGTGGACTACCCCGTACAGTAACTCTCGACACCCGCCTGGTCAGATCGTTCACCGGCGAGTTGGCACGCCATTCGGAGCCGAATGGCGGTTCTGGGACCCTAGCTGGGCGCTGTTCGGAGCCGAATGGCGGATTTGTCGACCGGCTAGACGTCGAGGAAGCGGACGTCCTTGGAGTGGCGGGACCCAAGCCCTCGTAGCCTGGAATCAGTGGAACGGCAGTCGGGTAGCTTGCCGGGCAGCCCCGCCAGATCACAGCCTGCGACGACGAGATCGCCTTGTTGATGATCGTCCCGGCCTCCATGGGTTGCGCTCCAGCCAGTCGATCAGCCATTCGTTGCAAGCAGCGACGGGTATTCTGAGTCAGGGGCGCATGAGGGCGACGATGCGCTCCAAGTCGTCGACGGAGCCGAACTCGACGACTATGCGGCCCTTGCGACGACCTAGCTCCACCTTCACGCAGGTGTCGAAGGCATCGGAAAGGTTCTCAGCGAGCTGCTCGAGTCCGGGTGCCCGCATCGGGCGTGCTGCTGCCGGCTTCGGGGCGCTCTGGGCGGGCTCCGTACGGCTGAGTGTGACCGCTTCCTCGGTTGCCCGGACCGATAATCCTTCGGCGACGATCCGCGCCGCCAATGTCTCCTGGGCGAACGACTCGTCCAGGCTGAGCAGTGCTCGAGCATGTCCAGCGGAGAGCACTCCGGCCGCAACCCGCCGCTGCACCGCGACCGGTAACTTGAGCAGTCTGATGGTGTTGGTGATCACCGGGCGGCTGCGACCGATCCGGGACGCCAACTGCTCATGGGTTACCCCGAAGTCCTCCAAAAGCTGCTGGTAGGCGGCGGCCTCCTCCAGCGGGTTGAGCTGGACCCGGTGGAGGTTCTCCAGCAGCGCGTCGCGCAGCATCGCATCGTCTGCAGTGCCCCGTACGATCGCCGGGATGCAGTCCAGTCCGGCCAACTGCGCCGCCCGCCACCGCCGCTCACCCATAATCAACTCGTAGCGGGCCGTGCCGAGTCGCCCGATCGCCGGCTCACCCGGCAGGTGCCCGATCGCCGGCTCAGCCGGCAGGTGCCCGATCGCCGGCTCAGCCGGCAGTGGGCGAACCACGATGGGCTGCAGCAGCCCGAATTCCCGGATCGAATGCGCGAGCTCTGCCAGCGCGTCCTCATCGAATACCTGCCGAGGCTGCCGAGGGTTCGGCACAATGGCCGCCATCGGCACCTCTTGGTAGACGGCACCGGCGACCTGGCCAGTCGCGCTTTCCACCTGGCCGTCGGGGCGCAGCCGCGACGCTGGATCACCTGGGACGCCGACCGGTCCGGTGGGGATCAGCGCCGCCAGCCCGCGACCGAGCCCGCCTTTACGCGGTACGGCAGATGCCGGCTGGTGAGAAAGTGCGCTGCTGGGCGGCATCAGCGAGACACCTCCCGGTCAGCTGGACGGCCATCGGCGCCCAGAGTGTGGTTGGGGACGCCGTGGTCCTGGTAGCGATGATCGTGTGCGATTTCTCGGGCAGCGTCGAGGTAGCTCAGCGCACCCCGCGAACCGGGATCGTAGACCAGCACCGTCTGCCCGAATCCCGGCGCTTCTGAGACCTTCACGCTGCGTGGGATCACGGTGCGCAGGACCTGGTCGCCGAAGTGTTCGCGGACCTCGGAGGTGACCTGGTCCGCCAGTTTTGTGCGCCCGTCGTACATCGTCAGCAGGATGGTGGACACCGTCAGCGCAGGGTTGAGGTGCGCCTGCACCAGCTCGATGTTGCGGAGCAGCTGACCGAGCCCCTCCAGCGCGTAGTACTCACATTGAATCGGGATCAAGACCTCAGGAGCGGCCACCAGCGCGTTCACCGTGAGCAGTCCCAGCGACGGGGGGCAGTCGATGAAGACGTAGTCGACACCCAACTCGTCGAGTGCGACGTCGGACAGCGCCCGGCACAGCCGCGACTCCCGGGCCACCATGGACACCAGCTCGATCTCAGAGCCGGCAAGGTCGATGGTGGCGGGGATGCAGAGCAGGTTGGACGATTGCGGGCTCACCGCGACCGCGTCGATGATCCCGATCTCCCCGAGTAGTACCTCGTACACCGACGCGGTACCGGCCCGGTGGTCGATACCCAGCGCGGTGGAAGCGTTTCCCTGCGGGTCCAGATCAACCACGAGGGTGCGCAGCCCCTGCAGAGCCAGTCCAGCGGCAAGGTTGACCGTGCTCGTGGTCTTACCCACACCGCCCTTCTGGTTGGCCACCGCCAGCACCCGTCGCCGCGCCGGCCGAGGCAACTGGTCGGTGGGGTGCTTCACCCGAGTGGCCCGCTCCGCCTCCTCCGCGATCGGCGTCCACCCGACTCCAGGAGACAGTGCGTGGGCTGAGACGCCTGCGGCGGCTTCAGGAGGGGCGGTAGAGGGACAGGGCACGTGATGGGCTCCACTCTGTCTAATCGAGGGACTCTGCCTAGGCGAGGGCGCCGGGCGAATGAGGGCGTGCCGAGGTCCCGGTCTGACTAACGCGCCATCAGACGGCACGGTTTCACGTGAAACACGCACAAGCGCTGCAGCGGGGAGCTCGGCGGGCTGTGACGTCACGTCGTGTGCCGCAACGTCGTGGATTCCACTGTCTAGCCGGGCCGCAGCATCCGCTCGGGCCGCGCTGTCGGGTCGGGTTGCACCGTCGGGCCATTTCGGGGCGCTCACGCTCACCGATCCTTCCTCCTTCGTGCCGTCGCTAAGCGAGGGACACGCTGGGCCACCCGGCGCACCACGATGACCGTCGTCGGCGGGTGCACAATGTTGACACCGCACTGCACGATCTCCACGGCCGCCCCCCCGGCAGCCCGCACGGCGACAACGTCACGACTGACCTCCTCGTCAGCACCGGCGCCCTTGATCGCGAGCAGTCGGCCGCAAGGTGCCACCAGTGGCAGGGTCCAGCTCGCCAAGCGTCCCAGCGGCGCTACCGCTCGGGCAGTCACCACGTCGTTGCCGCCAAGCTCACCTCGAACCGCCGGATCCTCGGCGCGCCCACGATGAACCTCGACGGTGAGCCCTAGCGCGGTGACTACCTCTCGCAACCAGGCCACCCTCCGGGCCATCGGCTCCAGCAGAACAATCGACAGGTCTGGACGGGCGAGCGCAAGAGGTATCCCCGGCAAACCCGCCCCGGAGCCGACGTCGAGGACCCGGCAGCCCTGCGGCACGAGTTCGGCCAGCACGGCGGAGTTGAGAAGGTGACGTTCCCACAACCGATCGCCTTCTCGCGGGCCGATGAGCCCCCTGTCGACTCCCGAGCTTGCAAGCAACGCCGCGTAGCGCTCAGCAAGCGGATACCGGTCACCGAACACCGTCTGAGCTGCGTCATGAGCGTCCGGCGACATCGGCTGTTTCACGTGGAACATCGACCATTCATGCAGCCTGCAGACAAGACCCGAAGCGGCTCGGATGACCGAGGATCACGTAGTGGGGGACACCACGACGCAGCGTTGCGGCTCCTCACCCTCGCTCTCACTGCGCACCCCATCCACGCCCGCCACCGCGTCATGCACGATCTTCCGCTCGAAGGGAGTCATCGACTGCAACCGGACCGGCTCGCCACCGTCGAGTACCCGCTGCGCTATCGACCGGCCCAGCTCGCTGAGATCATCTCGCCGAATAGCCCGCCACTGGGCAATGTCGAGCATCAGCCGGCTGCGAGCCCCGGTCTGTTGCTGCACCGCTAGCCGGGTCAGCTCCTGGAGAGCTTCCAGCACCGTGCCGCGGGGCCCTACCAACTTCGCCAAGTCCGCTCCGCCATCGATGCTCACCATGGCTCGGCCAGCCTCGACGTCGAGGTCGATATCGCCGTCGTAATCGACCAGGTCGAGTAGTCGTTCGAGATAGTCACCGGCAGCGTCGCCCTCCTGAACGAGAAGCTCCTCGCTCGGCGGCGCGTTGCGCATCGACTCGCCAGCCCCAACCTCGTCATCACCATCAAGGTGTGAGTTCGCTTCGGTCACCATTGCATCAGTCGCCAGTGTCTCCGCCACCACTGTCTCCTCTCCGGGCGATCGCGCCCTCAGCGGCGCTTCCGGTTGGTCTTCTTCCGCGGTCGTGGCCGCTGCTGGATCATGCCAGGTGGCGCGGAGCCGTCCGCGCGCGCCGAGCCTTGAGCGCCCGACGAACCTTCTGGAGAGCCAGACTGGGTCGGTCCGACCCCCTTCGAGACAACCCCGTTCGACCCCGCGCCTGAACCCACTTCTTTCGGATCCACTGGTGTTGCGGCCTCGTGGTCCACCGCACCAGCGGTGTCCCGCTTCGCTCGTGATGGTTTCTGGCCTGGTCGGGGACCCAGCGCCTGCCGCTGGGCGATCGCGACCTCCTTCTTCTCGGCGTCCTCAGCCTCGATCTTCTGGTACACCACGCGCTGCTGGGCAAGTGTCCACAGGTTGTTCGACAGCCAGTACAGCAGGATCGCCAACGGGAAGAACGGGCCACCGGCCACCACACCGAGCGGGAACAGCCACACCATCAGCTTGTTCATCATGGCCGCCTGCGGGTTGGCGGCGATCTGTGCGGGGTTCTGCCGCGCTACCGACTGCTTGGCGGTGAGGTGGGTAAGGACACCGGCCACGATGGTCAGCGGCACAGCCACCACAGCGATCTGCCACCGGGAGATATCCGCCCCGTACCGGGTCAGCAACTCCGTCGGTTCGGTGATGAACGCCGACAGCGGCACCCCAAAGACGCGCGCGTCGAGGAACGACTGCACATCCATTGCGCTGAACACGTAGTTAGCGGTCTGGCGGTTCAACTCGGGACTCAGCCCCGGCCGGTTGAACGACCGCAGCACGTGGAACAGCCCGATGAACACCGGGATCTGCACCAGCACCGGCAGGCAGCCACCCAACGGGTTGACCCCGTGCTCGGACTGCAGCTTCTGCATCTCGGCGGCCATCTTCGTGCGGTCGTCGCCGTACTTCTTCTTCAGCTTCTGGATCTCCGGCGCGAACTCCTGCATCTTGCGCATCGAGCGAACCTGGCTGACGAACGGCTTGAACAGCACCGCGCGCAGCGTGAACACCAGGAACACCACGGCCAGGGCCCAGGCGAAGCCATTGCCCGGACCCAGCACGTAGCCGAAAGCCTTGTGCCAGAACCACAAGATGGCCGACACCGGGTAGTAGATGAAGTTCAGCACTACGTCTCACTCTCG
>DASUII010000401.1:0-12505 GCA_036279835.1 Pseudonocardiaceae bacterium
GTGGCACCCCGGGTTAAGCGGCTGGTCGCGTGGGGGATACGGTCGCCGCACTATCCAGATTATCCCTTAGCACTAGCAATCGACGGAGGAGACCGTGGCCCTTCCCCAGCTGACCGAGGAGCAGCGGGCCGCTGCATTGGAGAAGGCGGCCGCCGCCCGACGTGCCAGAGCCGAGCTCAAGGAGCGCCTCAAGCGCGGCGGGACCAACCTTCAAGAAGTCCTGGCCAAGTCCGACAGTGACGACATCCTGGGTAAAATGAAGGTCTCGGCTTTGCTCGAAGCCTTGCCTGGGGTGGGCAAGGTTCGTGCGCAGCAAATCATGGAGCGGCTGGAAATCGCCACTAGCCGGCGGTTGCGCGGGCTCGGTGACCGTCAGCGCAAGGCGCTACTCAGCGAGTTCGGCACCGAATAGCCGCCCCAGAATAGTCACGAGAGTAATCACCGATCGTTCTCTCAGGGTGGTCAGCCACAGTGACCATACTGTGACGGTGCGTGAGCCGGGGCCCAGTGCGGTTATCCGGCCCCGGCTTACCGTCGTCTCAGGCCCCTCTGGGGTCGGTAAGTCCAGCGTGGTTGCCGAGGTAGTGCGGCGCTGGCCGCAGCTATTCGTCAGCGTCTCGGTGACCACGCGCGCGGCCCGTATCGAGGAACGGCCCGACGAGCATTACCACTACGTGGATCGCGCCACCTTCGCCCGCATGATCGAGCGCGGCGAATTTCTGGAGTACGCCGAGTACGCCGGCAACTTCTACGGCACTCCTGTCGGGCCGCTACGTGAGGCACTGTCCGTCGGGCGCTCGACCTTGCTGGAGATCGAAGTACAGGGCGCCCGGCAGGTCCGGGCCGCCATGCCCGACGCACTGCTGGTGATGCTCGTGCCGCCGTCCTGGGAGGTCCTGCACGGCCGGTTGTTCGACCGCGGCACGGAGGATTCCGCGGCACGCGAGTGCCGATTGCGGGTGGCGCGTGCGGAGCTCGACGCGGTGGGAGAGTTCGATGCCACGGTGGTCAACGACGACGTGCAGCGCGCCGCGCAGGAGTTGATAAACTTGATGGGCGGGACGGGCGACCGGACACCTCCGGCTCGATCACTGTGACGTTTCAAGGCATCTGGAGACAATTGAGTGAGCATCCCCACCGAACTGAGCACGCAGGGCGCGTCTTTGGCCAATGCCCCTGAGGGCATCACCAACCCCCCCATCGATGATCTGCTGAGCAGGGTCAGCTCGAAGTACGCCTTGGTAATCTTCGGGGCCAAGCGGGCTCGTCAGATCAACGACTACTACGCCCAGCTCGGGGAGGGTCTGCTGGAGTACGTCGGACCGCTGGTCGAGCCAGGGCCACGGGAAAAACCACTGTCGATCGCGCTGCGCGAAATCCACGCCGGACTACTCGAGCACACCGAGGGCCAGTGACCCAAGCCGGGCCCGTCCGGCCGGACCCACCCCGGCGGATCGTGCTCGGCGTTGGGGGCGGCATCGCCGCCTACAAGGTATGCGAGGTGCTCCGCCGACTTACCGAGGCGGGGCATCGGGTTCAGGTCGTCCCCACTGAGGCTGCGCTGCGGTTCGTCGGCAGAGCTACGTGGGAGGCGCTGTCCGGGCTGCCGGTGCACCACGGTGTTTTCGACGATATACCGGACGTGCCCCATGTGCGGCTGGGGCAGACCGCCGATTTGGTATTAGTCGCCCCGGCGACCGCGGATTTGCTGGCTCGGGCCGCTCATGGCCGGGCCGACGATTTGTTGTGCGCCACCCTGCTCACCGCCCGTTGCCCGATTCTGCTCGTCCCCGCGATGCACACCGAGATGTGGGAACACCCTGCCACGGTGCATAACGTCGAGGTGCTGCGCTCCCGAAAAACTGTCGTCGCGCAGCCCGCGTCCGGACGGCTCACCAGCGCTGACTCGGGTGCCGGTCGGCTGCCGGAGGCCGCCGAGATCGTCGAGCTGGCCACTTTGCTGTTGCGTCGCGCGGACGCGCTGCCACGGGATCTTGCCGGCCGGCAGGTGGTGATCTCCGCGGGCGGCACTCACGAACCACTCGACCCGGTGCGTTACCTCGGCAACCGGTCCTCCGGCCGGCAGGGGTATGCGCTGGCCCGGGTTGCGGCGCAGCGTGGCGCCAACGTGACGTTGATCGCGGCGCACACGGCTGACCTGCTCGACCCGGCCGGGGTGGGGGTCATCCGAGTTTCTAGCGCAGGTGAGATGCGGGAGGCGGTGCTCAAGGCGGCGCCCCAGGCCGAGGTGGTCGTGATGGCTGCCGCAGTGGCTGACTTCCGGCCGGCCGATCCGCATCCCAGTAAGATCAAGAAAATCGGATCAGAGCCGGATCCGGTGTCGCTGGCCGTCAACCCGGACATCCTGGTCGAGCTGGTCCGAGGTCGTCCGCAGGGGCAGGTCGTGGTCGGCTTTGCAGCCGAGACCGGCGACTCTCACGGTGATGTGCTGACCCATGGTCGGGTCAAACTCGCCCGCAAGAGCTGCGATTTGCTGGTGGTCAACGCTGTCGGGCGGGGCGGTGCGTTCGAGGTCGACTACAACACCGGCTGGCTGCTCAGCGACGATGGTGTGGAGACCGAACTACCCGAAGGCCCGAAGAGCCTGCTGGCTTCGTACGTGTGGGATGCGGTCTCCGCCCGGCTGGGGCCGGGCTCGTGAGTGGCAAACAGTGCCATAACACTGTTTGCCACTCACGAGCCGTTGCCCGGGTCTGCGTGGACACCCCATTGGCTCATCTCGACCGCCCCTTCGACTATCTCGTACCGGCTGAGCTCGACGAGGCGGCGGTGCCCGGGGTACGGGTTCGGGTGCGCTTCGCCGGCCGGTTGGTGAATGGATGGCTGCTGGCTCGAGTCGAGCGATCCGATCACGAGGGTGAGCTGGCCTGGCTCGACCGAGTCGTCTCCGCCGAGCCAGCGCTGAGTCCCCAGATCGCGGCACTCGCCCGAGCGGTAGCCGATCGGTGCGCGGGCACCATGAGCGACGTGTTGCGGTTGGCGGTGCCACCGCGGCATGCCCGCACCGAGGCTGAGCCGCCCGCTTGTCTCGCCGCGTTCCCAGCACGGCCCGCGGCCGATGGCTGGGAACGCTATCCCCGCGGGCGGGCGTTCCTGGACGCTGTGTATCAGGGTCGGGCAGCGCACGCCTGCTGGCAGGCAGTGCCGGGGGAGGACTGGGCGGGCCGGCTCGCGGAGGCCGCGGTCACCGCCGCCGCCGCTGGCCGGGGTGCGTTGCTAGTGCTGCCCGATCACCGGGACACCGCGCGGGTGCACGCCGCGGTGTCGGCGCTGGCCGGGCCTGACGCGGTGGTCACCCTTGCTGCCGAGGCGGGACCGGCGAAGCGGTACCGCCGGTGGCTGGCGGTGCGTCGGGGCGCGGTGCGCATCGTGGTCGGTACCCGGGCTGCGGCCTTCGCCCCGGTCATGGACCTGGGACTGATGGTGCTCTGGGACGACGGCGACGACCTGCACGCAGAACCGCGGGCCCCCTACCCGCACAGCCGGCTGGTGCTCGGTCAGCGCGCCGTGCTGGAAGGCGGGGCGATACTGGTGGCTGGCTATGCCCGGACCGCCGAGACGCAGCTGTCCATCGAGACCGGATGGGCGCACGAGATCGTCGCCGCCCGAGATGTGGTGCGGGCCGCAGCGCCACGGGTCACCGCGATCGGGGAGGACGACAGCCAGCTTGCCCGGGACCCGGCGGCCCGCGCGGCCCGGCTGCCCGCAGTGGCCTTCGAAGCGGCTCGCGCGGCACTGGGCCGCGATCAACCGGTTCTCGTGCAGGTGCCACGGCGCGGCTATGTTCCCGCGCTGGCCTGCCAGCAGTGCCGGGCCATGGCCCGCTGCCGGCGCTGCGCGGGCCCGCTGGCGCTGCTCACGGCCGGTCCGGCCACCTGCCGGTGGTGCGGCACGATCGAGGCCGGTTACCGATGCCCGGCCTGCGGCGGCGGCCGGGTCCGAGCGATGGTGATCGGGGCCCGCCGCACCGCGGAAGAACTCGGCCGCGCCTTTCCCGGGGTGCCGCTGTATACCTCTGCTGGGGGAGACGTGCCGACGGGCATCCCTCCGGGACGGTCGCTGGTGATCGCGACGCCGGGGGCGGAGCCACTGGCCCGATACGGGGCGGCGTTGTTGCTGGATGCCGCTGCGCTACTGGCTCGCCCCGATCTTCGCGCGGCAGAGGAGGCGTTACGGCGGTGGATGGCCGCCGCGGCGATGGTGCAGCCGGCGGCCGACGGCGGCCGAGTGGTGGTGGTCGCGGAGGCGTCGCTTGCTGCTGTGCAGGCCCTGATCCGATGGGATCCGGCCGGGCACGCCGCGGCCGAGCTGGTGGCGCGCGCGGAGGTGGGTTTCCCGCCCGCGACGCGGATGGCCGCAGTGGATGGTGCGCCGGCCACGCTGGCGGATGCCGGCGAGTCACTTGATCTGCCACCGGAGGCCGTCCTGCTCGGTCCGGTACCTATTCCGGGGGAATCCGAGGGTGAACGGGAACGGTTGTTGATCCGCGTTCCCCGCTCCGACGGCTCGGCGCTGGCCAGCGCGTTGGCCGCGCTGCAGGCCGGGCGCAGCGCGCGCAAAACGCCTCACGCGCTGCGGATCCAGCTCGACCCGCAGCAGTTGGGCTGACGGACACACCGGGCATAATGCGCTGGTGCCCGTCCAGCTCACCAGTCCACGCCCGCGCTTCGATAAGGCGCGCTGAGGGTGCGGCTCGTCTTCGCGGGTACACCCGACGTGGCGGTGCGGTCGCTGCAGGCGCTGCTGGGCTGCGACCGGCACGACGTCGTCGCGGTGGTGACCCGGCCGGACGCGCCGGCCGGACGCGGGCGACGACCGACCCGTTCCCCGGTGGGCGCGCTGGCCGATGAGGCTGGGCTGGAGGTGCTCACGCCGCGCCGCCCGGCGCAACCGGACTTCCTGGCCCGGCTGTCCGCGCTGGCCCCGGACTGCTGCCCGGTCGTCGGCTATGGTGCGTTGGTGCCGCGGGCGGCGCTGGACATCCCCCAGCATGGCTGGGTGAACCTGCACTTCTCGCTGCTGCCTGCCTGGCGGGGTGCGGCGCCGGTGCAGGCCGCAATCCGGCACGGGGACAAGATCACAGGCGCATCGACCTTCGCGTTGGATCAGGGACTGGATACTGGCCCGGTGTACGGCACGGTCACCGAGGTGATCCGTCCGGAGGACACCGCGGGGGAGCTGTTGTCCCGGCTGGCCGGCTCCGGAGCGGCGCTGCTGGTCGCCACTGTGGACGGGATCGCCGACGGGACTATCCGCCCGGTGCCCCAGCCAGCCGATGGCGTCTCACACGCACCGAAGCTCACCGCGCAAGACGCTCACGTGGATTTCAGCGCCCCGGCGTTCGCTGTGCACCGCCAGGTGCGCGCGGTCACGCCAGCCCCGGGCGCCTGGACCCGATTCAGGAACCAACGCATCGGCCTTGGTCCAGTGCGAGTCGCCGATGTTCGCGACGTTGATGGGCTCGCCCGTGGTGAGCTACATGTGGCCAAACGGGAAGTGCTCGTCGGCACGGCCACCGGAGCGGTGCGGCTGGGTGACGTCACCGCGCCAGGCAAGCGAGCGATGCCTGCCCCGGACTGGGCCCGTGGTGCCCGACCGGAGCCTGGGGAGCGGTTCGAGTGACGGCCAGCGCCCTGGTGCAGGCGTGACTGTGCCCCGCAAGCCGTCCCGACCGCCTCGTCCCGGGCCCCCCCGGCGGCGCTCCGGGCCGTCCCGGCCACCGGTGGACGACCCGTCTCGGCAGGCGGCGTTGGACGCGTTGGCAGCGGTGCGCGAGCGTGACGCGTACGCCAACCTGGTGTTGCCCGGATTGTTGCGGCAGCGTGGGATCAACGGCCGCGACGCCGCGCTGGCCACCGAGCTGTGCTATGGAACATGCCGCGCCCAGGGTCTGCTGGACGCGGTGCTGCGGTCCTGCGCGGACCGCCCACTCTCGGAGATCGACGGCGAGCTGCTGGACGCCTTGCGGCTGGGCAGCTACCAGTTGCTGCGGACCCGGGTGCCCCCGCACGCCGCGGTCGCCACCACAGTGGACCTGGTCAGAGCCGGTCGTGGCAGTGCTGTGGCTGGTTTCGTCAACGCGGTGCTGCGCCGGGTCGGTGAGCAGGACGAACACGCCTGGGTACAGGCGGTAGCGCCGGCCGCTGACGACGACCCGGTGGGCCACCTCGCGATGGCGCATTCCCATCCGCGGTGGATCGCGCAGGCCTTCGCCGACGCCCTCGGCGGTGACCTGGACGAACTCGCCGAAGCGCTGGCCGCTGACGACGAGCGCCCGCTGGTGCACCTCGCTGCGCGCCCAGGGCAGATCAGCGCCGTCGAACTGGCCGAGCTGACCGGTGGTCAGGTTGCCCCGTACTCGCCGTGCGGTGTGCATCTGGCCGGTGGTGGTGACCCGGGTGAGCTGACCCCACTACGCGATCGCCTGGCGCAGGTGCAGGATGAGGGCAGCCAGCTCGTCACTCTTGCGTTGGCGTCGGTGTCGCTAGACGGCACTGATACCCGCTGGCTGGACCTGTGCGCCGGGCCGGGAGGCAAGGCAGCCCTGCTGGGTTCCCTCAGTGCCCCGCGCGGGGCCACCGTGGATGCCGTGGAAAAGGCCGAGCACCGGGCCCGGTTGGTCAGTCAGGCATGCGCCGGATTGCCGCTGACGGTGCACGTCGTCGATGGCCGGGACAGTGGGCTGCCGGAGCGGGCCTACGACCGAGTGCTGGTAGACGCACCATGTACCGGCCTGGGCGCGCTGCGACGCCGCCCGGAGGCGCGCTGGCGACGGCAGGCCGACGACCTCGCCGGTCTGATCCGGCTGCAGCGGGAACTGCTGATCGCGGCGTTTCGGCTGGTCCGCCCAGGGGGCGTGGTGGCCTACGTGACCTGCTCGCCGCACCTGGATGAGACAGTGGGCGTGGTCGCGGACGTGGTACGGCGCACCGGTGCCGCGCAGCTCGACGCCAGGCCGCAGTTTCCCGGCGTCCCCCGGCTCGGCGACGGGCCGTATGTCCAGCTGTGGCCACACCGTCACGGTACCGACGCGATGTTCTGCGCTCTGCTGCGTCGCTAGATCTCCTTCTTGTCCGCCGTCACAAGGTAGTAGTCGATGAGTCTGCGGTGGTATGCCTTCAGCCAGTTGCGGCTCCAGCGGTCTTTGAACTCGGTCTGCGCTATCCAGGCGTCAAAGCCGGGCCAGACATAGTCACCGATGCTTTCTACCTGCACGTCAACAAAGCCTGCCGCGAGAAGGTCATCCCGAAAGGAATCGATCGTCGCGACGACGTCGATGCCGCTACCGATAGTCTCGATCAGACGTCGCAGCTCGGTGGCGGCGGTCGGGTGAGTCATGAAGAATGTTGCGACGGCGAGCCGTCCGCCGGATTTGAGTACACGATGGGACTCGGACGCGAACACGGCCAAATCTTCGAAGTGTTGAGCGGCTTCCACTGAGTAACATTTGTCGAACGTGTCCGCTGGGTAAGGCAGCTTCAGCGCGGAGCCTTGCTGGAGTACCAAGCGGTCAGGCTGGCGTGCGATCAACTCGGAATTGACCCTGGTGGCTCGCTCGAGCTGATCGTGGGAGAGATCGAGCCCGTAAACTCCACTTGGATTGAATTCTCGAAGCGCGAGTACCGTCCCTACGGCTATGCCGCATCCCACTTCCAGTGCCACGTCGGTCGAAGCGATCTCCAAGCGGCGAAGTACGGTGCGGTAGAGGTTGGCTTGGCTCTCAGTGCGCTCGTCGACACTGATGCGCCCAGGGGTGAAGTCCTGCCAGTATCCGAAGTTGATGTAGTTGCCTGAGAAGATTGCCATCGAGCTGAGATCGTCCGCACCGTACATGGCAGCTCGCCGCGAAGCACCGTTATCACCTTGCATGATTCGCCTCCTCCATCTCTGTCGGTCCCTGTGGCCGTGAACTCGTCAGCACGGACGTTTGTGCCCGCAGACGAGGTCGGTGACGTCGAGTTCACGACGTAAAGGGTCCGGTTGGTTGGCGCGGTCGGCGAGGAGGGCTCCGGCCGGAGCCGACATCGGACTGCGGCAATCCACTCCGTCGGCGCGGCGCGGAGGCCCGGTCGGGGGCATTATCAAGGGTGGTAACGCGGACAGCGGCCGCCGGTGCGGCGGACGAGGAGGCTTAGTATGCCCGAGGGACCGTTTGGTTCTGGGTTTAACCCCCTTGAAGATCTCGTGAGCCGGCTGGTCGGCGGCCTCGAGCAGTCCTTCGGCGGGATAACCAGTCCGGGCACGTCGACGCAGCGGCTGGACCGTTACGGCCGCGACCTCACAGCCGCTGCCCGAGCTGGGCGTCTCGATCCAGTCATCGGGCGCGAGGACGAGGTCGAGCAGGTCCTCGAGGTGTTGTCGCGGCGGACGAAGAACAATCCTGTGCTGATCGGGGATCCTGGCGTCGGCAAGACAGCGATCGTCGACGGGATCGCCCAGCGGATAGCCGACGGTGCGGTCCCGGAGCCGCTGCGCAACCGGCGGTTGATCGTGCTGGACTTGCCCGGGATGTTGGCCGGCACCAAGTACCGGGGTGAGTTCGAGGAACGGCTTACTGCGGTGATCGACGAGGTGACTGGGGCTGGCCGGACGGTGGTGATGTTTCTCGATGAGCTGCACACCGTGATCGGCGCCGGCGCGGGGGCCGAGGGCGGTGCGATGGACGCCAGCAGCATGCTCAAGCCCGCGCTGGCCCGCGGCGACCTGCAGCTGATCGGCGCCACCACAGTCGATGAGTACCGCCGCCACATCGAGCGGGACCCTGCGCTGGAGCGACGGTTCCAGCCCATCCTGATCGCCGAACCGAGCGTCGAGGAGACCGTCGCGATCCTGCATGGCCTGCGCAAACGCTACGAGTCACACCACCGAGTCCGCATCACCGATGAGGCCGCTGAAGCGGCTGCACGGCTATCTCACCGGTATCTCACCGACCGGTTTCTCCCCGACAAGGCGATCGACCTGATCGACCGGGCCAGCGCTCGGGTCCGGTCGCGAGTCGAGGCGCCGCGCGAGGACACCCGGGCGCTCGAGGAGCGCGTCGAGCAGCTCACCCGGGCCAAAGACATCGCGATTGACGCCGAAGATTACGAGCGGGCCGAGGCGCTGACCCGGGAGCTCGACCTGGGTATCGTCGAGCTGGAGACCGCTCACGCTAAGCCGACTCGTACGCCGGAGGTCGGTGTCAACGACGTTGCGGAGATCATCGCACGGAGTACTGGCATCCCGGTCGCCCAACTCACCGCGGTCGAGCGACACCGGCTGCTGCATCTCGAGGAGCAGCTGCGGCAGCGGGTCGTCGGGCAGGACGAGGCGATCGAGGCAGTCGCGGACGCGGTGCGCGCCAGCCGCGCGGGTCTCAATCACCCGGACCGGCCGGTCGGCTCCTTTTTGTTCCTCGGCCCTACCGGCGTAGGTAAGACGGAGCTGGCCCGGGCGCTGGCGCAGACACTGTTCGGGTCGCAGGAGCGGCTGCTCCGCTTCGACATGAGCGAATTCCAGGACAAACACACTGTGTCGCGGCTTATCGGCGCCCCTCCCGGCTACGTCGGCCACGACGAGGCCGGCCAGCTTACCGACGCCGTCCGGCGCACCCCGTACACAGTGGTGCTGCTGGATGAGATCGAGAAGGCGCACGCCGACGTCTCGAACATCCTGCTGCAAGTCTTCGACGCCGGCCGGCTCACCGACTCCCGGGGCCGGACCGCGAACTTCGCCAACACGGTGATCATCATGACCAGCAACCTCGGCGCGGATCAGCTGCTGGCCGCGACCAGTACCGGGCAATCAGTCGAGGAGGTGCGGGAGCCACTGATGGTCACCGTGCGACGGCACTTCCGGCCGGAGTTCCTCAACCGGATCGACGAAATCGTCCTGTTCCGTGGCCTCGATCGGCCGGGGCTGCGCACGATCACCAAGCTCCTCTTGGAGCAGACCTGGCAGCGGCTGCGAGCGCAGAACATCACCCTGCGCCTCGATGACCACGCCATCGATTGGATAGTCGATCGTGGCTACCAGCCGGAATACGGGGCGAGACCGCTGCGCCGAGCCATCGGGCGTGAGCTGGACAAGAAACTGTCCCGCATGCTGCTCACCGAGGACCTCAAACCAGGCCAGGAGGTCCATGGCACCGTCGCCGAAGACCGGCTGGAACTCACCGTTGCCGAGCCGCAACCGCCGTTGAGCTGACTGCGCGATACCGTGCACCTTGTGCCACCTCAGCCGATGATCGCGCCGTCTATCTTATCCGCCGATTTCGCCCGGCTGGCCGACGAGGCCAACGCGGTAACGGGCGCCGACTGGCTGCACGTCGACGTGATGGACGGGCACTTCGTGCCCAACCTCACGCTGGGTCTTCCCATCGTGCAGAGCCTGATGAAATACACCGACATCCCGATGGACTGTCACCTCATGATCGAGAATCCGGATCGGTGGGCTATCAGCTACGCCGAAGCGGGTTGTTACAACGTCACCGTGCATGCCGAGGCCGCCCAGGATCCGATCAAGCTGGCGAAGGACCTCCGCGCGGCCGGGGCCAAGGCCGGCCTGTCAGTCAAACCCAAGACCCCGCTGGAGCCGTGGGTGGAGGTGCTGCGGCACTACGACACGCTGCTGGTGATGAGCGTGGAGCCGGGCTTCGGTGGGCAGTCGTTCATCCACGAGGTACTGGACAAGGTGCGCACCGCCCGGCGATTGGTGGACACCGGGCACCTTACTGTCCTGGTGGAGATCGACGGCGGAATCAACGCCGACACCATCGAGGCCGCCGCGGAGGCCGGGGTGGACTGTTTCGTTGCCGGCTCTGCCGTGTACGGGGCCGAGGACCCAGCCCGGGCAATCGAGTCACTGCGGGCTCAGGCCCGGGCCTGCGGCGGCCGGTGAGTCGTGTTCACCGGCATCGTCGAGGAACTCGGCGAGCTCGTCAGCCGGGACGAACGGCCCGACGCGGCGCGATTTACCGTACGGGGTCCGCTGACCACCTCAGATGCTCGACCCGGTGACTCGATCGCGGTCAACGGCGTCTGCCTGACCGTCGTAGACGTCGACGGCGACGTGTTCACCGCCGACGTGATCGGCGAGACGCTGCGCCGCTCCAGCCTGGGTCTGGCTGCGATCGGAGACCGGCTGAACCTGGAGCGGGCCGCGAAGCTGGGGCACCGGCTCGGCGGGCACCTGGTGCAGGGCCACGTCGATGGCACCGGGACCCTGCTGTCCCGCACCGCGCCACGGGACGGTACCCCATGGGAACTGGTCAGGATCGGAATGTCCGCCGGTCTGGCCCGGTACCTCGTGGAGAAGGGGTCCATCACCGTGGACGGGGTTTCGCTCACCGTGATCGGCGTGGGCGCTGACGATTTCTCGGTGGGCTTGATTCCGACCACTCAGCAGCTGACCACCCTGGGCGTGCGACGCCCCGGCGAGCTAGTGAACCTCGAGGTCGACGTGATCGCGAAGTATGTCGAGCGGTTGGCTCGCCCACATCTTGCGGCCCGTAGCGATGATGCTGGGGGATGATGCGGGGGAGGAGGACGCGATGACGTACAGCGCCTTTGCCGGCATCGATCGGGCGATCGCGGACGTGGCGGCTGGGCGCCCGGTGATCGTGGTGGATGACGAGGAACGCGAGAACGAAGGCGACCTGATTTTCGCCGCGGCCCGGGCCACTCCCGAGCTGCTGGCGTTCACGGTCCGGTACACCTCGGGGTACGTCTGTGTGGCGTTGACCGGGGACGACTGCGACCGGCTGGACCTGCCACCGATGTTTCATACCAACCAGGACAAGCGGGGCACCGCCTATACCGTGACGGTGGACGCCCGCGAAGGCGTGACGACCGGGATCTCGGCGGCGGACCGCGCTCACACCATCCGGCTGCTGGCCGACCCGGACGCCAAGTCGGTCGACTTCGCCCGCCCGGGCCATGTCGTGCCGCTGCGAGCCAAGGAGGGTGGGGTGCTGCGCCGCCCCGGGCACACCGAGGCCTCGGTGGACCTGACCCGGCTGGCCGGCCTGCCCCCGGCCGGCGTGCTCTGCGAGATCGTCTCGGCCAAGGACGACGGCGAGATGGCCCGTCGCGACGAGTTGGTAGTCTTCGCAGCCGAGCACGACCTGGCGCTGATCACCATCGCGGATCTGATCGCCTACCGTCGGCGGTTCGAAAAGCAGGTGGAGCGGGTCGCGGAGGCCCGGATCCCAACCCTGCACGGGGAGTTCAGGGCGATCGGGTTCGACTCGCTGCTCGACGGTGTGGAGCACATCGCGCTGGTTGCCGGGGAAATCGGGGACGGGGCCGACGTCCTGGTCAGGGTGCACTCAGAATGCCTGACCGGCGACGTGCTGGGCTCGCTCCGCTGTGACTGCGGGCCGCAGTTGGACGCCGCGATGGCCGCCGTCGCCGCCGAAGGCCGCGGGGTGGTGCTCTACGTGCGGGGTCACGAGGGCCGCGGCATCGGGTTGATGCACAAACTGCAGGCCTACCAGCTGCAGGAC
>DASUII010000402.1:0-5219 GCA_036279835.1 Pseudonocardiaceae bacterium
TCGCTGTTCACCGCAAGCGCTGCGGCGACATCGTCGATCGGGATGTCCAGGCCGGACAGGTCAAGCTGATCCGGGGTGGGTACCCGGCCGACCGGGGTGTCCACCGCTGCGGCCCGGCCCTCGATCCGTTCGATGATCCACTTGAGCACCCGGCTGTTCTCCCGGAAACCTGGCCACAGGAAACGCTGGTCGTCGCCGCGCCGGAACCAGTTCACGTAGAAGATCTTGGGGAGCTTGCTGGCGTCGGCGCGCTTGCCGGTGTCGATCCAGTGCTGGAAGTAGTCACCGGCGTGGTAACCGATGAACGGCAGCATCGCCATCGGGTCCCGGCGCACCTCGCCGAGCGGGCCGGCGGCCGCTGCGGTCTTCTCGCTGGACAGCGTGGCGCCCAGGAACACCCCGTGCTGCCAGTCGAAAGCCTCGTTGACCAGCGGGATGGTGCCGGCCCGACGCCCGCCGAACAGGATCGCCGAGATCGGCACGCCCTGCGGACCGTCCCACTCAGCGGCGAGCATCGGGCACTGCGCCATCGGCGTGCAGTACCGGGAGTTCGGGTGCGCGCCGCGTTTGCCGGCCGCACCGTCAGCGGGCGTCCAGTCCTGCGTGGTCCACGAGGTGAGGTGCGCCGGCGGTGGATCCCCACCCTCCCACCAAACGTCACCATCGTCGGTCAGCGCGACATTGGTGAAGATCGAGTTGCCGTACTCCAGGGTGCGCATGGCGTTGGGGTTGGTCTTCCAGCTGGTGTTCGGCGCCACGCCGAAGAACCCGTTCTCCGGGTTCACCGCGTAGAGCCGGCCGTCGGCACCGAAGCGCATCCAGGCGATGTCGTCACCCAGAGTCTCGGCCTTCCAACCGGGGATGGTCGGCGCGAGCATCGCCATGTTCGTCTTGCCGCAGCCCGACGGGAACGCGGCCGCGATGAAATGCGCCACCCCCTGCGGGTTGGTCAGCTTCAGGATCAGCATGTGCTCGGCCATCCAGCCCTCGTCGCGGGCCATCACCGAGGCGATCCGCAGCGCGTAGCACTTCTTGCCCAGCAGCGCATTGCCGCCGTAGCCGGAGCCGTAGCTCCAGATCATCCGGTCATCGGGGAAGTGACTGATGTACTTGGTGTCGTTGCACGGCCACGACACATCAGCTTCGCCGGGTGCCAGCGGGTGGCCCACCGAGTGCAGGCACGGGACGAAATCCGCCTCGGCACCGTCGGGCGAGATGAACTTGCGCAGCGCGGCCTCGCCCATCCGGGTCATGATCTTCATCGAGCACACAACGTAGGCGGAATCGGTGATCTCGATGCCCAGTTTGGGTGCCGCGTCCCCCAGCGGGCCCATGCAGAACGGCACCACGTACATGGTCCGACCGCGCATGCATCCCCGGTACAGCCCGGTCATGATCGACTTCATCTCGTCCGGGTGCATCCAGTTGTTCGTGGGCCCGCTGTCCCGCTGCGCTCGCGAGCAGATGAAGGTGCGCTCTTCGACCCGGGCCACGTCCGCGGGATCCGAGACAGCCCAGAATGAGTTCGGTTTGCGGGCCAGCCGGCGCACCGTGCCGGCATCGACCAGTTGGGTGGTGAGCCGGTCCCATTCCTGCTGGGATCCGTCACACCACTCGACGCGGTCGGGGTTGGTGAGCTCGGCGATATCGCGCACCCAGTTGCACAACCGTGAGTGGCTTATCGGGGCATCATCCAGGCCTGGAATGGTCGCTGCAGTCACTGCTCGCCTCCTACCGGATGGTAAAAAGGCTAACCCCAGGTGACCACTCAGTGCCGAGCCCACACTTGAGAGATCGCTCACCCCCCCAAAATCGGTTCAGTGCGTTGCGCTGCGATATCGCAGGTGCTAGCTGGCTGGGCTCACCGAGGAAGTCAGGAAGCCAGGAACGATCATGGCTGCTACCAGCACGAACAATCCTGTCTGATGTCCGGCCGAGCCGCCAAGTCCGTCAGGAGTCCGTCGCACCCCGCGAACCCCCGTCTCCGAGTCTCCGAGTCTCCGAGTCTCCGAGTCTCCGAGTCTCCGAGTCTCCGAGTCTCCGAGTCTCCGAGTCTCCGAGTCTCCGAGTCTCCGAGTCTCCGAGCCTCCGAGTCTCCGACAGCAGAACGCCCCGACTCATGATCGAGTCGGGGCGTTCTGGTCTCGTCGCTGGCGTCAGGACGGGATGCGGCTGACGTTGGCAACGGTGCACTGCGTGACACCCTTGGCGCCAGTGCCGATCAGCTGAGCATTGGCGGACTGGCCAGGCGCCACCGAGTTGCTTGCGCCGTTGGCCTCGCCGAGGCGGTTGCCCGCAGCGTCGTTCATGCTGGCCGTGACGAAATACGACTGGACTCGGTCAGTGCTGTTGGTGATCCGCACCATCACGGTGTTCATTCCGAGCTGGTCATCGCCACCACACTGGGTGATCGCGACATCGCGTTCGGCGTTGTTCGTGGGCAGCGCGGCGAAGGGAGCGCTGGGGGAGCTGTTGGTACCGGAGTTGGCGAAAGCACCGACGACCACCAGGAAGCCGACCACGGCGCCCAGGCCAGTCAGGATCGGGTGCCTCCTGGCCCAGGAAGCCTGGGGTTGCGACGTGGGCTGGGAAACGGTCTGCTGTGCCATGGGTCCACTCCTGTCTAGTTCAGGTTGCTGGATCAAGGCCCCGGCACCGGTGTACCAGCACCGTCCGGGGCCGCTTTCGTTCCCTGTATCGGCGGTCGCTGACAGGGTCGTTACCGCCTGAGACCCAATCGTGACGCAGTGAATGCAGAAGGCCCCCACTCGCTTGAATCGAGTGGGGGCCTTCTGGTCCTGACGCTCAGCCGAGCTGGCCCGTCCGGACACCGGCAGTGAACGCCGACCACTGGGCCGAGTTGAACTCCAGCCACGGGCCGTCCGGGTCCTTCGAGTCCCGCACGGCGCGGCCGCCGGGTAGATCAGCTACTTCGACGCACTGAGCCTGGCTGTTGCTCCTAGTAGACTTGCGCCACAGTGCGGGAGTTGGGTCACGTTTCATGTGTCGCTCCTAGCCAACCAATCACGGGTGTTTGGCGAGCTGCGCGATCATGTCCAGGCTCTCGGTGGGGCCGAGCGCTTGGCGGCGCAGCTCGTCAAACAGGGTAGCTAGTTCCTCGACGACCGGTTCATCGTCGATGACATGCCCGCCAACCACGTACTCCTGGTATCCGACGTCGGGCAGCAGTCCATCAGGGAAGCTCAGCACGCTGAACGATCCCGCCTGGCCGACGTGCAGTCCGAGATCGAACGGCAGCACTCGCAGCTCCACGCTGGGCCACTGAGCAACCTGGATCAGGTGAGCCAACTGGTCTGTGACTACAGGATCGCGAGCGCAACGCTGCAAGGCGACTTCGTCAACGACGGCGGTGAGCTGTAGCGGGTTCGATCCGGTTAGCCGCGCTTGACGCCGCAGCCTCACGGCAACACGCTTGTCGACCTCCTTGCCTGACACCCGGACGTCGATTGTGCACAACCTGCGCATGTAGGCCTCGGTCTGGAGCAGTCCCGGGATGTTTCCCACCTCGGCTGTCCGCACAGCATTCGCGTCATCTTCCAGGCCGACGTAGCCGGCCTGCCGCTCCGTGAGTCCGTATGTGGACCACCACCCTCTCTTGCTGGCCTCCTCGCGCATCGACTCCATCTCGGCGTACATCTCCTCAGCTTGGTAGATGTCGCGCACCATCACGATGAGGTCTGAGAATGAGACGACGTTGCGGCCGACCTCTATCGCTGACACCCGCGACTTCGAGGTTTTGAGGCGTGTCGCCACGTCCACTATGGACAGCCCCGCTCGCTCCCGTAGCTGTCGGAGCTCGCCGCCGAGCTGTACTCGCCTGACTGTTGGTCCTGCCATAACGATCAGCATAACGGGGATCCTGGATGTGTTAGTAGCCTCCGGGACTCATAATCGTGGAACCACGACGTTATCGTCGCAGTTGTGGTGCCAGCGCAGGATTGGTACCCAGCCGCGCACCCGGGTTCGCCCCCGTCATCACCACGCGCCCGGGTGCGCGGCCTTCCACCACCACTGGAGAGGTCGCCGCCATGAGCAGGACATGGGATGGGTCACCGGAGACGCCGCGCGACAGCCGGTTCTTTGACCTGCGCGAATCCGGCTACACCGGGTGGATTGACCAGGACGGCTACGCGGTGACGACTTGCCCGTTGTGTGGCCAGGAGGGCTGCACGCGGGACATCGCCGGGCACGCCTCATGAGCACCGCCGCCGTGGTGGTTCCGCTACGCGAGGTCCCTGGTCACAACACCATCACCCAGTACCACGCTGGCTGCAGGTGCAGCCGCTGCGAGTCGGCGTCCCTGGAGCGCTGCTGTAGTTGCTCGGATTGCGTCCGGCTTCGCGCCCACCCCTTCTTCGAGATGCCGAAGCCGTTGCCGACGTGGTGGCCGCGATGACGGTCCGCTGGGGTCTGTCCGTCCTGGACTGGACCCACCACGCCATCGACGAGCGGGCGGACCACCCCAACGGCTGCTACCGGGCCTCGTGCGGGCATCTCCTGATGTTCGTCGTTCCGCTGGAGGACGCCCCCTACGGCAAGACCTGCGAGGACTGCGCCGCCGAGCAGTACGACATCGCCATCGAGGACCTTGGCCGGTCGCAATGAACCGGGATGAGGACCTGGCCACGATCCAGGAGTACTGCCAGCAGGCCGCGATCGCCGCGGTCGCTGACCTGATCCGGGCGCAGGACGGCCAGCTCGCCGTCACACAGGGGGCGCGGCCCGTCGTCACCGTGCCGCCGGGCGGACCGTGAGCCGATCACCGTGCACCCGGTGAAAGAGACACTCGACACCTATGGGCATCTATGGCCCGACTCCGATGACGACACCCGCGAGGCGATCGAGACCACCCTCAGGCCGATCATCTCAGGTCCGTCTCTGGTCCGTGAGTCCGTGGAAAGTCCGTCGCTCAACAGTGCTTATGTGTCTCAAGGACAGCTACAGAGCCAGGTCCGAGCCGTGGTGACGGGGGCTTCAAACGCGTGACCTCTGTCGCAGAATCATGATGCTTGACTCACCGAGGACATGTTGAAGTCCGGTACCCGGATGGGGGGCATCGCGGTGCGGGAAAACCAGTCCTTCCACTCCCGGCACAAGGTCCGCTCGGTAGCGCCGACTTCGGTGACCCGCCGGAGCAGATCGATCGGGCTCTCGTTGAACCGGAAGTTGTTCACCTGACCGACCACCTCACCACCTTC
>DASUII010000403.1:0-6168 GCA_036279835.1 Pseudonocardiaceae bacterium
GGCCGGCCAGGCACCACACCGGAGCCGAGCACCAGTGCACCCACCGCCACCGCGCGGATCGCACCACGATCCCCGATCTGGCTGACTTGGACCTGCAGCGAGGTCGGCGACGCACCCGCGGCGAGCGCTTCGGCTTCGACCTCGGCGATCAGGGCGTCGACGTCGGCCGGCGTGGGCCGGGACACGGTGCGTTCCCGTTCGGCACGCACCAATGACAGCGCATCTCCCATCGAGGAGATCACCTCGGCGCCCGGGGGTATCTCGCAGTCCAGCCCGAGCGTCCCGGCCAGCGGCCGACCCAGCACGCTGGCGCCGCCACCGACCGCGATCACGGTAGGCTGGGTGAGGCGGTGCTGCGCGGCGACCGCGGTGACCAGGTCGGCCAGCGCCTCGGTGGAGGCCTGCATCATCCGGCGAGCGAGTTCACTGCCGGAAAGGCGCACCGCCACCCCGGCGATGTCCAGCGCCACGGTCGCGGAGCGTCGATGACCCGCGGCATAGTCGCCGTCGGGAACCAGGCCGAGCGCGTTGGCGGCGCAGGTGTTGGTCAGCGCCACCATCGAGCCGTCGGTCAACCGCAATGCCAGGTAGTCGGCCGGATCCCCGGGCCGTGGCGCGAGGGTCTCCGGGCGGGCGCCGGCCAACCGCTCCGGCGCCACGAAGCAGGAATAGGTAAGCCCTGCGATGTGTGCGCTGCGCGGCCCGACACCGTAAATCCGGCGCCGTCGCACCCGGAGCATCGATCCGCCGGCGACCCCGGCCACCTGCACGTCCAAGGCCCGGACTGCGGTGGCCTGGCCGGCCACCCGCACGTAGGACAGCGCCGGACGACCGGCGGTGATCGCCGCGACGTTGGTGGAGGTGCCGCCGACCTCGACGATCACCCCGTCGCCGATCCGCAGCGTGCGCAGCGCACCGGCCACCGAGGCCGCTGGCCCCGAGTACAGCGTGCGAGCCGGTGCGGCGCGGAACCCGGCCAGATCGGTCGCACCACCGTCACCACGCATCACCATCACGGGGCAGATCAGCCCCGCGGCCGCCACCCCGGCCTCCACCACCTCCGCGGTGCGCAGCGCAATCGGCAGGATCGAGGCGTTGAGCGCGGCGGTGACCGTGCGCAGTTCGAGGCCGTACAGCCCGGTCAGCCCCGACGAGGTCGTCACCGGCAGGCCCAGCTCCGCCGCCAGTACCGCAACCGCGTCTTCGCATGCCGAGTCGTCAGGCGCAAAGGCCTCGGCCACGCACACCGCTTGGGCGCCAGCGCTGGCCAGCCGGGCCAGCGCCTGCCGGGCCACGCCGGCATCGAAGCCGCCGGACAGATCGAGGAACTCGTGCGCGATAGCCCGGCTGATCGTGGTCCGGTTGCGAGCCTTGCGCAGGTAGGGGGGCCGGGCCATACCGAGCACACCGACCGGCACGGTGTCGCCCTCCAGTAGCGCGTTCACCGCCTGTGTAGTGGAGTGGGTCACCAGTTCGATGGCCTCTGCACCCACTTCGGCGACCAGCTTCGCGACCACGTCGACCACGCCCGCGGAAACTCCGTCGCGGTGGTCGTGGGTGGTGGGAACCACCGCGCGGCCGGCGAGCTCACCGGTGACGGAGTCGATCGCGACCGCCTTGGTGAAGGTGCCACCGACGTCGGCACCTACCCGGACACCCATCGCGCCTCCCGCGCCCGGCGGGGCCGCACCATCAGCAACCACACCGCTCCTAGCGCATAGACGGCAACCAACACCGCCTGGCTGGCTAGCGTTTGCAAGCTGGGCCAGTAACCCAATGCCTGGGACAGGAAGATCGGCGCTCGCGGCACTCCGGGCAGCGGGGTGAGGCCGATCAGGTCAGCGGTCTGCAGACTTCGCACCGCGTTACCGAGGAAGGCCACCGAGGTCGCCATCAACAGCACCACCGCACCGACCAGGAATGTCTTCACCGGCAGCCGCCGGCCCAGGCGGAAGATCAAATAAGACACCACCGCCAAGGCGATCAAACCGGCGGCCAATCCGACCACGATCCACCAGCCCAGCCCCTGGCCGAACTCAACCAGCGCCTGGTAGAGCAGCGCGGTCTCCAAGCCCTCCCGGTACATCGCGGTGAACCCCACCAACACCAGCGCCGTGGTCGACCCGACCGACACCGCGTTGAACAGCCGGCTGCGCAGGAACTCCATCCAGCGACGGTGCTCCAGCCGCGCGATCAGCCAGAACGAGATGTACAGCAGCACCGCGACAGCGGCGGTGGCGACGACCGCCTCCAGCACCTCCCGTCCGACCGGTAGCACCGCGAGAACGAACCGCAGGATCAGGTATGTCACCGCCGTAGCCGCAAGCCCGAGGACCACTCCCCACGCGATGGGTTTGCGGTACCGGGTTGCCTTCGTGGCCTCCAGATAGCCCAGCAAGGCAGTCAGCAGCAACACTGCCTCCAGGCCCTCCCGGAAGATGATCAAAAACGACTGTCCGGCCACCACCGCGACCGCATCGAAACCGGTGTCGGTCAGCCGCCGTTCGGTGTCATCGATCAACCGTCGCAACTCGACGATATTGGTTCGCACGGCATCAACCGGCGCGCCAGACTTGATCAGCCCGCGGATCTCGGCGAACTTCGTCTCGGCATCGGCGGTGAGGTCTGGAGCGACCACCCGCAGCGGCACCTCGACGTATTCGAAGTGATCCAAGTAACCGGTTTTGGCCTGTGCATAGGCCTGCTCGATATCTCCCTGCTTGACCAGCTCCAGGGTCTGGTCGATCGACGCACGCACCATGGCCAGCTGGCGGATCGCGTCTTCGCGGGTGATCGCTTGCTGCTGGGCAGCAGCCTGCGGGGCAGCGCTGGCGGGTGCAGCGTTGAACAATGTCACGACCGGCACTAGAACGGCGAGCGCCAGCAGCAACCCGAGCAGTCGGCGTCTGATCATCCCGAGTACTTCGCCAAGTAGGGCTGCACCGCCGACGTGACCCCGGCGGAACCCTTGGCCGCTTCCGCGGCATTGCCTTCGTCCGCCGCCTTCTCCAGCACCGCGAAGCTGTCCTCCATCGCGAGGTAGGTGTCCTGGTCGTTGTGCTTGACGGTGTCCTCGATCTGCTTCCAGATCGGCTCAAGCTGGCCGTCCAGGCTGACCGCTCTGGCCTTATCGGTCCCCGCCGTTTCGGCGATCTGCTTGGCGATCTGTTCGATCTTGCGCAGACCCGTCGCGACGTCAGTTGCTGTTGCCGGCCGTTCCGGCACTGCGGCAGCCGAGGTAGCCGACGTGTCTCCCGCCGACGTGGCGCCACCGCTTGAGCAGGCCGCGAGTCCGACAACGCTGATAGCCACCAGTGCCAGACTTGCGGTTCGCCACCTGCTGGTCAACATCGGCCCTCCGAATGCCAAAAGTTCGGTCAGCCCATCGAGTGAGTTAGGCTAGGTATTCCTCACAAAAATCTGCCAGAAGTCGCCCGGCGAAGGAAAGGTTAGCCTGCACAACCACCTAGATGGTGGAATCTTGAGTGCTTCAGGCACGGAAAGCTTACGTCATGCAGCTACGCTGCGTAGCCGTCACCGGCTCAGCCGCACGTCTCCGCAATAAGCACAGGACAGGTACTCGGCGCTGCCGCCGGTGATCGGGATCGCGATGATCTCGGGGAGATCGTCGCTGTGGTTATCCTTGATGTGCGCCGTCAGTGCGGTGGCCCGGTCGGCGGTGGTCTTGATCTCCAGCCGTCATTCCTGCTCGGTCTACACCCGGAATGGTACGAGCTGCCCCTGGGCCACCCCGCGCCAAGTGGAACCTTTTGGCGATCTTCGAGGCGCTCAGACCGCCAAGGTTCCATTTGACACCTCTGCTGCATCAGATCCATGTATACATACGTTTGTCTATGTTTCTAGTATCGTAATTGCGGGGGCCGGCAGTGGAGGTCGCGATGGCGCTACGACGCACGATCCGGTGGGTGGTCCGGCATGGGCTGATCAGGCGCACGGTGCAGCGCCAGATGCGCGCCGGTGACCTCGGGTCGCGGCTGATGATCGACCCGGCGATCCGCGAGGACCCCTACCCGTACTACGACGAGCTGCGCGCGCAAGGCCACGTCGTTAAGAGCGGGCTCGCCCTGATGTCAGCGCATCACGAAGTCTGCCTGGCCGTACTGCGCAGCCCGGACTTCGGCCAGATGCGCTTGGATCTGCTACCAGGGATCCTCCGGCTCGGCATGAAGCTCGGCGGCCGGGCGGTGCTGGGACCGATCGAGCCACCATCGATGCTGGTGACCGACCCGCCCGAGCACACCCGCTACCGCAAGCTGGTCACCCGGGCGTTCAGCGCGCGGGCCGTCGCCGCCATGCGTCCCCGGGTCGACGAGATCGCCGAGGAGCTGCTCGACGGCCTCGCCAGCTCGGGCCCGACCGTGGATCTGGTGGCGCGTTACGCCAGCCTGCTGCCCGCCACCGTGATCGCCGAGATGCTCGGCGCACCGGTCGCGATGCGTCGCCAGTTCCTGGAATGGGGAGCCGGAGCGGCCCTGTCGCTGGACGTCGGATTGAGCTACCGCGACTTCCGCCGTTCCGAGCACGATCTGGGCGCACTGCACCGCTGGATGCTCGACCACTTTGACGAGGTCCGCGGCGCTCGCCGGAACGACGTCCTCAGCACCCTGGTGACCGCACACGACCAGGGCGAGCAGCTGTCCCTCGATGAGCTGAGCAGTATTTCGATGCTGCTACTCGCCGCTGGTTTCGAGACCACGGTCAACCTGCTGGGCAACGGTGCCGTCCTGCTAATGCACCATCCTGACCAGCTCGAACTGCTGCGGGCGCAACCGCAGCGGTGGCCTGGCGCGGTGGAGGAGATCCTGCGCTACGACTCGCCCGTGCAGCGCACCGGGCGGGTCGCGCTGCGCGACACCGTGGTCGTCGGCCGTCCGGTGCGAGCGGGTTCGTCGATCATCCTGCTGTTAGGCGGCGCGAACCGTGATCCCGGCGTCTTCCCGAATCCCGAACGGTTTGACGTCCAGCGCCCCGAGGCAGATCAGAATGTCGCCTTCTCCAGCGGCGTCCACTACTGCATCGGCGCCGCGCTGGCCCGCATGGAAGGTGAGGTCGGCCTGCCGGCGCTATTCCGACGGTTCCCCGACCTCGCGCTCACCGGTGCGCCACACCGCCGTCCCACCCGAGTACTGCGCGGCTACGACGCGATCCCAGTACGGCTGAGCAGCCGCACGCCGACGGGCACGTCGGTGCATTCGAGCACGCACGGATAACCGCCGGAGCTGGCAAGCCGAGTCAGGGCAATGACACCTCGACGTCGACGATGCTCGGCTCGGGTCCGCTGCGGGGCAGGGGGATACCGGCCTTGCCTGCAGCCTCCAGGTAGCCGGCGATGGCCTCTCGGGTGAACTCGAGCGCGGCCTCGCGGGTGTCACCATAGGATGACAGACCGTCAAGGGCCGGCACGTGGGTCACCCATACGTTGTCGTCGCTGTCCCACTCGATCACAACGGAGAAGTGCTGGACCGACATGGCTACATAGTGTACGGCGGCTCTTCGGCGGTAACGCCTACGCTATCCGGCGGATATGGACGATGTGGACGTACACCCGAGGCTACCTGCGGAACAGCATGCCCGTGTGCTGATCACCCGCCAGTTGGCTGCTGCCGGATGGCTTGTCCAAGACCGCAGACAACTCAACCTGTTCGCCGGTGACGGCGTCGCGGTCCGCGAGACGATTATGGCGCCGGGGCACGGCCGGGCCGATTACCTGCTCTTATGTCGGCAAGCGGGCCGTCTGTGTAATCGAAGCGAAGCCCATGGGAACGCCGCTCTCCGGCGTCGAGTGGCAGTCGGCCAAATACGCGCAGGGCCTTCCGGCGGAGGTGCTGCGTCGGGCGTTAACTGTCGATGGCCAGCTACCGTTCATTTTCGAAGCTTCTGGATCCGAGACTCACCTCACCGACTAATCTCTGACGACCGGCTGAGTCCGCACTGCCGTTGATATGACCCGCCCCGGCGCTGCATCTGTCCCCGCGGCGCGGCCGACGCACGGCCGCACCTGGCCATCCGGTTGTCGACCCAGCTGCCCGACACCCTCTCGACGCTGTTGCCTCCGGGGCGATCGACCTACCCCGAGCCCGCGCGATCAGTCAGGCCACCGTGGTAGTCGACGCAGCGACCACCGCAGCAGCACAAACCCGAGTGCTA
>DASUII010000404.1:0-17924 GCA_036279835.1 Pseudonocardiaceae bacterium
ACGGCCAATTGCCTGGTTGGTGTGGACCCCGTGAGAGATCACCCAGATTTACGAAGACCGAGGCGAGGCCCAGCCGCCCATACGCAGGTCGTGAGCTCCGGATAGCAGTAAGGAACGTGCTCGACCACCTCAAGCCGACTCTGTCAACGGCAGGCGAAAACTGACCCCCTGTCGGCATCTGAAAATTGACCCCCTGCCTGTGGTTTGATCTTTACTCGTCGGTGGCCGTGGCTGCGGGGACGCGGCCGAGGTCTCGGTCTTTGAGTCGGTAGCTGTCGCCTTTGAGGGCGAGGACTTCGGCGTGGTGGACGAGGCGGTCGATCATGGCGGCGCTTATCTCGACCTGTTGATGCTGTGGGTCCCGGTGGCGTTGGGCGCCGTGTCGTGGACAGCTGTCCATGACGGCATGTTCATTGCTAGAATGGTTCCCGGCCGGGTTCGAGGGCGATCGGTTCGCCGGTGACGGGTTGGTATTGATCGATGTCGTCGGGCCAGGGTGCGGGCCGACCGTGGTCGTCCCTCCAGCCGCTCGGGGTTCTGTCCTTATGCAGGGCGGCGTTGAGTGCTGCGCGCTCGTTGGGGTCGGGGATGGCCAGGTCGCTGGCGAGGTCAGTCACGCGGCATGCTCCTGTTTCGGACAGTTCGGCGGTTATCGGGGACGCAACTCTCGGAGTTGGCCGTGAAGTTGTTCGACTGATCGCCGGAGCTGCTCGTTTTCGTCGCGGAGTTGAGCGATCCGCTGGTGGGCAAGGTCGAGACGGCGCTTCAAGGACTCAAGGCTTGCCCGGCTGGCGGTGACCGAGCCGGGCGGTCGCGCGGGCGCCGCGAGGCGCAGTTGTTCGATCCGCTCCCGCAGTTCGGGTTGGGTATAGATCCACGAGCGTGACACGCCGGCGGTCTGCGCCAGCCTTGCCACGGTGATGCTGTCTCCGCGGGCGGCCATGGCGGTGATCGTCTCCTGCGCTCGTTGCAGTGTCTGTTCGGATCGGCGCCGTGCGTTCGCGGTTAGCAACTCGATCTGTTCAACCGACATGGTGCACCTGTTGATCGTCATTGGTGCTGTCGCAGGCGCATCCGGTGGCGCAGGCTTGGCTGCAGGGTGTTTCGGTCGCCAGGCTGGTAATGATCGAGAGCAGATTCGTCTCGACCGTGCGGTTCATCTCGACGACTCGCGCTTGGCCTCGTTCCTTGGCTTGGTTGATCAGCGTCCTTGTTGCTTCGAGCTGGCGCTGGTGTTCGGGCAGGAATTCCGCTGTCGTGACGAAGACTGGGCAGGTCAGGCAGGCGTTGGCGTATTGGCAGCTTTGCTGCAGCGGCAGGGTGCAGTAGCCGTTGGGCAGCGCCATCTTGGCGCGCGCGAGGTTGTTTTTCATCCAGACGGCTTCGGCCAGCGGTCCGCTGTCGGACGGGAGTTCCTGACCGTTGATGTTGACCTTTCGGGCGCGTTCCCAGTGTTCGCGGATGGTGGTATCCGACAGCACGGCGTAAAGCGCAGTCATCTGGTGCGAGGAGTGGTCCATCAGACGCCGCACCGTTTCCTGCGGCACCTCGTTATTGATCAATCTTGTTCCGAAGGTGTGTCTCCACTGGTGCGGTGTGACTCGGACAGGTTTGCCGAGCTCGTCGCGGATGTCGCAGCTGCGCAGCCATTCGACGAGTTCGCCGCGGAAGGTTGCGGTGCTGAAGGGCTGCTGGCCGTCCGGGTTTCGGGTGGGCCGCGGAAGCAGGAACGTCGCGGACGGCAGCTCGGCGAGCACGGCCTGCTGGTGCTCAGTGATCGTTTCGGCCAGGTCGGTGTCGATGGGCACGAACGCTTCGCGGCGCATCTTGTGGTTCGTGTAGTGCAGGTAAGGCGCGCCGTGGACGTCGCGAACAATGCAGTCGAGCGCGAGCTTGCAGCCGTCACCGACGCGCAGTCCGGTGCTCATCAGGATCCGCGCCAGCAGCCTCCCCCGCGGATCTTTGAACTGGGCCAGGTTATCCGGGTGTTCCAGCTGGGTCATGACCGCTTCTGACAGTGCCCGCGGATGCCCGCGCTGCAGGCGTGGATAGTCCTCTCGGTAAACATCGACGTGGGCGTCCAGTAGCGGTTCCCAGCCGTGCTGGCGAGTGGCCCGCAGCAGACCCGCGACCGCGCCGATATAGCTGGTGCGCGTCTTCGGCGCCGGGAACCGACTCGCCAGGTGCGCCAGGTGAGCCTCGATCAACTCGCGGCTCAATGCCTGCGGCCCGCGCTGCAGCGAAGGGAACGACTGCGCGAACAGTGTGATCGCACGGATGTCCGCACGCACCGCGCCGACGCTGATGCCGGTCGAGAGCCGCCAGCGGATCCATCGCTTTGTCAAGGCACGCAGCCAGCTCGCCTCGATGCCGTCGAAGCGCAGCTGCCCGTCTCGGCCCGGGTAACCCAACCGGCGCAGCAACCACACGTCACGCGGGTATTCCTCGTCCCAGCCGACGCCGTCGATCAGGTCGTGCAGGTAGCTGATCGCGTCGAATAGGAACCGCCGCTCGATATAGCCGCGCTCGCTGGAATAGCCGAGATACGTGGTCCACTCTTCCGGGGCGCGGTCCAGCAGCGAGGTGGCGCCCGAGCGGGGCAAGGCGCGCAGCAGCCGCAGGATGCTTTCCGGGCGGGTCTTCGTGCGCCGCTCGTCGACACGGCGTTGGATCGCGTAGGCGATCTCCCACCGCATCGGCGTTGGCAGCGCCCGCAGGTCGAACCTGTCGCGTCCCCAGAGCATGCAGTGTTCGATCCACTGCTCCACCGGTGGCCGGCCATGACGGATCCAGCGGCTGCGGTGAGCTTCGCAGAGCCCGGCAGTGCCTTCGGCGTCCAAGGCGCAGGTGGGAAACGCGCACGCGGGTGCCGCCGGCAACGGACCGCCGGCACCGGCGGCGATCCATGCGTCACGTTCGGGCCGGCCGGCCTGCGCCCAGCGGACCGCGTGGGAATGGCAGAACCCGTGTTCGCGCAAGGCACGACGGCACGACGGCGCCGAGCAGTTGCGCGGTTGCTGCAACCAGCGGGTGTTTGCCGTGACCGATGCCGCCCACGCCTCGACGTGGGGGCGGCCGTCCGCGACCCATCGCTGATAATGGCGGTTGCACATGCCCTGGTGCACCGCGACCCGATCGCAAACAGCGGCGACACATTGCAGACCGCCGGTCACCGGATCCGATGGGTCGACCAGGATCACCGGCGCGGCGAACTCCGCACGAAGCAGCGACCGCAGCCGTGTCGCCAAGTCACCGCCAACCGGAACAACCGATGCCGGTAGCCCCGTCACGAGAGCACCTCGGTTAGAACCCCGGCGGCGACCAGAGCGCGCCGGGCATCCTCGACACCGAGATGTAACGGCACCGTCGGTTATTGGAACTCTCGGAATGCCGGCACGTGTGTGGACCAGTCTTCATTTCGTGGTTCGTTGTGAGGGTTGGGTTTGGCGGCTGATGTCTGCGGCGTAGGTCATCCAGTCTCCGGCTGAGGCGCGTTGCCAGGCGGTGGCGACGTCGATGTGGATGCCGAGCATGCGGGCGAGTAGGGCGGCGGGGAGTTCGGTGGCGAGTTGGAACAGCGCTGTGGAACGTGCTTGACCTGGTTGGATGCCGAGGTCTTTGAGGCGTTGTCCTAGGTGGGTGGCGCTGATCGGGCGGCCGGGTTGTCCGCCGGGGAACAGCCAGGGTGAGGGGTGGCCGGCGCCGGTGGTGGCGTGGCCGCGCTTGCCATCGAGGAGTTGCTGGGTGAGTTCGGCGACGGGGTCAGGCAGGGTGATGGGTGTCGATCCGAACCGGAGTGTCACCGTGGTGTCGTCGATGGTGACGTTGTCGGTGGTCAGGCGGCTGATTCGAGCGACGGGTTGGGCATAGAGCAGGACGAGCAGACCGGCGAGGCGGTCTCGGGTGCTCAGGGTGTTGTCGTGTAGGAGGTGGCGGGCGGCCTCCCAGCGGGCTTGGTCGTCCAGCGCCCGTGTCGGGCCTTGCCAGCGGGTGGCGGGGAAGGACAGCGTGGTGAGGCGCTGTTTGTTGGCCCAGCGAATGAAATGTCCTGCCGGGTAGCGGTAGGACACTTCGCCGCTGGACAGCCACCGTTCGAGATCGGCCTGGCGGCAGGTCGCAAGGGTCAGGTGCTGGGTGGCCAGCCAGTCGAGAACAACGACGGCGGCGCGCACATGCGCCTGCGCGGAGGTGTACTGCTCGTGGGTGGTGAACTGGCCGTTGTTGCGGCGGCGTAGACGGCGCAGCAGGTGCCAGGTGGTGTAGCGGTGCAGGACTTGGCGCTCGTCGTGGTCGGTTCGGGTGGTGAGGACGTGGCTGACGAAGCGTTCAAGGCGAGCCATCTGCTCGTCGCGTGGCGGCAGCGTCGCGGTGGCGACGAGCACGCTGCGCAGGTGGGTGAGAATCGCGTGTTGTGGCAGTTCATCCAGTTCGTCGTGGGTGAGCTGCCGGTGTCCTGCGGCGATGTCGGCCAGGACTGCGGCGACGGGCTTTTTGGCGAGCCAGCGCAGCGCGGTGCCGGGTGGGTCGGTGGCGGCCAAGGCCTTCTTTAACGGGTGCAGGGCGGGATGGGTGGCGCCGTTGGGGCCACCCATCAGCTCCCGTAGCCGCAGCTCGAGACGGCAGTCCGGGCATTGACCCGGGTGTGGGGCGGTTGCGCAGACCGGGCAGTCGGGGAAGGCCGAGACGGTGCAGCTCTGGCAGTAGGGCTCGTTGAGGGTGCCCGACCGGATCGGTTTGACCTGCCCGCAGCGGGCGCATGGCCCTGATCGCCTCTGGCACGGCGGGCACCACGGGAGCCCGGTCAGTCGTGCGGTCCCGCATCGTCTGCTCGTGCCGCAGATCGAGCAGACCATGATCGGCAACGGCGGGCAGCCAGGGCATAGTGGCCCGTCCGGGGTGCGGGTGCCGACGATGCGGCGACGGCCGCAGCTTAAGCAAACCTCGAGATTGGCCGGGTCGCTGACCAAGCAGTTCGGGCAGAGCGGCCGGCCGTGCTCATCGCGGGTGGCGGCTTCACAGACCCTCCCGCAGCCCGAGCAGGGCTCGGCCCGGGACTTGGCCACGCAGTTACGGCAGAGCCGGACCCCGCCGCGTGGCTTGACCAGCGGGATCACCCGCCCGCAATGCGGACAAGGCGGCCGGACGATGTTGGTGGCGCCCGCCTCGCAGAGCTTGTCGATCAGTCGAAGCACCGACGGGACGGTGGCCTGGGCACCCGCTCCGGTGAGCAGCTCGGGCCGCTCCTGTAGTGCCCAGGCCATCTGACGACGCTGCCCGGTCTGAGCCGCGGCGGCATTCGCCGCCGCGGTGACGACCCCTGCGGACAGAGCCGGATCGACCACCGCGATGACCTCGACCACGATTTCCACCGGGTCGCGGCCGTCATCGAGCGCACACCGGATGCACCGAGGACGTCCATCCCGATCCCGAGAGTGCACTTTTTCAAGGTCACCGCAGCTCGCGCACGGTCGCCGGATGGGGCCGCAGACACCGCAGTACCAATCCTCGCCGCGCCGCTGCAGAGTCCGCAGCGGCTTGCTGCACTCGGTGCACAGCGGCGGCGAGATCGTCGTGGCCCCCGCCTTGACCAGCGCGATGAGTAGATCCCCAACGACCCGAGGTGCTGGGGATCTGCCGTCGGTGAGGATCGCGGGCCGCTGCGCCAGGGCATGGGCGAGCTTGCGTCGTTTGGCCCGGCCGCCGGCGACGCCCACCACCACCGCTTGGGCAGTCTGAGGGTTCATGCTTGCCTCGATGCCCGTGATCAGACCGACGGTGACACCGATCGGGTCGCTGACAACCTCCGGGATATCGGTCATCGCTCAACCATCGGCCCGAGTGATCCGGGCCCGCTTGGGGCGCAGGTCCCCCACCCCGACGTCACCGCCGACCGCCTTGGTCTTCGTCGCTTGCCCCGCGACCGGCACGGGTTCGATGAGGTCCTCCATCGTGCAGCCCAGGACATCCAGCAGCGCCATCAAGATCTTCAGGCTGAGCCGCTCGGGCCGGTCCACGACCAGTCGGTAGACCTGACTGGAGGACAAGCTGATGCCCCGCTGCGCCAAGGGCGCGAGCAGGTCGGTGGTGGAGAACATGCCCCGGGTGGCCATGACCTGCCGCAGATGCCACTGGTAGTCGAGTTTGGCCGTCATCGGCGTTCCTCGTGTCCTGGTCGGCACTCGGTGTCGAGGGCCAAGGCCAGGGCCCGGCGCAGCGCGGTATTCATGAAGTCGTCGCTGACGTGGGTATACACAGCCGTGGAGCTATCACTCTCATGACCAACTTGGGCCTGGATGAATCTCCGGTCGACCCCGTCCTCGGTGAGGTGCGTGACATAGGAATGCCGCAGGCTGTGGACGACCAGGGCGACCGGCAGACCCAGGGCGTCGCGGTAGGCGACGAACCGGGCGTTGATCTCCGCCGGCTTCACTCGCCCGCCCCGTTCGGTCACCCACAACGCTGGATGATCGGCGCAGCCGAACCGGGGCCGTACGTTCTCCACGTAGTCGACGACGGCCTCGACCGCCCAGTCCATCACCGCGGCGACGTTGCGACGCCGGGGCGGCTGGCCCTTCTTCGCTTTGCCGTAGCGGACATTAAGCATCCCGTACCGCCCGAACTCCGGAGCCGCTGGATTGCGGCCGAAGTCCACCAAATCCAGCTTGGACGTCTCGGTGCGACGCAGCCCCCACCCGTAGACGACCTTGAACAAGACAGCGTCCCGGTAGGCGGCCAGCGCGCCCTTCCGTTTCGACTTCACCGCCCGTTCCACCTGGTCATCGGCATAGTCCAGGAACCGTTGCAGCTCGTCCCGAGTGAACGGCCGGGCCTCGGGATTGCCCTCATAATCGTTGAGGTGAGCGATCGTGTTCCATTCGTGAGCGATCGCCACCGGATGGTTCCCAGGGCCAAACACCTGCTCACACGCCACCGCCCACCCATACCGGCCGTCGATAAGGAACTCGGTGAACAACCGCAGGCTGCACTGGTAGCTGCGGATCGTTGACGGCGCCAGGTGCTGCTCGGCTGTCAGCTGCAGCGACCACTCATCCATGTGCCCCGGAGACCACCCCCATGGGTACTCGTTGGTGAACTCCAGGAACCGGCGGACCAGCCGCTCCCGTGGATCAATCGTGTCGTCCCTCAACCCCCGGGCCTTCTGCTGGGCACGCCAGCCCCGCAGCATCGCCTCGACCATCGCGTCCTCCGGCCGTAACTGCACCACCCCGGAAACCAACTCCATGCCCGCCGCACCCGCCAGACCAGACCGTCGCAAGCCACCCTCCAACCCCCTCGGATAGTGGGCGAATCATGCACCAGACGGGATCATCGGCCAAATCAGCAGGTCAGTGCCCCACATCTCACGTTGACGGACTGGCTTCGGGAATGCGCCCGCATCAGGCAACCAGGCATTCCTCGCCCACCTGATGCAATTCCCGAGAGTTGCTATAGGTGTCGATCGTCGTGCTGATGCTCACGTGACCGAGCAGATGCTGCACCACCTCGACCGCGACGCCTCGACGAAGCAGATCGGTGGCATAGCCATGCCGAAACTGGTGCGGCGTGAACTCGATCCCGGTCCGCGTTCGCAGGCGCCGGACGAGCCGATCAACACCCGGGTAGCTCATCGGGCGACCGACCGGTTCACCCCACAGATTGACGAACACATAGCCGCAATCGAGCGCCCCGTACTCCTCGTGCAGGTAGTCGCTATAGAGCCGGATCAGCGCCGGGTCGGCCGGCACCTCCCGCGAGTACGTCTTCGCCCGAGCGCGGTTCACATTCATCCGCTGCCGAACGATGATCACGCGACGACGCGCATCGATATCCTCATGCCGCAAACCAAGCGCTTCGCCGATCCGTAGGCCTGTTCGACGCAACAGCGACAGCAAGAAGCGATCACGCAGCCGGTCGCACGCCTCGATCAACGTCGTCATCTCCGCCGCCTTCAACTCGCGCGGCAGCCTGCGCTTGCTACGCAACGCGATCACCCGATGCCGTTTAGGCTTATTGCCCAGATGGGCCAGAAACGGCCGCCACGACCCGCCCCGACCCCCGGGACGCCAGCGGGTCAGCAACTCGCCGACAGCCACGCCGTGGCGTTGATGGAACTCGTAGAAGGAGGCAATCGCCGACAGCTTGCGGTTCACCGTGCCCGCCGACAACTCGCCCTCGACCCACGGCAGCGGCATCACGCGTCCGCTCCGCGCGGCGTCCGACAGCCGCAGCCAAGCGACGAACTTGCCGATGTCTTCCAGCGACACGGCATCCCAGACCGCAGCACGTGAGTCGAGGAAGGCGAAGAAATCTCGAAGGTCATGCGCATACGCCCGGACCGTGTTCGGTGATCTCTCGATCGCCGTCAGGTGAGCAAGGAACCGGTCCACGCAATCAACAACGTCGCCGTCTCGCAGCAGCGTCGCGGACTCCTGACCCGACGGCATGATCACCCGTTGCACCCGCACCAAGGACGTCATGGACACAGGAAGATAAGGCGTCCACAACGACCTCGCTCGCAGGCGCGCCGGAACGTGGCGGACGTCGTGGACAGCTGGCACGGGATGGTCAGATAACGGCGGCGACGACGTCGTCGCCGAAGACCTCTCCCCAGCGGCCGAAGACCCTGTTGCTGGTGACGATCAAGCTTGCTCTTTCATAGCGGGAGGACACCAGTTGGAAGAACAGGTTCGCCGCTTCGGCCTCGAAGGGGATGTAGCCGACCTCGTCGATCTATGTGGATGTCCGCATAGGTCGACCTATGCCGACACCGCGACTATGCCGAGGCGCGGGCCGTCAGTGCCTGGTGACGCAGGAGATCGGCGTCCCGCGCCTCGGCATAGTCACAGGCTTTCGAGGAACGCGAGGATCTTGTCTGGTGGGCGGTAGCGGCCGGGCCGCGCCGCCGAGGGTGTGGTCAGGGCGAGGGCTTTTTCCTTGATGGTGATGTCGGCGTGGAGGTAGGCGTCGGTGGACCGGACGCCGGCGTGGCCGAGCCACAGGGCGATCACCGTGGTATCGACCCCAGCTTGGAGCAGTGACATTGCGCAGCTGTGGCGAAGGACGTGTGGGTGGATGCGCTTGCCCAGCAGCGAGGGGCATCGTTGCGCGGCGGTGGCGGCGTGGGTGCTGACCCGCAGCGCGATCGCGTCGCGGCTGAGCCGCCGTCCGGTGCGGGTCGGGAACAGTGGATCACCCGAGTGTCCGGCTCGCTCGGCCAGCCAGACCCGCAGCAGCGCCTCGACCGGGTTGGTCAGGGGCACGGCGCGTTGCTTGCGTCCCTTGCCTTCGCAGCGGACGTGGGAGCCGGTGCCCAGGGTGACGTCGGCGCAGTTCAGGCCGGTGAGTTCGGAGACCCGCAGGCCGGTCTGGACGGCCAGCAACATGAGGGTGCGGTCGCGTCGGCCTTCCCACCGGGTCTGGTCCGGAGCCTCGATCAGGGCATCGACCTCCGCGGCGGTCAGGAACGTCACGATCCGCTTGTCGAACCGCTTCGGGGGTATGGCCAAGACGCGTTGGATGAGCAGTGCGTGTTCGGGATGACGCAATGCGGCGTAGGAGAACAGCGAGCGGATCGCGGTCAGGCGCACGTTGCGGGTCCTGGTCGAATTGTGCCGTTCGCTTTCCAGGTGGTTGAGGAACGCGGAGATCAACGTGGCGTTGAGGTCGTCCCAGTCCATGCCGGAGGGCTGCTTGCCGGTCTGCTGGTGAGCGAACCCGAGCAGCAGCCGCAGGGTGTCGCGGTAGGCCGCGATGGTGCGGGGGCTGGCTTGGCGCTGCTGGGCGAGCCGGTCGGTGAAAAAGACTTGCAGCGTCGCTGCGATCAGGGTCATGACCGGGCCGCCGACCATGCGGTGTCCTGGCGGGCGGCGGCCAGGGTGAGCAGCTCGGGAGCGGCCGAGAGGTACCAGTAGGTGGAGCTCGGTTCGCGGTGCCCGAGGTAGGTCGACAGCGACGGGATCTTGGCTTGCACGTCTTCGCCTGCGCGATACCAACTGAGCAGGGTAGCGACCGCGAAACTGTGGCGTAGGTCGTGCAGCCGTGGCGGACGGGGCGCACCGGCACCGATGCCAGCGTTGTCGATGAGCTGCCGGAAGGTCTGCGAGACCACGGCATAGAGCAGGCGTTTGCGGGTCAGGGAGACGAAGAAGCTCGGATCCTGCGGCCGCGGCTGGAGTTGATCGCGCAGCTTGGCGTAGTCGCGCAGCGCGTCCATGCTGCTGGCCTGTAGGGGCACCAACCGGGACTTGCCGAACTTCGACTCGCGGATCAGCAGCACCCCGTCAGCCCAGTCGACGTCGCCACGGTCGAGCTTGATCGCCTCGCCGATCCGCAGCCCGCTGGCCGCAAGCAGTCCGATCAAGGTGTCGTAGGTCGCCGCCCGCAACGGTGACACGATCGAGGAGCGGGCCAGGGTCATCACCGTGTCGATGTCGGCTGGGGAGTAGATGAACGGCCGACGCCATCGCTGCCGGTGCGGCATCAGCCCCAGCGGCGGGACCTCGGTGGCGGCGTCGATGCCGGCGAGGTAGCGGGCGAAGCCACGAGCGGCGGTCATCCGGCGTGGGCCGACCGTCGTCACCCGGCCGTCGGTGTTGGCCTGCTGGGCCCACGCCAGCGCCGCCTCGATCGTCACGGTGGGTGACCCGTGGGCGTCGAGGTAGGCGACGAAGCCGGGTAGCAGCCACGCTGCCTCGGCCAGTTCGTGTCCGAGCGAATGACGCAGCTGCAGGTAGTCGGTCAGCGCCTGCTCCAGCGTGCTCATCGGGCTGTTCCTGGCCACGGCTGGGCGACTGTTCGCAGCGTGCTGAAATCGACCTTGGCGTAGAGGGCCGTGGTGGCCAGGTCCTGATGGCGAAGGACCTGGCTGATCGCGACCAGACCGGCGCCGTGGCGCAGCAGCTCCCCGGCGAGGGCATGGCGCAAGCGATGTGGCCCCATTCGTGGCAGCCCGGCTCGCGTGCAGGCCCGCTCGACGACATCACCGACCAGGTCCGCTCGGATCGGTCCGCGGGGGGCTCGGCAGGTGAGGAACAGATGGCGGGCTCCCTCAGGGTTGCGGCCGCCGGACAGGTAGGCCACCAGGGCCTCACCGACCTCCGCGGGCAACGGGAGTCGGTCGTGGCGGCGTCCCTTGCCGCGGACGACGAGTTCTCCAGCCCGCCAGTCCACATCGTGCAGCTCCAGGCGCGCGACCTCGATCGAGCGCAAGCCCAGCCGCGCGATCAGCGTCATGATCGCGAAGTTGCGGATGCCGACCGGGCTGCCGCGGTCACAGCTGTCGAGCAGCCGCTGGACGTCGGCGGCGGTCATGGCGGGCGGCGGCAGGGTGGCGAAACGCCACCCACCGACTGGAGGCACGGCCGTCCCGAGCGGCAGCGGTGTGACGCCCTGCAGATACAAAAATTTCAGGATCGAGCGCAGCTCCGCCACCCGCCCCTTGGCCGACCCGGCCGAGACCCGACCACACTCCCGCAGCAGGAAGGCGTTGATGTCCACCCCGGTCAGCGCGGCCGGCTCGAACACCCCAGCGGCCGACGCCTGTTCCTGCAGGAAGCGGCGTGCGGTGTTCTCGTAACGCAGCACCGTCATCGCGGCCAGGCCACGTTCCCCAACCATCCAGCACCGGTACTGCCCCAGCAGCGCACCCAACGGGGTGACCGGCGGCTGCTCCGCCGCGACGACGCCGGTCTCCCGCAGATAACTCAGCAGCGGCACCATCGCGCGAGGACCTGGGATGCGCCGGTGGCCAGCCGCCCGCCGGGCGGTGCGAAACGCCGAGGCCCGCTCCTCATTGAACTGCGACGCTTCGAGCCCCTCACCCGACAACCACACGCCCACCCGGCCCAAGTCCTTGAGCATGTTCCGGACCGTCCCCGGCGCGTAGCCCCGCTGCATCAACCACGCCCGATACCCCTCGACCTGCGGCCCCAGCAGACCGGCCTTCCGCCGCGTACTTGCCATCACGCTCGCCTCCCCCACGGGAGCCCGGTGCCCCTCAGGCGAGACTGCGCTCAGCCCGCAACTATGCCGAGACACCCACGGCACGAACGACGCACAAGCCCACCACCGTCACCGGACCAAGACCCGACCCTGGGGCATCCTCGGCATAGTCGCGATGTCGGCATAGATCGACGACGAGCAGCGGGTAGCGGCCCAGTCGGATCAGCTCGGCCTGCAACCGCCCGGCGTGGTGGGCCTCGGCGAGGCGGTCGACCCATTGGGCGGCGGTGGCGAACAGCACCCGGTGCCCGGCTTGGCAGGCCCGGATCGCCAGCCCGATCGCCAGATGGGTCTTCCCGGTGCCGGGCGGGCCGAGGAACACCACGTTGTCTTTCGCGGTGACGAAGTCCAGCGTGCCGAGGTGCGCGATGGTGTCGCGTTTCAGGCCGCGGGCGTGGTCGAAGTCGAACTCCTCCAGGCTTTTGCGGGCGGGGAACCGGGCGGCGCGGATCCGGCCGTCCCCGCCGTGTGATTCCCGCGCGGAGACCTCGCGTTGCAGACACGCCACCAGGAACTCCTCGTGGCTCCACGACTCGGCGCGGGCCCGCTCGGCGAGGCGGTCCACCGAGTCGCGCAGCGTCGGTGCCTTCAGTGCCCGGGTCACAAACGCCAGCTCGGCGGTGATGTCCCGGGCCGGGGACGCGCCGGTTCGGGCGCTCACCGCAGCACCGTGGGCTCAAGACCAAGATCGCCGACGGTGACCGGCTCACCGCAGCCGGGACACGCCCCGCCGAGCCCGACCGCCCGACCGAACAGGCCGCAGCCCGCGCAGCGCTGCACCCCGAGTTGACGGTCCCCGCAGTCCGGGCACTCATAGACAGTGTGCTCCCGGCGGGCCCCGCCCGGTGCCGCCGCGGCCAGCTCAACGGCCACGACCCGGCGGTGACGGGCCCGGAACACCCGCTTGCGGCATGCTGCCGAGCAGTGCAGCTGGCGACCGGTCGGTACGAACCTGTGCCCGCAGCCGGCGCACCACCCAGAGGGCCGGGTCGTCCCGGCATCGTCCCGTAACGGGATCGCCGGGGTCATGACGCGGCCACCCCGCCCTCGTCCAAACCGTCCTCGTCCAAGCCCAGCGCGGTGTCGTAGTCGGCCAGGGCGCGGATCTCGACCTCGGGCTCGGGTGCGGGACGCAGCAGCCCGATCCGGTCCCGGCGCAGCGCCGTGGCCGCCGCGACGTGCTCGGGGTCAGACACCGTCTGATGTTTAGCCCACAGCCGGTCGTGGTCGGCGACGATCCGCCCGTCGCAGTGCACCCGGACCCGGGAAAGGTCAGCGACGGTCTCGATCCGGCGGCCGATCACCGCCGGGTGCACCGAGTAATCGTTGGAGTCAAAGCGGATGTAGTGGTCCCGGGCCAGTCGGGTGCCCGCCCGCCACCCGGTCACCGGGGCCACCGGCGGCAGCGACAGCATCGCCGCCCGGTCCGCGGTGATCCGGTCGGTCGGGGCGCAACCCAACGCCCGACGGACCCGCCGGTTGGCCGTGGCCAGCCACTCGGCGAGTTGGGCGTTGAAATCCGCCGGCGAGCAGAAGACCCGTCCGGGCAAAAACGAACGCTCCAGGTAGTCATGCGCCCGCTCGATGAGCCCTTTAGCTTCCGGGTTATCCGGCTAATGATCTTGTTTTTTGGTGTTGACCGGTTAACGCTGTCAGTCTTTTCGTGTTGTGAGGCGTCGGAGTTGTTCGTCGTGGTGTCGTACTCGGGTGGCGATGGCGTCGAGGGCGGTGCGCAGGGTGGCGATCTCGTCGGTGAGGCCGGTGAGGGTGCCGCTGGTGGCGGCGCGGTGTCTGTGCTCCTCGATGACCGCGCGCAGGGTGGGATCGCGGTAGAGGGTGGTGCGGCCCAGGCCGGTGTGTGCGGCGATGGCGGTGAACGTGACCGGCTGGCCGTCGTGGTGGAGTTCGGCGCAGGCGCGCTCGACCTGGTTGAGGGTACTGGTGCTGGTCATCCGGTCCGGGCCTCATTGATCAAGGTGTCGAGTTGGGTGATGAGTCGCTTGTGTCGTTCGGCTTCGGTGATCCAGCCGCGTTTCTCGGCGTCGCGGGCGAGCGCTTCGGCGTCGACGCGTTGGGCCGCCAGAACGGGCAGCGAGCTGGGTTCGGCGTGGAAGCTGGGGCAGTGTTCGCAGATGTTGGCGTAGGTGCAGGCGCCCTGGGCGGGCGCGCGTAGGCAGAAGCCGCCGGCCAGGCGGGATTTGAGCAGCGGGGTGTTCTTCCAGTCGGCTCCGCCGGTGATGTCGGCTAGGGGCAGACTGGCCCGGCCGGGTGTGGGTGTGCGGGCCTGCTGTTTGGCCAGGTCCAGGGCTCGCTCGTATTCGGCCCGGACGGTCGTGTCGAACAGCCGGCCGTAACGCAGGCTCATCTGAGCGGACATGTGCCCGAGCAGCGCCATCAGTGCCTGCAACGAGACGCCAGCGTTGACCAGGGCGGTGGCATAGGTGTGGCGCAGCTGGTGGGGGGTGATGTGGCCGAGCCCGGTGGTCTGGGCGGCCCGGTCGAGTTCGTCGCGGACCGCGCGTTGGGACAGTCGCCGGCCGTGGTGGGTGAACAGGAACTGGGCGCGGCGACGGTAGCGGGGGTGTGGCATCGGTCGTCCGTGGGAGCGGATCTCGGTGATGCGGTCGATCAGTGCGAGGATCTCGTCATCGATGGGGACCATCCGCTCGGTGTCCAGCTTCCCGAGCGGGATCTTCAGCCAGCTGCCGTGGCCGGGAACCTCGTGGACGCAGTCCAGCTCGAGGTCGAGCAGTTCCCCGATCCGCAGCCCGCAGGATCGTTGCAGCCGCAAAGCGGCCGCGGCCAGCTCGTTGCCCGGGCGTTCGGACAGCACCTGCGCCAGCCGACGGTCAACATCGACGGGCAGGTAGCGGGGCAGCATTTGCGGGAGTTTGGGGTTGTCATCGCGGAAGACCAGCTTGCGTGGTGGTGCTTGCGGCCAACCCCACTCGGTGATGTCGTTCAGGAACCCCATCAACGCGATCACCCGTCGGGATCGGTCGGCGACGGTGATGAGCTCGTCGTTTTTGGAGTTGACCGCCTCGACCAGCGAGGTCAGGTAGGGCTCGATGTGGGTGCGGCGATCGAGGCAGGCGATCGAGTCAAGGCTGGGATCGATCTCGGCGAGGAACACGCCGAAGTGCTTAAGCCGGGTCGCCAGCGCGGACACCGTCTTGGGCTGGCAGGTCGCCCGCTTGCGTTCCAGATAGGCGATCATCGTCGCGCGGATCGCTGGGCGAACGTCGGCTAGTCGTTCGACGAACGGGACCGGGCCGCCCGAACGAGGCAGTTGATCGACGATCCCAAGATGGAACAGCACCCGCTGAGCGTTGCTCACCGCCGCCAGGTAGTGCTGATGACCCTTACCGGTGCGCTCGTGCCGGTCGCGGCAGGCCGCGGTGAATGTGGCCAGATCGGCCACGGTGAGCTGGTCCAGACGCCGTCCGGTCTGAATGAGCAGCCGAGCCGGCACCTGCGAGCCAGTGGCGAAGCGGACCCGCTCGGTGAACCCCAGTCCGGCGGCCGCGGTCATGAACCGATCGAGATCGGGTCCCAGCGGGGAGTCTGTGATCTCCCGCCAGATGCTGGAGAGCTTGCGTTCCAGCAGGTAGTCATAGCCTGGTTGCAGCACCCGGTGCAGCATCAAGAACGTGATAATCGGCCGGGTGGAGGCTCCGGCCGACAACCGGACCTCCAACGGCTCCTCCGCCCACCGACGCGGGTCCGGCCAGCGCCGGAAGAACACTCGAGCCGCCTGCAAGTACGCGGCGTTCCCCCGCCCGGTCCGCTGCAGATAGTCCAGGTAGGCGGTGTGTAGATCAGTGCTGGGCGCGGATGCGGTCACGAGCGGCATCGAACTCGGCTTTCACGTGGGCTGGAGCCAGATGGATGTAGCGGGCGGTGGTGTCGACGTGAGCGTGGCCCAGAAGTGCCTGCATCACCGCGAGATCGACCCCGGCCTCGGCCAGGGCGGTGCCGAACGTGTGTCGCAGCGCGTGCGGGTGCCCGCCCGTGATGCCGGTGAGCCCGCGGTGATAACGGAAGATCGTGCGCAGCCCAGCCGCGGTCAACGGCTGGCCCCGGTTGGGCCCCTTGCCCACCAGGAACAGCCGGCTGCTGTCGGATTCGGGCCGCTCGGCCAACAAGTAGACCTGGATCACCGAGGCGACGTCGGCGTCCAGCGGCACCCGCCGTTCCCGCTGTCCCTTACCGAGCACCTTCAGCCACCGGCCGCCGATATCGACCTCGGCGACGTCCAGACCCAGCACCTCGGCCGAGCGCAGCCCGCAATACAGCATCAACCCCGCGATCGCCCGGTCCCGCCAGGTCCGGAAGCTCGCAAGAAGCTCGGCCGCATCGGACTGGGACAACGCCGTGGGCAGGCGGCGAGGTTCACGAAGCCGCAGCGAGGAGCGGTTCTTCGGCCGGCGCACGGTGTGCGCGAGCATTCCGCTGCGCTCACCGGGCACCCGCCAGCGAGCTTCCCTGCCCTTGGGGACCGGGTTGTTGGTATCCGGGTTCCGCATCGAGACGAACGCGAACAGCCCCGAGATCGCCGCCAGCCGCCGGTTGATCGTCGTGGCGGCGTACTCATCCATCCGACGCCCCGACAGCCGGACCACGTTCGGCCCGGGCCGGCGTGGCACCTTAGCCTCGCGACAGGCGCGCAGGAATCGCAGTAGCACCTCCGTGCTCACCTCCGCCAGCGGCTGCTCCTCAGACACGAGCCATCGGCAGAACGCCAACAGGTCATACCCGTAGGCGCGCACGGTCTTCGCCGAGTAGTTCCGGTCAGCCAGATATCCCAGATACTCATCCACCAGCCCGAACCTCGACGCGACCGGCCCAACCAACGCCCAGCCGCCATCTCGTTCCTCAAGCCGCAGACCCGACTCGCTAATCACGAGGAACAGATGTACCAGCGATGAACCGATTCATCCCGCAAGAGCGACGTCACGGCGTGTCGCTGAGCTGGGCCAACACAGACATTGGCCGGTTAAGAGGGATCGGCAGGCCGACAGATCAACACCTTCGCGCCGAGAGTCCCGCGGAACCCCTGACAGTCGATGGTCAGCTCACTGCGCCCACCACGCCACCGCCCGATCGCACCCTCCCCGTCCCACACCAACACCCGCGGCACCGCACCCAACCCAGCGATATGCCCCCACCAGCCAGCGAACAAATCCGCCGCGGCGCGAGTCGGAACCAACACCCCCGACAGCCACCGGGAGTAACCCGTCACCATGGTCAACACCGGTAACTGCTTGGCGGTCCGGGTCTGCCCGAACCCCACCGGCAGCTCAATGTCAGGAAACCAGAAATCACACTGGGCGATCTCCCCGGCCACATAACTCGTACGGCCGGCCGGGTCCGGCGGCAAATACACCGGCCGCAACTCCGCGACCCGACCGCTGAGCACCCGAATCGACCGCGACCACCCCACCCGCTCCGCGATCACCGTCGCCGGCATCGTCGGCCACGCCGCCAACAACTCCCGAATCCGCGGCTCAACCTCATCAACAATCGACCCCGAACCCACCCGCTCATACCGCGGCGGCCCCGCCGAAGCCAACGCGCTCTTCACCGTGTTCTTCGAACACCCCATCACCCGCGCGATCACCTTGATCGGCATCTCCTCCGCCCGAGACAACCGACGGATCTCAGCCCAATCCTCCACGAACAACACCCCTTCGTCCTCCCCAGCTCGGTGCGAGCCAGGATCGCGGCACAGGGGGTCAAAATTCAGTTGCCGCGCGGGGGTCAGTTTTCACGTGCCGTCGACAATCTTTTGGTGTTTGGTCGTCCGTGTTGCCGCTCATCGATGAGATAGCACCGCTCAGCGACGCCGTCCCCGGTCGTGTGGTGCCTCTTTATGACTTGTCGCTATATCGTGCGCAGATGAACAGCGCCTTCCCGGTAGATCT
>DASUII010000405.1:0-33581 GCA_036279835.1 Pseudonocardiaceae bacterium
GCTGATGCCCACACTCGACCCGGCCCGGCCGGTTCTCGTGCACTGCGCCGGCGGCTACCGGTCCATCGCGGCCGCCAGCCTGCTGCGCGCCCACGGCTTCGACGACGTCTCCGACCTCATCGGCGGCTGGCACGCCTGGCACACCGAGCCCGACGGGGTAACCACCGGCTAAGCACAGCCGCGCGCGGACGCACGGGTCCTGACAGCTTCGGCCTGCAAGCAGGTCTCAGTGGCCGGTCCGCGACGCCTTGCCGGTGGGGTGCTGCTGGAACAGCCAGAACAACCATCCCAGCGAGGGCACCAGGAGCACCGCGCCCACCACCATGATGATGATCATGACCTGCAGCGTCGGCCGGCCGGCGGCCGCGTCGTCGATGCTCAGCGTGGGCACGAGCAGCAGCGGGAACTGGGCCAGGGCCCAGGCCCACAGCACGGCGGTGACGGCCAGCGCCGCGGTGATCCGCGACAGCCGGTAGCGGCGCCCCAGCAGCAACCCCAGCGAGGCGATCCCGGCCACCGTGGACAGGACCACCACGGGTAGCGCCCGGCCGGTGAGACCGGCGAACAGTCGCGGCGCGTCGGCGTGCAGCACCGCGATCCCGGCGAGCGCCACCGCGCCGATGACCAGTCCGGCGCCCAGCGCGCGGCGACGGAAAGCGTCGGCCAGGTCATGCTGGGCGGCGCGGGTCGCGTCGGCGCAGAGGTAGACCGCGGCCAGGTAGCCGCAGATGCCCACCGCGAGTACCCCGGCGAGCAGCGAGGTGGGATTCAGCCAGCTACCCAGCACGTCGCCCTGGGCGATGCCGGGCGGGACCCGCCCGGAGGCGATCGCTCCGGCGACGGTGCCCAGGAAGAACGGGGTGAGCACCGAGGAGCTGGCGAACGCGGCTCCGTAGAGACGCCGCTGCGCGAGGTCCTCGACGTTCTTGCGGAAGGCGAACGCGGCACCCCGGGCGATCACCCCCAGCGCGACCCCGGTGAGCGGGATGTAGAGGGTGGAGGCGATCGCGGCGAACGCCGGTGGGAACCCGGTCCACAGCACCACCAGCACGAAGACCAGCCAGACGTGGTTGGCCTCCCACACGGGCCCGATCGAGTGCTCGATCAGGTCGCGCTGCCGCGCGCCGCGGGCGGCACCGCCGGCGACCAGATCCCAGGCACCGGCCCCGAAGTCCGCGCCGGCCAGCAGCGCATAGGCAGTCAAGCCCACCCACAGGCAGACCAGCACGGCGTCGGCCAGGCTCATCAGACCCCAGCTCGCACGTGACCCGGGCGTTGATATGACCAGGCGTTCATATGACGCTGTACTCCTCGACGTCGGACTCCTGCGGGGCCACCGGCACCGGGTGCCGGGCCAGCCGGCGCAGCACCGCGATCGTGGCCACGGTGAGCAGCGTGTAGACCACGAGCACCGCGTAAAGCCCGTACCGCAACCCCGGCGCCGGGTTGATCGCTTCGCGCACCGTCATCAGCTGGTAGACGATCCACGGCTGGCGGCCCACCTCGGTGGTCACCCAACCGGCCTCCATCGCCACCGTCGCAGCAACCCCGGCGATTGCTACCGCGCGCAGGAACCACACCGTGGCGGGCATCTTCCGGCGTCGCCACCACGACCAGGCCAGCCAGCCACCCAGGGCTAGCAGGGCGAAGCCGATCCCGACCATGAGGTCAAAGGCCAGGTGCACCAGCGTCACCGGCGGGCGCAGCGTGACTGGCACGACGTCGAGGCCCTGCACGACGCCATGTGGATCGAGATGAACCAGCAGCGAGAGCCCGTAGGGGATCTCCAGTGCCCCGTGCAGCGTGTTGCCGCTGTAGTAGCCACCGATCGCGATCGGGACGCCCGCACCGGTGCGGTAGAGGCCTTCCATCGCGGCGAGCTTGGCCGGCTGGTCGGCGGCGACCAACCGGGCCGCCCAGTCACCGACCACGATCTGCACCGGAGTGATCACCGCGGCCACCGTCAGCGGCAGCAGCAGCCCCAGCTGGTGGTAGCGATCCCGCCGGCCCCGCAGCATCGCCACCGCATATACTGCGGCCGCCGCGAACCCGGTGACCATCATCGCGGCCAGGATCATGTGAGTGGTCTCCGGACCAGTGGCCGGGGTGAACATCGCCGCCCAAGGGTCCGGGTCGACCACCCGCCCGCCCACCAGCCGAAACCCGCGGGGGGTGTTCATCCAGGCGTTGGCCGCGACGACGAAGAACGCCGACGCCACCCCGGCCACCACGATCGGCAACCCGGAGGCCAAATGCACCCGCGGCGGCAGCCGGTCCCAGCCGTAGAGGTAGATCCCCAAGAAGATCGCCTCGATGAAGAACGCAAAGCCCTCCAGCGCGAACGGGAACCCGTAGACCGCCCCGTACCGCTGCATCAGACCGGGCCAGAGGATCCCCATCTCGAACGACAGGATCGTGCCCGACACCGCGCCGACCGCGAACAGCACGCCCATCGCCCGCGCCCACCGGCGGGCCAGCAACCGGTAGGCCACCTCACCGGTGCGGATCCCGCGCCACTCCGCGAATAACACCAGCGCCGGGAAACCCACCCCGAAGCACGCGATGATGATGTGCCACCCCAGCGAAAAGGCCATCTGCGAGCGGGCCGCGACGAAGTCACCGGGCCCGGCCGCCTGGGCGAACCCGAGCGAGGTCATGAACGAACACCTCCCGGTCCGGTCACACCACCGCTCCCGAGCGTAGTACCATTTGTCCGGACAAGCCACGGCGCCATCCCGGCGCGCGAGGCACGGGACGCGCCGGCACGGGGATGGCACTCGGCCAGCGCTGACCGATCGACAATGTGCTCTGTTGACGGCGGGTTGCCGGGTGGAACGCACCCCCGCGGCCACCGCGAACGCGATCCGCTTGCCCAATCCTGTTCCGATCATCGCGGTGACCAGTATGAACGCCCAAACGCCAGGGAAAAGACGTCGCTGGAGAACGCGTTGAACGCCTGCGGGATCTTCTGCCCGGCCAGGAGCATCGCGAACAGTGGTGCTGCGACCCCGATCACCGCCTGCGGCAGCGCCTCGGTGGCCAAGCAGATCACAAACCAGAGGAAGCACCAAGGATCGTCTGGGCGACGGGCATTAGCCCGGGCAGCGTCGGGGTGAGCCGGGCGGCGAACATCACCCCGAAGGCGATGACCAACGCTGTGGCCCACCGGGGGTCCGCTATCAACGACGCTGCCGGTCCCCCCACCTGGACACCCAGTGGAGGGAAGGGCCCAGGTCAGTGCAGACCGGCCTGGATCGCTACGCCAGGCCCTTGAGCATGAGGTTCCAGTACAGCGCGGGCAGGCCGTAGCGCTTGAGGTACCACATGTCCCGCCGCTCCTTGATCGTGTCGATGTAAGGGATGGAGGGCGTGGGCTTCATGGTGTAGTCGAACTCGGCGAGCAGCATGGTGTGCCGCGAGGTCGTCAGCGGGCACGAGGCGTACCCGTCGTAGCGCGCGCTCGGCGAGCGCCCGGCCATGACGTCGAGCAGGTTACGGGCCACTACCGGTGCCTGCTTGCGGATCGCGGCGCCGGTCTTGGAGTTCGGGCTGGAGCCGGCGTCGCCGAGGGAGAACACGTTGGGGTACCGCGTGTTGCATGGTGTGTTTGTCGATCTCGATGTAACCGGCGGGGTTGGCCGGGTCGGCGAGTGCGGTCTTCTTCACCCAGTCCGGGGCGCTTTGCGGCGGAACGACGTGGAGCACGTCGTAGGGAAGCGCGGTCTCGGTATCGTTCGTCCGGTCAGCGACGGTGACCTCGCGGGTGTCCGGATTGACCTGGACGGCCTCACTCTGGAAATGCACTGTGATGCCGTAGCGCCGGGCGACCCCTACCAGGATGTTGGAGAACTCCTTGACCCCGAACATGCCGGGAGTCGGCAGCACGAGATGAATATCGATCTTGTTGAGGACGCCCTGCTCACGCCAGTAGTCCGCAGCCAGGTAGGCGATCTTCTGCGGCGCGCCGGCGCACTTGATCGGCCCGGCCGGCATGGTGAACACCGCGGTGCCCGATCGGGTGTCGCGGATGAACTTCCACATCGCCGGGACGAGCTCGTAGCCGTAGTTGCTTGAGACCCCTTCCCGGCCCAGCGTCTGACCGAGACCGACGATCTTGGCCCAGTCCAGCTGGATCCCGGGGCACACCACCAGGTAGTCGTAGCTCACGATCGACCGTCGTCGAGGGTGACCTCCCTGGCTTCCGGGTCGACCGTCTCCACCGCCTGCTGCAGCCACGCCACGCCTTGGGGCATGACTTTGGCCTGCGGGAGGGCGCTTTCCTCCACCGGTGCACAACCGCCGCCGACGAGTGTCCACAGCGGCTGGTAGTAGTGCGTCACGGCCGGGTCGATCACCGCGACGTCCGATTCGCCGCGCCGACGTAGGCGGGATGCCACACTGATTCCGGCGCTGCCTCCGCCGACGATGACGATCCTGTGTTTGATGCTGGCCGCCATGGTCAGCCTCCCTCCGCTATTTGTCCGGACATCCGACCATAATTACAGGTGGTCTAGATCACAAGCCCAGGGTCTGGGCGCCGTTGAGCGGTGGAGGCTCGTCGGCTACTCCGCGGGGAGGCGGGCGGAGTAGATGGAGTAGCCGTCGATGTACCGGGAGGTGGCCGTGGCGATCATCGTGGCGGCAATCATCGGGATCATGAGTGGGAAGCCGCCGTGGGTGAGCTCGAGGACCAGCGCGAGCGCAGCGAGGGGTGCCTGCATCGCGGCGCCGATCATGGCGGCAGCGCCGATGATCGCGTAGGCACCGACCGGAGTCCCAGGCCACAGCAGCGACCAGGCCATTCCCAGGAATCCGCCGAGTACGGCTCCAGTGCTCATCGTGGGCGTGAACAGCCCACCGGATGCCCCGCTGCCCAGGCACAGGGCCGTGACGAGCGGTTTGAGCGCGAACAGGGCGAACAGCAGGGCGAAGCCACCGCCGCCGAGGAAGACGCCCTCGGCCATGTCCTTGCCGTTACCGAACAGCTGCGGGTACCGCAGACCGATCAGTCCCAGAAGGGTGAATGCCGCGAGTGGGGCGAGGATCGCCTTCCATCCGGTGGGTCGGTGCAGCGAGACCCAGCCGATGAGACGGATGAAGCCCACTGACACCACGCCGATCACCGGACCGGCGAGGACTGCCCACACGAGCTCGGAGGCGGCGAAGGGGTAGGCGGGCACCCCGAGGTAGGTGGCATGCGCGGGGAGGTAGATCCACGCGGTGAGCGTCGCGGTCCAGGAACAGGCCAACGCGGGCAGGATCACCGGAAGGTTGAGGCTTCCGTAGAGGACCTCCGCGGTGAACAACGCCCCGCCGAGGGGCACGTTGTACACTGCGGCGAGCCCGGCACCCGCACCGCAGGCGACGAGCAGCCGACGCTGGGCCGGTGTGAGCTTCGTCCACCGAGCCAGCAGGCTGCCAGAGACGCCGCCCATCAGTTTGGGCGCCGCCTCGCGGCCGATGGACGCGCCCATGCCGACCACAACCTCGGAGATCACCGACGTGCCGAAGCTGCGACGCAACGACAACTCACCGGTGCCGTTCCACAGCACGTCGTCGACCTCGGACTTCTGGCCTTTGGTGTAGCGGCGCAGCACTGACCACGCCACACCGCCGAACACGCCGGCGATAACCAGCGAGACGACCCGGCGCACGCCCGAAGCATGCTCGACACCCGACTGGAAGCTGCCGCTGTGATAGCCGAAGGCTAAGTGCTCGGTAGTGAACAAGATAAGCATCAGCAGGTCACCCAACAGCCCGGTCACGACGCCGGTGAGGACCACCATGGCCCAGAACACCGAGGTCAGGGCGACCTCACCATCTCCGGTGGCGTTGGGCTGCTCGGTGGCGCGCCGCCCGGATCCGAGCCGCCGACGAATCAGCGGTTGGGGCACCCGCAGGCGCTCGCTCGGCCGGTCGCGGTGGCGCTTCGCCCAGGAGGAAATCATTGCCTCGCGGCGGTGGCAGTCTGGGGCTGCTCCCGACGCGGGCGGCGCAGCAGCAGGAAGGCAATCGCGGCGAGGAACACGACCAGGCTGGTCCAGTCGTTGAGCCGCAGCCCGAGAAAGTGGTTGGCGTGGTCGACGCGCAGCGCCTCGATCCAAGCCCGACCGGCGGTGTAGGCGGCGACGTACAGCGCGAACAGCCGCCCGTTGCGCAGCCCGAACCGGGGCCCGGCCCATACCAGCAGCACCGCCACGCCGATGTCCCACAGCGACTCATACAGAAACGTCGGCTGGTACAACCCGATGTCGGGGGTGGCCGGTGGCCGGTGCGCGGGATCGATCTCCACGGCCCAGGGCAGGGTGCTGGGGCCGCCGTAGAGCTCCTGGTTGAAGTAGTTTCCGAACCGACCGATCGCTTGGGCGACCACCAGGCCCGGGGCCATCGCGTCGGCGAAATCAGCCAATCGGATACCCCGGCGGCGGCACCCGATCCACGCACCCACCGCGCCGAGGGCGACCGCTCCCCAGATGCCCAGGCCGCCGTCCCAGATGTACAGCGCCCGGATGGGATCGCGGCCAGACCCGAAGTAGAACTCCGGATCGGTGATCACGTGGTAGAGCCGGGCGCCGATGATCCCGAAGGGCACCGCCCAGGTGGCCACATCCAGCACGTCGTCGGCCGCTCCGCCGCGGGCCACCCACCGCCGCCGGGTCCACCACAGCGCCACCAGGATCCCGGCGATGATGCACAAGGCGTACGCCCGGATCGGAATCGGACCCAGGTACCAGACCCCGCGCGGAGGACTGGGTAGATACGCCAGCATCGTCGCTCCCCTCCCGCGTCGACTCTCACTGTATCGGTTACCGACATAGTCGCAGACCGAGAGGTTAGGTCTAAGCTCCCCCTATGTCAGCCCGCCCATCGGATCGGGCAGTGTCCTCGGATCGGGCAGTGTCCTCGGATCAGGCAGTGTCATCCGAAGCGCGGACCCTTACCGAAGTCGTGACACAGCTGCGGCGGACGCTGCGCACCAGCATCCGCACCGACTACCCCTGGGAATCCCTGCCGATGGCCCAAGTCGAGCTGCTGCTGGCGCTCCACGACCACCAACCGGCCCGGGTCGGCCAGCTCGCGAACCTGTTGCGGCTGGCCCCCAACACCGTCAGCGGGCTGGTGCAGGTCCTCGTCGAGGCCGGACTCGCCGCTCGGGCACCGGACCCTGGCGACCGGCGCGTCGCGGTGGTCACCCTCACCGAGGCAGGCAGCACGAAGCTCGCCGGCTGGGAGCAGGCCCACCAGCAACGCATCGGCAACGCCCTCGACCAGCTCCCCGCCGCCGACCAGACAGCGGTTCGCGCCGCGCTGCCCGCGCTGGCCCGTCTCGTCGACCACCTCGCAACCCCCAAGCCGGCCGCGGTGGCTCGCGATGTCTAGCGGAACTCTCGGGTGTACCGCTCACACACCGACCGCGTACCTGCCTGCGGTGATGCCGTGGAACAGGGTGCAGCACCGGGTATGCCGTGGTCGCCGCGGGCCAGCTCAGCCAGTAGCTCCCGGCCTTCCCGGATCATGGGTGGTCTGTTTTGGCCGGAGAACTGCCGCCGTCCCGGTACCGACTGGCTGTCGCCGGTCTCCGCTAGACACCCGCTCCCGCTCTGCCTCATCCCGAGCCAATGCAAGCGCATGGATCAGTTCATCAACCTTCCCCGGCTGCATAATGGCTTCCCAAGTAAACGGTGGCACAATCGACAGCCATACGTGTCCCCGTTGTACTGTTACAACCACCGTTACCATAGCTCCGTCCGTACTGCCGACAGAGACCCTGCGGGGTATTCCTGCACTGGTGCACGTCGCTCGCGCATCAGGCAATTGCTCCGGCTGACCCCGTTTTGGGGAGCGGTCAATCACCGGCCGTACTCCTGATCACCAGCGCATCGAACCTCCGCACTCCCGAAAGCCTGTGCCAACTCCCGTCTGAGCGACACCGCATCAGCCTGGCTCAGATAAACACGCGGCCCATCTGGTCGTCCCTGGAGGATCAGCGTGCCGTTATCGAGTGCGGTGATAAGTACCGTGGAAGGCATAGACACCTTGCGCCGGAGACTGCGACCGATGCCGCGAGGCGGCTGCTCACCAATATCTTCACCGTGAGGAAAGCCGACCGGAATCTGGCCTGTCCCGTTGTCTTCGGGCTGCACGTCTTCGAGACCACCTCTCGCTTGCCAGCGTTCGTGGACGGCACCCAGGACCGGGGAACACCGGACTGATGGAAGCGGGGGAGGCGTCCAGGGACGCGCACCAGCCCAGCGGTCAGCCCGGTCCTGGTGCCTTGATCACCACACTGCCCGCCCCGTTCGTGACAGCCCACCCTGAGCCGACGCCATTTCTCGATCACGCTGGCTCCCGATCGCACGGGGAACTTCTGCACCAGGTTGGGCGCGCGCCACGCAGCAGGTAACGTCCATCTGCCTGTTGGGAAAAGCCGCCTACGGAGTGAGGCTGCACGACACCAAGGACGTGCCTATGGGTGAGCCACGCAGTCAGAAGCAGCAGCGTGAGCAGCTGGTGCGTTCGCTGCGCGTCTCGGGTGCGTCATGGGTCGAGGTCGCGGCGATGCTCCAGCAGCGCCATCGGCTCAATGCTCGGGTGGCCTTCCGCTACGCCCATGGCTGGAGCCAGCGCCAGGCTGCCGATGAGTGGAACCAGCGCTGGCCTGATGAGCTGAAGACCTTCAAGACTTTTTCGTACTGGGAGCTGTGGCCCGGCACGACCGGGCATGCTCCGTCCTTTGACAACCTGAGCAAGCTGGCACAGCTGTACGAATGCGCCGTCAGTGATTTGCTCGTGGATTTGCCTGACTTCCGGCATCTCGATACGGGCCCGCTGCCACTGAGCGCGGACAGCGCCCTGGTAGCCCTTCCCCGTGAGGGTATACTTGGCTTTGACGCAGGAGCGCTGGCGCAAGATGACCTGAACGAATGGGGCGAACTATCGCCTCTGGTCTTGGCCCACGGTGCCGCTCCGCTCGTGCAGCGGCTACCAGAGGTGGATTTTACCGAACTGGCTCAGGTGATTGTGGTGTGGATGCAGCAACTCAATCCATCCGTGAGCCGACGTGAGTTACTGTCCAAGCTGAGCACGGCGTTTACAGTCGCAGCTGTCACACCGTGGTTCGACGTGCTCAATCCCGAAGAACGCAAACGGGTGACACGTATCATTCAGCACCCAGAAGACTTTGATCTGTCAGTCCTCCGCTATTGCGAGCGCATGATTACCAGCCTCCGTCAGCAAGGCGATGTACTTGGTCCCCAGCTCACCCTGCAAAGCGCCATAGGGCACCGCCAGATGGTGCAGCGGCTTGCCCAAGCGGCGCCCGACGAGTTCCAACAGCGCGCGGTATCCGCCTACGCCGAGCTGACCCAGCTCGTCGGCTGGTTGTGTTTCAACATGGGCGACTACCGTAGTGCGCAGCACTACTACGACGATGCCCGCAGCGCCGCCCACGACGCCCAGAACGTCGAACTGGTGACGTACATTTTGTGCACCATGAGTCACCTTGCTACCTGGCAGGGTAAGCCGCGCGTCGGCATTGATCATGCCGTAGCTGCCGCTGTCTGGGCTGACCAGGCGCACAGCCCGCTGGCCCGTGCCTACGCCGCCGAAGTGGCTGTCAGGGCCTATGTGGCCGACAACCAACCAGACAAGTGCCGGGAGACCCTAGACCGCGAATACGCCGCACTCCAAGAGGCATGGGCAGACGAACTACATGCTGCCTGGTGGTACTTCTATGACGAGTCCTTCTATTGGGGTACAGAAAGCGAATGCTGTCTGAAGCTTGGCCGTCCCGATGCCGCGATGGACGCGCTTGACAAGTCGCTGACCCTGGTTGACCCGGCGAACCTGCATAACTACGCCTTCGGTTTGCTGTTCCGAGCCGAGGCCCGGATCCAGCAAGCGGAAGTCACTGAAGCCAGCAATATCGTCGCCGACGTTTCCCGGCTCACGACTGGGATCACCTCTCAGCGGATTGCCCAACGCATCACCGACGTGCGTGCATTGCTGACGCCCTGGCAGCGAACTAAGCCGGTACGTGAGCTGGATGAACGGTTAGCCGTTTACCGTCCAGTCACGGGGAGCGGCAGCGGCAACACAAAACACACATACTCGCGGTAGTATGTGCCCGGCTCGCCCGGCACACTGCCCACCTTCTGCCAACCCCAGCGCTCATACAACGCGTGCTTGTCAGCAGCCTTGGGGTTACTGACAAGCGCGGCGCGTTCCTCGGAGCGCGGCGACAGGAAGGCGTCGTGCACCTTCCGACCAATGCCTTGGCCTTGCCAAGCCCGGCGAACCTCGATCTCCGACAGGACCACGGTGCGCGCGCCGGTCTCCAGAGTGAACCCCGCCGGTGGTTCAGGTTTGAGGCCGTCCCACCATCCGCGCTCTGGCCGCAGGCTGGAGCCAAAAGCGAAGCCGACGAGCTGGTCACCGACGTGCGCGGTCAAGAGCGAGTAGTTGAGCCCCTGTAGTGCCGCAGTCGCCCGATCACGGAAGGCGCTGGACTTCTCGCGCGTGTCCTCACCTGGTACCGCGCCGTACGCGTCGGCGTAGACGTCGCATAGCGCATCCATGAGCTTGGCTGCTTCATCGCTGGTGTGGTGGGCGAGGGTCAGGTCATCGGTCGGCGACATGGGAGCAAGCGTAGGAGTGCATTGCGGCGTGGGCGCCACTCACACACCGACCGCGTACCCGCCTAGGGTGATGCGGTGGAGCAGGGTGTGGCAGTAGTCGCCGGCTCGGACGATGCACTAGCGGCCGTGCAGGCACGGATCGTCGGTTGTGTCCACGGCTGGTGGCGTGGCGCGAGGACGTCGCTACCCGGCCCGGTCCGGCGGTCGACGGGTCGGCGTACTGGGCGCGGCCGGTCGCGGGGTTCGGCGATCCTGAGGCAACCGTGTACGTGCTGGGGTTGGCTACCGCAGCGCACGGGGGTAATCGCACCGGTCGAGCGTTCACCGGTAACAGCTCCGCCGACTGGCTGGTGGCCTCGTTGCATCGCACCGGGTTCGCCAACCAGCCGACGTCGCGCCACCGGGATGACGGCCTGCGGTTGACCGGGGCGTGGTTGGCCTCCGCGGTCCGGTGCGCTCCGCCGGGCAACGCTCCGATGCCAGCCGAGCGGGATGCCTGCCTCGGACATTTCCGCGACGAGATGGGCGCCCTTCCCCAAGTGCGTGTGGTGGTCTGTCTCGGTGCCTTCGCCTGGGACGTGGCGCTGCGCTGGGCCGCTGTTCGACCCAAGCCGCGGTTCTCCCACCGTGGCGACCATGCGGTAGCGGGTGGGCCGGTGTTGCTGGGTTGCTACCACCCGAGCCGGCAGAACACCTCGACGCGCCGGCTCACCGCAGCCATGCTTGACGACGTGTTGTGTCGCGCCCACGAGCTGGCCAGGACCGCGCCACGCCCAGAGGCCGAGGCCGGGCGGCGGTGCTGTCGATGACGCCCGGCGCGGCGGCCACCAGCCTCGCTGGGTTGCTGTTCGGATTGACCTACGTGCTGGTGGTGTTCGCGGTCCAACTCGTGCTGTTGCGCCGCCGGACTGGGCGCTCGGCGTGGTTGTCGAGCCTGGGCGCCAACCGCGCGGAGCGGGTCGCCAACACGCTGTTCCTCACCGCCTGCGGCCTCGAGCTGGCCAATCCCGCGCTGGCACTGGCCGGGATCCGTCCGCTGGGGGCGGATCCGGTGCCGGCAGCGGTAGCGGTGAGCGTGGTGCTGTTCCTCAGCGGCCTGATCCTCGCCGTCCTCGCCCAGAACACGATGGGCTACGCGTGGCGGACCGGGATCGACCCGGGGTCTACGGCGCCGCTGGTTGTGCACGGCCCGTTCCGGCTGGTCCGCAATAATCCCACCTACACCAGCCTGCTCGCCAACGGGGTGGCGATCGCCCTACTGGTGCCCACTGCGCTCGCCGTAGGTGCGGTGCTGGTTTGCCTGCTCGCGCTGCAGATCCAGACCCGGCTTGTCGAGGAACCGCATCTGGAGCGGCTGCACAACCGGGCCTACCACGACTACGCGGCCCGGGTCGGCCGGTTCTTGCCACTGGTCGGCCGGTGTCGCCCGACGAGCTGAGACCGTCGTTGGAATCCAACGACGGGGACCTCGGACCCGGGCCGCTCTCACCGCGGGTCCCGGAGATCGGCGCGCTGGACCTGCTGCTGTCCGTGGCCCGGCTGGGCAGCCTGGGCCAGGCGGCTCGCCAGCACGGCATCTCGCAGCCGGCGGCCGGGTCCCGGATCCGGCATCTGGAGGGGCTGCTCGGGTTGTCGCTGATCGAGCGGTCGGCCGCCGGGTCCCGTCTGACCCGGGACGGCGCGATGGTCGCGGACTGGGCCCAGCCCGTGGTCACCGCGGCCGCCGCCCTGGACGCCGGCGTCACCGCGCTGCGGACCCAGCGCGAGGGCCGGCTGCGGATCGCGGCGAGCCTGACTGTCGCCGAGTACCTGGTGCCGACCTGGCTGATCGACCTGCGGGCGCGCCGGCCGCAGACCACTGTGGCGTTGCGGGTGGCCAACTCCGACGACGTCGCCCGGCTGGTGCTCGCCGGCGGCGTTGACATCGGCTTCGTGGAAGGACCCGCACTGCCCGACGGGCTGGCATGCCGGGTCGTCGGTCGAGACCAGCTGGTACTCGTGGTGACGCCCCGGCATCGCTGGGCACGGCGGGGCCGGCCGGTCGACGCCGCGGAGCTGGCCGCCACGCCGCTGGTGGCCCGCGAGCCCGGGTCGGGCACCCGATATGCCCTGGAGGCGGTCCTGGCCGGGCTCGGCGACCTTGCGGCACCGCTGGTCGAGCTGTCCTCGACCACGGCCATCAAGGCGGCGGTGGAAGCCGGCGTGGGTCCGGCCGTGCTGAGCTCGTTGACCGTCGCGGGAGAGGTGGCCGACGGGCGGCTGATCGCCCTGCGAGTCGCCGGGGTGGACCTGACCCGCACGCTGCGGGCGGTGTGGCCGGCCGGTCAGGCCCTGACCGGGATGCTGCGCGACGTCCTCGCGGTGGCCACGGCTCGCTCGCCAGCGCAGTGTGAGGTGTTCTCAGACCGGCAGCGTCAGCGCAGTCACCACGATGAGGACCAGCACTGAGGCGCCGATCAGACGGATTTGCCGGCGGGGGGCGAGCTGGGCCGGCAGCGGCAGCCTGCGCAGCACGCGTTGACGTTGCAGACCGACGAGGTAGGTGATTCCCGCGATGACGACAGCCAACCCGGCCGGAAGCAGTCGTAGCGCCCCGGCGTAATGGTCGATGTCACGCACTAGCAGCAGCGCGCCGTTGCCCAGGACCCCGAAAGACGTGCGGCTCCACGACAACGCGGTCCGCTCGGGTTGCAGGCCGTCGCCCCGCGCTCGCCGTCTCTGGGGTGCACTCACCTGGTGACCGCCTTGCTGACCACCAGGACCACCCCGAGCAGCGCGACGAGGATCAGGCCACCGGCGAGCAGTCGGGGGATGCGGTGAGGGGGTAGCGGCAGGCCCCTGCGGATGGCGCGGTCAACCTGCTCCCAGCGGCGCAACCCGGCGCCTGCGGTGATCACCGCCAGCGCGGCGAGCAGGCCGCCGACGACGTGCCGGGCGCCCGGGATGGCGAACTCCGGGACCAGCTGCACCACCGCCACGGAGGCGGCCAAAAGCGCCAGCGCCGTCCGCAGCCAGGCCAGGAAGGTCCGCTCGTTGGCCAGGGTGAAGCGGTAGTCCGGCTCGAACTCCTCCTCGACGTTCTCATCGGTGCTCATCGCTGCGCCTCTCCAGTCACTGGCGCATTCTCCGCGCAACAGCAGGATAGGAGGCAAGCCGGGATGCGGGCGCAAAGAGCAGCTTTGGCCCATCAAGGTCTGACAATGCCCGCCTGGTTGTCCGGACCAAAGTAGGGTCGGCGCATGCGGTACGGCTTCGCGATCGATCAGCGCACCTGCATCGGGTGCCACGCGTGCACGGTGGCGTGCAAGACCGAGCACGACATCCCGGTGGGGCAATTCCGGACCTGGGTGAAATACGTCGACTCCGGCGAATTCCCGAACTCCACCCGGGACTTCGGGGTGATGCGCTGCAACCACTGCACCGACGCGCCGTGCGTGAAGATCTGCCCGACCAAGGCGCTGTTCACCCGAGACGACGGGATCGTCGACTTCGATCGGGACCGCTGCATCGGCTGCAAGAGTTGCATGCAGGGCTGCCCCTACGACGCGATCTACATCGACGAGGACACCCACACCGCGGCCAAGTGCAACTTCTGCGCGCACCGCATCGACGAGAACATCGAGCCCGCTTGCGTGGTGGTCTGCCCGACTCACTCGATCTGGGTGGGTGATCTGGAGGACCCGACCAGCGGCATCTCGAAGCTGATCACCACGAACCCGGTGTCGGTGCGGGCACCGGAGCAGAACACCGGGCCCAACGTGTTCTACCTCGGCGCCGACCGGGCGGTGCTCGACCCGTTGCTGGCGCCGGTGGGTGACTCCTACCTGTTCTCCCGGCCCGACGAGCACCGCCGCCAGGTATCGAGCGACCTGCGCAGTTATCCGATTACCCGGGACCCGATCACCCACGCCCGCACCACGCTGAACACCGCCCATCCCAGGCCGTGGGGGTGGCGGGTCACCACCTACCTGTGGACCAAGGCCGTCGCGGCCGGAGCGATGTTGCTGGCGGCGCTGGCCCGGCTGCTCGGGATAGACCTGGGCGCGCTGGGCAACGTGGTCGCACCGGCGATCGGGGTGGCCGGGATCGGGATCACCGGGGCGCTGCTGGTCTGGGACCTCAAGCGCCCGGAGCGATTCTGGTTCATCTTCGCCAAGCCCAACCCGCGGTCGTGGCTATTCTGGGGGTCGGTCGCGCTGAGCGCCGGTGCGGGGTTGTTCGCCGTGTGGCTGCTGGTCGGCATTCTCGGCGCGGTCGGTGTGCTGTCCGCGGCGGCCACCGGGTCGATCCTGTTCGGCCTGGCGGTTCCGACGTTGCTGGCGGCGGTGCTGACCACCGGTTACACCGCGTTTCTGTTCGGGCAGGCCGAGGGCCGCGACCTGTGGCAGTCACCGCTGTTGTTCTGGCACCTGATCGTGCAGGCCGTCATGGTCGGCGGCGGCGCGATGGTGATCGCGGCTGCCGTGTCCGGTGTGGACGGTGCGGCTCGCACCCTGCTGGTGGGCGCGCTGACCCTGGCGACCGGGGTGCACATCATGATGGTGCTGTTCGAGTACCTCGGTCGCCATCCCACCGCCAACGCGGCCGCCGCGGCGCACCTGGCGCTCTACGGCCATTACGCCGCGACGTTCTGGGGTGGCGGGATCGCGGTCGCCGTGCTCGCCGTGGTACTCGCCGCGATCGGCTGGGCCGGTCCGCTAGCCGTCACCGTCGCCGGCGCGGTACTCGTGCAGGCCGCGATGCTGGCCTACGAGAGCGTCTTCGTCCGCGCCGGCCAAGACGTTCCCCTGTCCTAGGAGACTCGATGCCCGAACTGCTCCCGGGGGCGCGTACTCACGAGCACCTACGCAACTATCCGCCGCCCGAGCGGTGGGACGACCACGTCGAGTACGACGCCAAGGCTCACCCGCGCAAGGTGGCGCACCACTACCTGCTGGTGCCGACCACTTGCTTCAACTGCGAGTCGGCCTGCGGGCTACTGGCCTATGTGGACAAAGAAGATCTGTCGATCAAGAAACTGGAGGGCAACCCGGCGCACCCGGGCTCGCGGGGCCGCAACTGCGCCAAGGGCCCGGCGACGGTCAACCAGCTCAACGACCCCGAGCGCATCCTGCACCCGCTGCGCCGTACCGGGAAGCGTGGCGGCGGCGGTTGGGCGCGGGTCAGCTGGGACGAGGCGCTGGACGACATCGCCGGCCGGATCCGGGCGTGCATCGTGGACGGTCGGCACGAGGAGGTGATGTACCACGTCGGGCGCCCCGGCGAGGACGGCTTCGCTGAGCGGTTCCTGCAGGCGTGGGGAGTCGACGGGCACAACAGCCACACCAACATCTGCTCCGCGGGCGCCCGGCTGGGCCAGACCCTGTGGGGCGGCTACGACCGCCCCTCCCCGGACCACGCCAACGCCAAGGTGATCCTGCTGCTGTCCAGCCACCTGGAGACCGGGCACTACTTCAACCCGCACGCGCAGCGGATCATGGAGGGCAAGCTGGCCGGGGCGAAGCTCGTGGTGATCGACCCGCGGATGTCCAACACCGCGTCGCACGCCGACCTGTGGCTGGCACCGTGGCCGGGCAGCGAGGCAGCGATCCTGCTGTCGATCGCCTCCCACCTGCTGCGGACCCGGCAGATCGACGCGCCCTACCTGCGCCGCTGGTTCAACTGGCAGACCTACCTCGCCGAGCGCCACCCAGACACAGAACCGACGTTTGAGGCGTTCCTGGACCGGTTGGAAGCCGACTACGCCGAGTTCACCTTCGACTTCGCCGCCGACGAGGCTCAGGTCCCCGCAGCGAAGATTGAGGAGCTGGCGACGCTGGTGGCGCAGTGCGACCACCGGCTGGCCGCGCACGTGTGGCGCTCAGCGTGCGCGGGCAACTATGGCGGCTGGCAGGTGGCGCGGTCGTTGTGGTTCGTCCTGGCGTTGACCGGATCGATCGGCACCGTCGGCGGCACCAGCCCCAACGGGTGGAACAAGTTCATCCCGCACGGCCCGAACATGCCCGCAGCGCACGACCACTGGAACGAGCTGGCCTGGCCGGCGGAGTACCCGCTGTCCACCAACGAGATGTCGATGCTGCTGCCGCATTTCCTCGACGAGGGTCGCGGGCGGCTGTCGGTGTACTTCTCTCGGGTCTGGAACCCGATCTGGACCTGCCCGGACGGGTTCTCCTGGATGAAGGCACTGTCCGATGAGGACAAGGTCGGGCTGCACGTCGCGCTGACCCCGAACTGGTCGGAGACCGCGGAGTTCGCTGACTACGTGCTGCCGATGGGGCACTCCGCCGAGCGGCACGACACCCATTCCTACGAGACCCACGCCGGCCGGTGGCTGGGCTTTCGCCAGCCGGTGCGCCGGGTAGCTATGGGCAAGCTCGGCCACCCGGTCACCGACACCCGCGACGCCAACCCTGGCGAGGTGTGGGAGGAGAACGAGTTCTGGTTCGAGCTGTCCTGGCGGATCGACCCGGACGGTTCGCTGGGCATCCGGCGCTACTTCGAGTCCCCCTACCGGCCCGGCGAGAAGATCACTGTCGACGAGTACTACCGCTGGATCTTCGAAAACCAGGTGCCCGGGCTGCCGGACAAGGCCGCCGCGCAGGGCATGACCCCGTTGCAGTACATGCGCAAATACGGCGTGGTCGAGGTCAGTACTGACGTCTACCGGGCCGACGAGCGCGCCTTGACTCCGGTCGAGCTCGACGGCGCCGAACCCGACGAGCACGGCGTGCTGCGCAAGCCGGTGACGCTGGACTCGACCCCGCCGCTGATCGGCGAAGCCGGTGCCGTCGGCGTGCGCCACGACGACGGTACGACCACCGCGGGCTGGCTCAGCCCCTCACGCAAACTGGAGGTGTACTCCGTCTCGATGCGGGACTGGGGTTGGGAACAACACGCCACCCCCGGCTACATCCGGTCCCACGTGGCCCGTGGCGAGATCGACCTCGACGCTGGTGAGCTGGTCCTGATGCCGACGTTCCGGCTGCCGACGCTGATCCACACCCGGTCCGGGAACGCCAAGTACCTCAACGAGATCTCCAACTCCCACCCGCTGTGGCTGCACTCCCGCGACGCCGCCCGCCACGGAGTGCGAACCGACGACCTGGTCCGGCTGACCACCTCGATCGGCTACCTGGTCGGGCGGGTCTGGGTCACCGAAGGCATCCGCCCCGGGGTGTGCGCGCTGTCGCACCACATGGGGCGCTGGCGGCTGCACGAGAACGAGGGCAGCCGGTGGGTGTCCGGACTGGTCGACATCACCCACCCCGACGGTGAGGACTCCTGGCTGCTGCGCTACCGCGGTGGCGTCGCCCCGTTCGACTCCGCCGACCAGGACAGCTCCCGGATCTGGTGGACCGACCCCGGCGTGCACCAGAACCTCGCCTTCGGCGTGCAGCCCGACCCGTGGTCGGGAATGCACTGCTGGCTGCAGAAGGTGCGGATGTCACGGGCCGAGCCCGGCGACCAGTACGGGGACGTCTACGTCGACGGCCGCCGCTCGACGGAGGTCTACCGGGAGTGGCTGGCCAAGGCCCGCGCCACCCTCGGACCCGGTGGCCAACGGCGCCCAGAATTCCTGATGCGCCCAGTCAAGCCAACCCGCCGCGCATTCCGGGTGGCGCAATGAGCACGCCAGCCGGCGAGTCATGGGCACAGCGACTGCTTGCGCGGCGCGGTGGTGTCGACCTCGACCGGGTCCGCGCCGCGGTCGGTGCCGTCGTCGAACCCGAGGTGGGTCGGTCGTTGGCCGAGTTGGGGCTGCTGGGTGATGTCTCGGCCGGCGTCGGCGGCCGAGTCCGGGTGCCGGTGGCGCTGGTCACCCGCGACCACCCGTCGGCGGATCTGCTGCGTAGCGCGGTGGTCGCCGCGGCATCCGGTGTGGACGGGGTGCGCCGGGTCGAGGTCGAGTTCAGCGGCCTGGGCGAGCGGGCCCGCGTCGAGCTGGTCGACAAGCTGCGAGGTGGCACCCGTCCGGTCGGGGCCACCCCGCGGATCTATGCGGTAGCCAGCGGCAAGGGCGGCGTCGGCAAGTCCACCATCACCGCCAACCTGGCCGTCGCGCTGGCCGCGGCGGGACAGCGAGTCGGAGTGCTAGACGCCGACGTGTGGGGCTACTCGATGCCGCAGCTATTCGGAGTGCGCCGCGCCCCGGTGGCGCTGGGCGGTCTGATGCTGCCAGTGCGCGCGCACCGCGTCGCGCTGATGTCCACCGGCTTCTTCGTCGCCGAGGACACACCGATCGTCTGGCGCGGGCCGATGCTGCACAAGGCCCTGCAGCAATTCCTGGCCGACGTCTACTGGGGCGAGCTCGATGTGCTGCTGCTCGACCTACCGCCCGGCACCGGTGACATCACCCTGTCGCTACTCGAACTGCTGCCCGACGCCGCGCTGCTCGCGGTCACCACCCCGCAACTGGCCGCCCGCACCGTGGCAACCCGGGTGGCCAGGATGGCCCGGGAGGCCGATATGCCGGTGGCCGGTGTAGTGGAGAACATGACCGCCGCGGTATGCGCCGGCTGCGGGGACACCACCGCGCTGTTCGGCTCCGGCGGCGGCGCCACCCTGGCCGAACAGACCGGCGCCCCGCTGCTCGGCCAGATCCCGCTGGACATCGAGCTGCGCGACGCCGGCGACCGCGGCATCCCGGTCGTCGCCACCGCGCCCACCGCGGCGTCGGCCGTCGAGCTGACCCGGATCGCCGGCGCACTCCCGACGGCGCGGCGCAGCCTGCTGCGCCGCGCGCTGCCACTGTTCGTCAGCACGCCAGCGAGCAGTCACGCCTGACGGTGACGCCCGACGCGGTCCGCGCTCACCGTTACGGTGCAGGGCGGTCATCGGCTAGCGAGCAGGCGGGCGGGGCGGACGGCGCCGAGCGAGGCTGCACCATGGCGAGCTTGCGCGACTGCTCGGGTGGATGTGGCCGGTTTCTATGACGTGGTGCACCGTCGGCGTGATGTGCGGGGTGAGTTCACTGGCGCCCCGGTGCCCAGCGAGGTGCTGGGCCGGGTCCTGGGTGCCGCGCACGCCGCGCCCAGCGTCGGGCTGTCCCAGCCCTGGGACTTCGTCCTGGTCCGCGACGTGGACACCCGGACCGCGTTTCGTGATCACGTCCAAGTCGAACGGGAGATTTTCGCAAGCCGGCTCGACGAGGAGCGGGCCGGTACCTTCTCGCAGCGTCGCGATCCTGGCCGCGATCCTCGCCGGCTCCCGTGGCGCTGCTGGGCTTCGGCATCGACACCGCCATTGAAGCCCTGGCCAGCATCATCGTGGTGCGGCGGTTCAGCGGTGACCGCACCCTGTCCGACACCGCCGAAGCGAGAGCACAGAAGGCCGTCGTGGTCTCGTTCTTCCTGCTCGCCCCCTAAATCGCCGCGGAATCGATACGGACCCTGGTTGTGGAGCGCCACGCGGAGACGACGTGGCTCGGCGTGGCGCTGGCCGCCGTCAGCCTGCTGTGCGCCTACCTCGCGGTCGTCGTGCTCCTCGGCCTGCTGGCCAACAACCTATTCGGCATCTGGTGGCTCGACCCCGCGGTCGGACTGCTGATCGCGGGGTTGGCGCTCAAGGAAGGGCGGGCGGCATGGCGAGGAGAGACCTGCGCCTGCTGCTAACCGTGCGGAGGTACATGGGCTTCAAGAGTCGCCTCCTGGCGTGAATACCACTGGGGGTGTTTCACCGACGTCACCATCACCCCCAACCACCCAGGGCATGCACTCGATGATCATCCGAGCCACCAAACCCACTGTGATGCGCAGCGGGATCGCGGCTGCCGCACCCAGTGACCTGCCCACCCCTCAACACGACTGACCCCATCAGCCCGTAGCGCCACCAGGTCCCATTCCGGCAAGACGGCCGGTGTCATCTCAGACTCGGCCCCATGCGAAAAACGAATGTTTGCGGACGGCCGGGCAGCGCCGGTGCTATGAGGTTCGGTGTGAGAGTGAGGATCGGGGTAGATCTTCAGTCGCTGGTGTGGGCTCACACGCGCAGGTCTGGGCTTTCCGCTTCCTTGCGCGTCGCTGGCGGCGCCAGGACCCTGGTGTGAGCAGCACTGTTGTCGTGATGATGATCGTTCCGGCGATCAGGATGGCGGGCAGCCGTGAGTCCAGGCATGCTTCCAGCGCCAACGCTGCGCTGCTGATGGTGAGCCCGCCGGCAATCAGCAGCGGGACCGTGCAACACGCAACGCAGGCCAGGCCGCCAAGACCCGCCGGCAGGACGTGTCGCAAGCGCCGGCGAGTGACGGAACGTCCGGCGCTCATTCGCCAGTCCGGCGAGACGGTGCGGCAAGCTGGATAAACGGCAGCGGGCAGCAGTCGCTGACGGCGCAGGTGACCAGGTCATCACAGCCGGCTGCGAGCGCTTCTTGGAGCCTCGCGCGGATAACATTCAGGTCAGTGATCTTCGCCTCGACCTCGGCGAGTTTCTCCGCCGCTCGCGTCGGCAAGCAGGCGTGCGCGCCCTTCCGGGGACGATGCCGTCCGGCTTCCAGCAGTTCACCGACCTCGTCGAGGGTGAACCCCAACCGTTGCGCAGCCTTGATCACCCGTAGGATCGTGACCGCCCCGGTCGGGTAGAGCCGGTGTCCTCCGAGGCTGCGCCGGGGCTCGGCGAGCAAGCCACGACGCTCGTGATAGCGCACCGTCTGCAGGTTGACTCCGGCCGCGGCGGCGACCTGGCTGCTGCGCAATCCGTTCTCGGTCACTGCGCGTTCACCGTTGCTAGCCCGGCCAACCCATCGAGTACACCGACCCGGGCGGCGGGCACCTGCACATCAAGCAGGACCCGGTCGGCGACCGTGGAGACAGTCAACTCGAAGAAAGAGCAGCACGCGGTTTCCCGAGCTGCCAGGTCCCGCACCGCGGCTGCCTTCGTCGCCCCACCGGCGAAGCTCACCCGCAGACGCCGCTCGTCGAGCCGCTCCGCGCGCAGCGAGGTCGCTAACAGTGCCCCGAACTCGTCGGCGCGTATCGGAAGCTGCGCTGTGGACAGTGTGCAACTCGCCGGAATCTCAAAGGTCATCACATGGCTCCCATACCCTCACTCCGCCATTCTGGCCGCCACCAGCGACGGTAAACCTGTACCTAGGTACGGGATGCAAGGCAGAGATTTGTGACGGGGACGCCAGCCTGTCGCTATCCCTACGCGGTTGGTCCCGCGTGCTGGTTATGTTGATCGTCATGACGGTGCTGCGTTCAATCGGACTGTTCGTAGTTGCGGCCATCGCTGAGATCGGCGGCGGGCCTCTACGGCTTCGTGACCACCTTGCAGCCCGACGCGAACTTCGGCCGCGTCCTAGCCGCCTATGGCGGGGTATTCGTCGCCGGTTCTCTGGCCTGGGGCGTGGCCCTCGATGGCTACAGACCCGACCACTACGACATCACCGGAGCTGTGATCTGCCTGGTCGGCGTCGCCGTCATCATGTACGCCCCGCGCGGAGCATAGAAGATCGCGTAGACCTGGCCGCGGGTGAACGCCACGCGGCCGTGCGGCGCGCTCGTTCGCAACACTGGGTACGTGCACAACGTCGAGGAACCCATCCCACGCGCATTGCTGCGCTGCGGGTTCGCTCTGGAGTACGCCACCTTGGGGTGGAACGTGGTCGGGATCGTTGTTCTCGCGGTCACCGCGATCGCCGCGCGGTCAGTTGCGCTGGCGGGGTTCGGCCTGGACTCGCTGATCGAGATCGGTGCCTCCACGGTGGTGATCTGGGAGCTCTCTGGCACCGATGAGGCCCGGCAGCGTCGGGCGCTGCATTTGATCGGCGGCGCGTTCGCGCTATTGGCGGTCTACCTGGCCGCGCAGTCCACCCTGATGCTGGCCACCGGCTAGCACCCTGGGTTCAGCGCCGGCGGAATCGTGTGGACCACCGTGACCGCCGTGGTGATGTTCGCCCTGGCGCCAGCAAGGCCCGCACCGGGGCCGCGCTGGGCAATCCGGTGCTGGCCACCGAAGGCCGGGTCACCCTCGTCGATGGGCTGCCCGCGGTCGCGGTAGTGGCCGGGCTGCTGCTCAACGCCGGGTTGGACTGGTGGTGGGCAGACCCCCTGGCCGCATACGTACTGCTGGCCTACGCCGCCCGCGAGGTCTACGCCATCTTCGCCGCTGAAGCGTCACAGCTTCCGTTGGTGCTGACTTCCCGCGCATCAAATCGTTCGTTACTACATCGTATGTAACGAATGATACATTCATCTCTGTGACTGGTGAGAAGCTGGTGCGGTCGTTGGCCGAGCTGTCCTGCATCGGGTGGCGGGGCGCCGTCCCTGGGTTGGGCACCTGGACGGTGCCCCGCATGTCCCAGCGTTCGCCGACGGTGTGACCCGTGCGATCGCGCCGCGCCGCGCGGGCAGGGTGAGGTCGTGGTCCTGGAGGTTGTGGGTCGGGCAGGTCGTTCAAGCCCTGCACCTAAATGTGACGACCGGGTCATGACGACTGCTGAGATGGGGACTAGCCATCGTGGGTGTTGATCTGTGGGTGTTCCAGGCGATTAACGAATTCGCCCGAGCCACGCCGTGGCTGCATGGTCCGATGGTGGTCTACACCAATTACGGCATCGTGCTGTTGGCGCTGTTGTTGCTGGGTGGATGGTGGTTGGCCCGGCAACAGGCGAACCCCCGAGTGATCGCGGCGGCGCTGTGGGCGCCGGTCGGGATGCTGGCGGCGTTGGGGGTCAACCAGCCGATCTCCAGTGCGGTGGGTGAGGCCCGCCCTTATGCCGTGCTGTCGAACATCCTGGTGCTGGCTCACCGCAGTATGGATCCGTCGTTCCCCAGCGATCATGCGGTGACAGCCGGCGCGGTGGCCGCCGGGGTGCTGCTGGTGACCCGCTGGGTGCTGGCGTGGGTGACGGTCGTCGCGGCGCTGCTGCTGGCGTTTTCTCGGGTCTACATCGCCGCGCATTACCCGCACGACGTGCTCGCCGGTTTGCTGTTGGGCGCTGTGGTCAGCGTCGTGGGATTCGCCATCGTGCGCGGCGCGTTAACGCGGCTGGTGGTGGTCCTCCAGGGCACTCGGCTGCGCCCGGTGCTCACCACCGCACCGCCCCTGACTCCGGTTGCGGCCGCCGAGTCGGCGGCGCGCTGAGTCATGGCCGGTGCATCACCGTTTCCGGGGGTGCTGGGAAGCCTGGCGCCACTGCTGGACCACTACGGCTACCTGGCTCTCGCCGGTCTGATCACGCTGGAGGACTTCGGTGTCCACCGTGAGCGGGACCGGATCGAGCAATGATCGCCGGTTCGCCGGAGCAGACGCAGACCGCGCCCTCGCGGGGTCTTTATCCGTTGTATGCGGCTGGGTTCGTGACCGCCTTCGGTGCGCACAGCATCGCGGCCAGCCTCGGTGCCGTCACCCACCAGCAACACACCTCGCTGCTCACCCTCGGGCTGTTGCTCGCTGTTTATGACGGGGTCGAGGTGGTGCTCAAACCCGTCTTCGGCTCGTTGGTCGACCGCGTCGGCTCCCGACCCGTGCTGCTGGGCGGGCTACTCGCGTTCGCCGGGGCGTCGGGCGCCTTCGTACTCGTCGGCAACCCCGCCGCGGTCGGCCTGGCCCGGCTCGGCCAAGGCGCCGCCGCGGCGGCGTTCTCCCCAGCCGCCGATGCGCTGGTCGCGCGGCTCTCGCCGGGCAACCGCCACGGCCACGCGTTCGGCGGGTACGGCGCCTAGAAGGGACTCGGCTACACCCTGGGCCCGCTGCTCGGGGGTGTCCTGATCACCCTCGGCGGCTTCACCCTGCTGTTCGCGACCCTTGCGTAGTCGCCCTGGCGGTCGCCGGGTGGGCGTTGCCTGGCCACCCCACTGGGCTTCGCCCACCTGGCCGCCACCACACCGAAAGAACGGCTCGGGCAAACCATGGGAGCCGCCGAGGTCGGCCGTGAGCTCGGCGACGCTGGTGGCCCCCTGCTGGTCGGCGCGCTGGCCACCGCGGCAACGCTGGGCTTCGGCCTGATCGGTCTCGCCGTGCTGCTGGCCGCCACCGCCGCAGCGGTAGCGGTAGCGGGCACCCGCGCACCCCAGCCACGCACCGATCAATGACATGCCCGAGCGACACTTCGCGCACCCAGCTCTCGCTGCCGTCCTCAAACACTGAGACCTCGAGCAGATACGGAAAAGCCAATCCTCAGCCAATGCCACCTCGGCGGCGCAGGGCTGCGGGATCTCCTGCTTGCTACCACCGGGCCGTCGCTTCCGGGAAGACCCTCGCCTAGCGCGCAGCGCGGCAGCCGAGTGTGTGCCGCGACAACGCCAGCAGGGTGGAGGTGCCGCGTCAGTGGGACGGCAACCGGAGCTGGGCTTGGTGTCCGGGCGGATCGGGGCGCGTGTCCTCCTCTGCGGTTACGAGTTGAGGTCGGGGTGTGCATCACCCGGACCGCTACGGGCGGCGGAGTAGCGTACGTTACATGCACTGGTGGGTGGTCTCGCTGCAGCTGCCGACCGAGCCGTCGCGGCATCGGGTCGCGGGCTGGCGGGAGCTGCGTCGCGCGGCGGCGGTGTCGCTGTCCAACGGGACCTGGGCGCTGCCAGACACCCAAGCCACCCCCGCTGTGCTCGACCGGCTGCGTCAGCTGGCCACCGACGCAGCCGGGACGGTGTATGTGTTCCAGACCAGCCCCGACGAGGCCACCGTGTGCCGGCTCCGCGCGGCGCACGTCACGGCCCGGGAGGCCGAGTGGGGTGAGTTCGTCGCCGATTGCGGCAAATTCGAAGCCGAGATCGAGCGTGAGTTCGCCCAAGACAAGTTCACCCTCGCCGAGCTCGACGAGGAGGAGCAGAGCCTGGAACGGCTGCGCCGCTGGTATCGGGAGCTGCGCGGCCGGGATATCTTCGGCGCCCCCTCCGCGCCGGCTGCCGCGGCGCGCCTGGAGGTGGCTGCGGGCGCGCTGGAGCGGTACGCACAGGCCGTGTACGACCGCTGCCACGGCCAGGCCCAGGCGTGAGTGGGGTCATCGACACCATCCTCGGGCTGCCGCCCGGGCTGGTGTTGGCGCTGGTGTTCCTGCTGCCCGCGGTGGAGGCCTCGCTGTTCGTCGGGGTCATCGTCCCGGGCGAGATCGCTGTGCTGCTCGGCGGTGTGCTGGCCAATGAGGGCCGGCTGTCGCTGTGGGTCGTCATCGGGGTCGCAGCGCTCGGGGCGATCATCGGTGACTCGATCGGCTACGAAGTGGGCCGGCATTTCGGTCAGCGGCTACTGGACCGACTACCACGCCGACTGGTCAAGCCCGAGCGCGTGCAACGCGCCAAGGCGCTGATCGACCGGCGCCGCGGGTGGGCGATCTTCCTGGGCCGCTTCACCGCCGCCCTGCGCGCGCTGATGCCGGGCATGGCGGGCTCGCCCGGCTGCCCTACCGCTCCTTCGTGGTGTGGAACGTCCTCGGTGGCGCGGCCTGAGCCACCGAAACCACCCTGGTCGGCTATCTAGCGGGGCGCGGATACCGGGCCGCCGAGCATCGGCTGTCTTTGATCGGTTTCGGGTTGCTTGCCCTGATCATCGGCGGGTACGCCCTCGTGCGGTTGCGTGAGCAACCCCGGGTGCGGGGTTGGCTCACCCGCCGGTTGAGCACCGATCGCTGGACCGGTCGGCCGCTGACTCTGTTCGCCCTGGCCGTCACCGCGAGCGGGTGGTTGTTCGCCGGCGTGCTGCAAGACGTTCTCTCCCGCGACGGTGTAGCCACCGCCGACCCGCACCTACACGCCGCCGCGCTGGCGCTGCGCCGGGGCTGGCTCACCACCCTCGCCGACGGCATCACCCAGCTGGGCGCCGGCGCGGTGGTCTACCCGTTGACTTTCACCGCCGTGCTGGTCGTCGTCGTGGGCTACCGCCGCTGGGCCGAGGCCGCCCTCGTCGCCGTGGCCCTGCTGTCCGGGCAGTCGCTGCGCGCCCTGACCAACCGGCTCGTCGACCGTCCCCGCCCACCACACGCCGACTGGCTGATCAACGCCAGTGGCCGGGCCTGGCCCTCCGGACACGCCGCCACCGCGGTCTTGGCCTACGGGCTGCTCGTCACCCTGTTCTGGCCCATCCTCACCCGGGCCGTGATCCGCGTCGCCGCGGTGGCCGCAGCCACCCTGATCGCGCTGACGGTGGGCCTGAGCCGGGTCTACCTCGGTGTCCACTGGCCCAGCGACGTCCTGGGCGGCTGGGCCTTCGGCGCGCTCTGGCTCACCATCGCGGTGACCGCCATCAGCGCACAGCGCTCCCACACCCGCCCACCCCGCAGCACCTCTGGGCCCGGGCTGGCTGGCGATACCCAGCGCGGTCAATACAGGTAGATGTCGACCAGCAGGGCAACGAGGGAACCGAGCAGGCTCACGAGCATCACGCGGTGGGCCGGCTCAGCGCGCAGCGGACCGAGACCCACTACCAGGGCCAGCGCAGCCAAGGCGAAGACCCCGGATCCGGTGTCTTGCCAACTGATGGGCAACACCAGGATCGGCACGTCGACGAAGAATTGGTGGGCGCCCGTGGTCCGCAAGATTGTATTCCAGGCGATGGGTCCACCGGAAGCACCGAGGAAGACCGCAGCCAGCACGACACGGTGGCGATGCCCGATAAGCACGGCGACCGCAACAGCAGCCACAATGCCGGACAGCGCAGCACCGTAGAGGATGGCAGCCCATGAGATCACGGCCGGCTGCTCCTTGACGCAAGGGCGGGCCGGGCCGGGCCCGTTCTTAGCTTCTGACTGGCGCCGGTCAGTGACGCTCCGGCCACCCGAACCGGTCCTCGTGCACGACGTCAGCCAGTGGGGTGCGGTGTCGCCAGCCGTGCCGCTCAAGATCAGGCGTGGCCGCCAGCGTGGAGACCGAACCCAGGCACAACCACGCCACCGGCCGGACCAGGAGCTAGCCGTGAGCGCATAGGTCGCCGGGCTCTTCCTCACGTCGTAGACGCTATGACGGCGATGAAGGCGGTGGTCGCCAGCAACGGGAGTCGCCAGCAACGGGAGCGGTATTCATGAGGTTATGGACAAGATTGTGTCGGTTTTCAGCCCACTAAATCTAGCGTATATTGAGTCGGTCGACGTCGAAGAACTCGGCGACCGTCATGGGCAACCCACAGGAAGAGAAGTGACCCCGCCGGATTCCCTACTGCGGCCGTTACCGGCTAAACGCACCGAATCAGATCCGGTCGCTGTCGCCGCAGCCCGGGTCGCAGAGAAGCGGCAAGAGTTGGAACAATTAAACTCCAGAAGAATTGAGACCGGGGCCGATGTTGAGAGCGAAATGCAGCGGATATTCCAGGACGCGCTAGATCTAACAAACGACATCTTTGGGAATATAAGCGATCGTGTCATTTCCGAGGTAAAGGCTGGCGGTCGACGGGCGCGCATAGGTAGCCGAGCTCTTCCTCACGTCGAAAGCGCCGTGGCGATGGAGGCGGTGAGCGCCTGCTGCAACCGGAAGTGCGGTATCCATGAGGGTATGGACAAAATCGCGGCGGTTTTCAGCCCACTGCATCTAGCGTACGACTGTCTCGCAGCGGGTAGCTGATCGAATTCCGTCCACGGCCAGCGCCGGAGGCGTAGCGGACCGGGGGCAGGGGTCCAGATCGTTCAGCCGTTGGGTGCTCCATCTGGACCCCCTGCCCCCGGTCCGCTCCGGGACAAGCTCGCCGACGCGACGGGGTGCTCCCGCCCCCTCCCGTCCTGCGGCAGGCCAACGCCCGCGCGTGCCAATAGCGTGCCATTAACACCGGTCAACCACGGTCAACAGCGGGGCCTTGTGACCCGGCCTGACCACCGATCGAGGCCTCTGACGGCGCAGTGAGCGCAGCCTTCCAAGCTGGCCATGCCGGTTCGATCCCGGTCGCCCGCTCCACCACCCCTTACCGTTGCTTGAGCAGGTGCAACAGCTTCAGGACACCTCCGCCCAAGGAGCGCCAGGGCGCTCATCGAGCAATTTGCGGAGCTGCTCTGCGGTGGCGCGCACGTCCCGTTCCCAGCGCTGCGCGTAGTCCTCAGGGCTGCGCGCAGCGTCCAGCTGGGCAAGCACCCATGAACGGATCAGCGCGGTGGGCGCAACACCGCGCTCAGCCGCCAGCTGGCGCAACTCCTCGATCCGATCCACCGGAATGCGAACGCTATAGACCGCCGTCGGGCTTTTCGCCGGCTCCCGGTGCCGCGTCCACTCCAGCTCCTCATCCGGCATCGCCTCAGCATCTTCCACGGCCGCCGCGATGCGCTCCAGAAGCTCTTTATCAGCCATCGTCGCTCTCCTCACCCGCCGTAGACGCGACACATGCGGCTATCCGCCGGCCACGCCGTAGCGACATGCCACAAACCACTCGGTGGATGGCTATCCGGCACCAGCACTACGACCAGAACCCGATCCATGCCGGCCGAGTAGCCGAGGACCCGGATCGCCTCACCGATGCGCGACTTGGGATCCCGAGCGACCAGGCGACGGGGATCGAACACCGCCTCAATGGCGTGCTCGGGGTCGATGTCCACCGCACCGACGTAGCGATCCGAGCGCCGCAGATGCGCTGGGTCAGGAACGTCCACCGCCTCGATCGGGAGCTGGTCGACGGGTATGCCGTCATACAGGTCACCCTCCACCACACCATCGTAATACGCCGTATCACAAGTACATAATCGGGAGTCGAGGGGAACACCGCAGAAGCTCGACACGGCGCTCAGCCCTACCCCCAGCGTCGAATGACGCTCGATCGACGCACACTCTCGACCAGACCGCGGCGTGCCCCCCGCGTGCCCCTTCTCACGGTCACCAACGGTCAACAGCGGTCACTCATGTCACCTGTCGCTGAGTACCCGCAGGTCAGCATTTGGCTGGTCAGGACCATGATCACTGCCCGATCTTCCAAGCTGGCCATGCCGGCTGGATTCCCGTATTGACCGTGAGAGTGCCACCGGAGCCGAGCCGACCCTCGGGAGGCTTACACGGTGGCCTCGCATCGGGCGTAGATCACGGGTAGGTGTGTGGCGGGACCTATTGGTTAGGCTCCGGTATGGCCCGAGTGCCCTACCTCGATCCCGAGGATGCCGCTGAGGACGTAGCCCGTGCGCTGCGTCGCTTACCGCCGTTGCACGTGTTCGGCCTGTTGGCGCACGCCGAGACCGCGTTCGTCCCGGCGTTGCGCTTGGGTAGCGTGATCCTGAGCGAGCTGGCCCTAGACAGCGGCCTGCGTGAGCTGGCGATCCTGCAGGTCGGCCGGCTGGCCGCACGCTATGAGTGGGACCAGCATGTCCCGATCGCCCGCGAGGCCGGAATCAGCGCCGAGCAGATCGACGTGCTGGACCGCGGCGAACTGGCTGCCGACTGTTGGACACCCGCGCAGCGGGCGGTGCTGGTCTTTGCTGCCGCGATAGTTTCCGATGGGGACGTCGATGACGCGATCTTTCGGGAGGTGCGCGAACACCTCGGTAACCGCGAAGTCGTGGAGCTGGCGATGACCGCCGGGCTCTACCTCATGCTCGCCCGGGTCATGACGGCGCTGCGAATCGATCCCGACCCACCCGTCGGTGGCCACCTAGTCCAGCTCCTATCCGATTCTTGATTGATCCTGTTCCTACCGCAGGTCGACGTTCCTGACTGCGCATCGGACCAAACCTCCTCGCCGCCCTCCACCGTGGCGTCCTACTCATCACTTTGACCCGAAGATGCGCGTTCAGCGAAGTCAGCTCGACCAAGATCAGGCCGTGGCCGGGCCGTGGGAGGCTGTCAGACCGCGACAACCAACGACAACCGTCCAGTGACATCGCTCCTACTCTCCGACCTGCACACCGCATTACGGCTGGTCAGCATAAACGCGTAACACACCTACGACGTCTGATCACCGAGACGCCTGACTGCAGCTTCGAGTTGCGGGATCCATAACCAGACCGTCACCAGATGTGCAGTTGCGTCATGCGAACCGGTGGCGAGCGAGATCGTGATCTCTGCGCTAGTCGGGCGCCAGGTCCAGCTCGTCAACAGAACCGGTGCGTTCAATTTGTCAGGCCATACGGAGTTGATTTGTGATGGGCCGGACTTCGGCACTCGCATTGCTACGACGTCCAACCCAAAGGTCCTCCGACCGTTCACTCATCGGCAGATGAGTATATTGCGGTGATCACTGGCGCCCGAAATTGACCTGAGACACACCTTGCAGTCGGCGCTGGAAGGCTGTGGATCGCAGCACTGCCCGCAGTGCCGCGATCGGCTGGGTGTAGGAGGCGAGTGCCGGCACCACGAGCACCTCGTTGGTCGAGCCGGTTCGGGCGATCTCGATGACGGTGAGCTCACCGATGCGCCCGGCGAGTGCAGCGATGGGATCCGCTGTATCACCGCCGGCGCTGCGGTGCTGCTCCAGCGCGACCGCATGGCACAAGCCAGTCGCCAGTGCGTCGGTGGCGTCTTGGACGCTGACCTCGGTCCAGTGCAGTGATCCCTGGTGTACCTGATCGTGGCGCAATTCCAGGAGGGCATCTGTTGCCGACGAGCGTAGGCCGTTGATGATCGTGGTTGCCGTTGCGAACGCGGCATCGGCAACCGGGACGGGACGTACCTCGGCGCCCGCGGGGAATCCGGTCGTTCCGACGGGGATGCGCAGGACCGCTTCGGTTTGGATCATTGCGTTCAGCGCGCCGGCGCCGCGCTGCAGCGGGGCGGCCACCAGAGCCTCCCGGCCGGTGCGGGGGTCGATGATGCGGGCGAGCCGCAGACGCAGGTACTCGTCCAGGTGCTCGGCCGAGCTCACCGCGCAGGCCAACCGGGCTGGCAACCCGTCGCCGGCCGATCCCCTGATCCCGAGTACTCCCGTCCCCAGCATGATACGGAGCAGGGGCAACACGAAGCACGTGAACGCGCGTTCGGCGGAGGCCGGGTAGCCCGGCACTCCGACCACCGGTACCGGGCGATGGCCGGACAGCACTCCCAGCAGTACCGGATGCCCGGGCCGGATCGCCACGCCATGCACCGCGACGAGGCCGAGGCGGCGCACGACCGCAGCGGTGTGATCGTCGCGGCCGGTGCTCGAACCGGCGATCACTAGCACGACATCGGCATGGTGCGCCGCAGCCACCACGGCTTGGGCGAGCTCATCCGGCTGGTCAGGGGCGATGGGTAGCCGCAGGGACTTGCTGCCGGCTTCCTCGGCCATCCCCGCGAGCATCAGTGAGTTCGTGTCGAGCACCTCGCCCGGCGCGAGTACCGAACCGACCGGCCGCACCTCATCCCCGGTCGCCAGGATGGCCACAACCGGTCGGGGCCGGACCTGGACGTGGCGGTGACCGGCAGCGGCCAATGCGGCCATGTCAACCGGCCGGATGCGGTGACCAGCCGGCAGCAGAACCCTCCCCCCCTGGATGTCCTCGCCGATGGCGCGGACGTGGCGACCGGGCGCGACGGAATTGTCAATCTCTACAGCACCGTTGTTGAGGTGCCGGACGTATTCGCGCATGATCACGGCGTCGCGCCCGTCAGGCATCAAGTCGCCGGTGTCAACGAGGTCGAACTCCCCGGGTAGCAACCGGGCAGGTCGCTGCGGTGTCGCGATGCTCGTGCTGGCGGCCTGTACCGCGATGCCGTCCATGGCCGCGGCCCGGTAGGCGGGTACCGACCACACCGCCCGCGTCCCGCGCAAGGCGATCCAGACCACCCCATGACGCGCGGCGGCCTGTGCGTCAAACTCAAGAACTTGCCCGCGCACCACTATCAGGCCGACCGCCTGCTGTACCCGATGCGCCGCACCGGGCCGAAGGGCTCAGGACAGTTCGAGCGCATCTCGTGGGACGACGCACTCGCCGAGATCAAAGCTCGGTGGACTGAGATCATCGACGAGTACGGTCCTCAGGCGGTCATGCCACACGCCTACCTAGGTCATCAGGGCGTGCTCAACGGTCTCACCTCCGGTGATGCGTTCTTCAACCGTCTGGGCTCTAGCGTGGCGGAAAAAACTTACTGCGAGTCCGGCTCATCGACCGCCTGGATCATGACTGTTGGTCCCACCGGCGGGCTCGACGTCGAAAGCATGGCCTACTCGAAGTACATCATCGTGTGGGGCATGAACATGACCAGCACGAACCTGCACGCGTGGCCCTTCGTGCTGGAAGCCCAGAAAAAGGGCGCGAAGGTCGTCGTCATCGACCCGATACGCACCCGCACCGCCCGCCAGGCCGACTGGCACATCCCAATCCGGCCGGGCACCGATGGCGCGCTGGCCATGGGTCTCATCCACGAGATCATCACCCAGGAGCTGGTGGACGTCGACTACGTCGACAACTACCACCATCGGCTACGACGAGCTGGCCCAGCGGGCCGCCCAGTACCCACCCGAGCGTGTCTCAGAGATCACCGGTGTTCCGGCCGAGACCATCCGCACGCTGGCACGTGAGTACGCCACCACCCAACCGGCCGCGATCCGCCAAGGCGTGGCGATCGAACGCAGCAGGGGCGGCGGCCAGGCGATCCGCGCCATCACCTGCCTGCCCGCGCTGGTCGGCGCCTGGCGGCACGTTGGTGGTGGCACGGTTGAAATGCCCATCTGGGAATTTCCCACCCAGTTCGACAAGATCTGCAAGCCCGAATGGATCCCCGAGGGCACCCGGGTCATCAACGAACTTGATCTCGGTTCGGCCCTGACCGGCGAACTGGCGCTCGACCCGCCGCTGAAGTCACTGTTCGTCTACAACTCCAACCCGGTCTCGCAAGGCCCGGCGCAGGCCAAACTCGTCCGCGGCCTGGAGCGTAAGGACCTGTTCACCGTGGTCAGCGAGCACTTCATCACCGATACCGCCCGCTACGCCGACATCATCCTGCCAGCGACCATGCAGGCCGAACAGCTCGACATCATGGTCACTTGGGGACACCTGTACATCTCACTCAACCAGCCGGCGATCCCCGCGCCGGGCGAGTGCGTACCCAATGTGGAGCTGTTCCGGCGGCTGGCCAAGACCATGGGTTTCAACGACGACTACTGGAGCCGCACCGACGAAGAGATGCTAAT